>CAIWTN010000151.1 GCA_903915625.1 uncultured Pseudomonadota bacterium | reverse complement strand
TGGGCCAACACCAGTATCTGCCCTGATTCACGCGGCAACGTTGGTGACGGCCGGCATCTATATGATGACCAGACTGAACTTCATGTTCTATCTTGCGCCGACAACACAAATGATCGTAGCAAGTGTCGGCGCGGTAACTGCTCTTTTCGCCGCCACAATAGCTCTAGTGCAATACGACATTAAAAAGGTGCTTGCTTACTCAACCGTCAGTCAGCTGGGCTACATGGTGCTAGGTTGCGGCGTAGGTGCTTATAGCGCTGGGGTCTTCCACCTATTCACGCATGCTTGCTTCAAAGCCTTGCTGTTCCTCGGTGCCGGTAGCGTTATAGTCGCCATGCACCACAAACAGGATATGCGGGAAATGGGCGGACTACGCAAGTACATGCCTGTGACCCACTTAGTCATGCTAATTGGGGTGCTAGCTATCATAGGATTCCCAGGCCTCTCAGGTTTCTTTTCAAAAGACGAAATCTTGTGGCGAGCCTGGACAGGTGGTGACCAGTACCACATTCAATGGGGCCTTGGCGCCCTAGCCGCTGTTTGCACCTCCTTCTACATGGTGCGACTGCTAATGCTGACCTTTTACGGCAAGAACAGAAGCGATCATCACACACAAGAACACCTGCACGAGACCAGTGTGGTCATGTGGGGCCCTCTAGTTGTGCTGGCAATATTAAGTGCGGCGGTTGGTTACTTGAATGTTCCTCACATCATTCATATACCCGGCCTGAGCAACTTGTTGTTTGAGCATTACTTAGATCCGGTGATCAGCATCCCACCACAAGTGGCTGAACATTGGCACCACTTACACGCAGAATATCCCCAGTCGCTTGAGTGGGCGATTATGGCGGTATCTGTGGCCGGCATGGCAATCTCCTCATTACTAGCAATCTCCATGTACAGTAACGGGTTTGGTCGCTTAGCTAACTCATTGGGTAGCGCATTTAAAGGCGCTCATCGAGTTTTGACCAACAAATACTATGTCGATGAATTCTATGACTCATACATTGTGACTCCACTTCGGGACATGTCTCAGTTTTTGTGGAAGATCGTGGATGTATTGATTATCGATGGCATCGTCAATGGCGTCGGTCAGGCATTTATGCTTATTGGAGGCCTAAGCAGCTTCCGGATGTCAGGCAGCCTGCATAGGCACGGCATGGTCATGATCGTCGGCATTATTTGCATGCTCACAGTGCTGTTTTTCTAGGGCCACTTGGCGGATAGGCAACCAACGATGGATTTTCTGAACTCCCACATTCTATCGATCACGACGTTTCTGCCCTTATTGACTGCTCTAGCGGTGATTTTGAGTCCATCGCTGGGGACAGCTCGGTGGGTATCTCTAGGAGGGGCTTTAGTCACATTCCTAGCAAGTTTGCACATTTGGTTTTATTTTGATGCGCAAACTCCTGGCCTACAGTTCACCGAAATTCATGACTGGATCCCAACGTTTGGCATTCGATACATCATGGGTGTTGACGGTCTGAACCTGCTTCTGATTGTCCTCACAACTTTTCTTACGCCGCTGATATTGTTAAGCGTCTGGAACATCGACGAGAAGAAGCAGAAGGCATTCTTGGCGTTATTCATGACCCTGGAATGCGGGATGCTTGGCTCCTTGGTCGCCTTTGACTTAGTCTTCTTCTATGTGTTCTGGGAGGCCATGCTTATCCCGATGTACTTCATCATCGGAATCTGGGGCGGCAAGAACCGGGTCTACGCGACCACAAAATTCATCATTTATACGTTTTTCGGCTCCTTGTTAATGCTGGCCGCGATGATCGTCTTATACGTACTTCACTTCCAGCAGAGTGGGGTCTACACAACCAACCTACTCGACCTTTATGGAACAACAGCGCCATACAACACCCAACTATGGTTATTCGCTGCGTTTGCATTAGCCTTTGCTATTAAAGTACCGATGTTTCCCTTCCATACCTGGTTGCCAGATGCCCATACGGAAGCTCCAACAAGTGGCTCCGTGATTCTGGCCGGTGTGCTCTTGAAGCTTGGGACGTACGGTCTCCTTAGGTTCGCAATCCCACTGTTCCCACAGGCTACAGCCACATTCGCTCCGCTAATTGTGGCTCTCGGTGTTATCGGGATTATTTATGGGGCACTAAACGCATGGATGCAGAAAGACGCCAAAAAAATGGTGGCTTACTCGTCCGTATCGCACCTTGGCTTTGTCGTAATTGGCTCAATCGCTGTGGTCAGCGGTGGGGCGGCACTCTCTGCGGAGGCTTTAACGGGAGCGGTCTACCAACAAATCAACCACGGTATCAGCACTGGATCGTTGTTCTTCTTGGTCGGGGTCATCTACGACCGACGCCACACACGACTACTCGCTGATTTTGGTGGCCTGGCAAAGGTTATGCCCTGGTTTGCCATCATGCTTATCGTGGCCACCCTGAGCTCAGTGGGTCTTCCTGGAACAGGAGGCTTCGTCGGCGAATTCCTGATATTGCTCGGCACATTTATGTCCAACCCGCTGGCCGGAGCGACTGCATCTCTTGGGGTGCTATTAGGTGCCGTATACATGCTGACCTTATGCCGCAAAATTCTCTTTGGCCCCCTCGACAATGAAGAGAATAAAAAGCTGAAAGATCTTACACCGCGGGAGTTTGCTTACCTAACACCGCTTGCCGTCCTAGCAGTCGTGATGGGCGTCTTCCCAAATCTTTTCCTGGATAAGGTAAAGCCTTCGATTGAGAACCTGGCGAATAATTTCCGTAACTACCGAATCGTAGCGGAAGCCCCAATAGCGACACCGTATCTGCTCGGAGAAGAACACAAGGAGATGGGACGTTGAACTTCAATATTCCCGCACTGACACCCGAATTTTATCTCACCACTTTGCCAGTACTTAGCTTGTGCGTCGGCGCACTAATAGCCATGTTGCAGGGCGTATCCCGTCGCCTCGGTGGGGAGAATGCGGTCTTTGCAGTAGTCGTACTGAGTCTTGCCGTATCTTTAGCCGCTGCGGTAATCTATAGCCCCGCGGTTGAGACCTCTTATCTCAACGGTGGTTATCTGGCAGGCGTGCTTGCTCGTTTTGGGCAGACTTTGATCTTAATAATCGCGTTGACTGTGGTGCTGCTATTTCGCTCCACTTTTTTGCATGACCGCTTTCTGCGCGGTGAAATAACGGCGCTTTATTTAATGATCGTTACCGGCATGCTGGTGACTGTGGCAAGTGAAGATCTAGTGACCCTCTTCGTCGGCCTCGAGCTCTCCTCGATAGGGCTTTATGCTTTAGTCGGTTACCTAAATCCCTCCCGGCGGAGTCAAGAAGGCGCTATTAAGTACTTTGTACTAGGCTCTTTTGCAGCGGCATTACTTCTATTCGGATTTGCCCTGTTATACGTCGCTACTGGCAGCCTACGCCTCAGCGAGATCAGCCAAGCCGCACCGAAACTGCTGGATCACAATTGGGTCAGACTGGGTGTTGTATTTTCACTAGTAGGTTTATCGTTCAAGCTAGCACTTGCGCCATTTCACTTATGGGCACCTGACACTTATGAGGCAGCGCCAACCGGCCTCACAGCTCTTATGGCAACCACCGTTAAAGCAATGATCTTGGTTTTAGTCGCACGCTTTTTTGCCGGGAGTTTGGCTTCGGTTTACCACGTCTGGCTACCAGCCTTGATGTTTGCCGCTACCGTCTCGATGATCCTCGGTAACATCATGGCCTTAGTACAAACCAGCCTAAAAAGGATGTTGGCTTACTCATCGATTGCTCACAGCGGATACATGGCCATAGCCATCTGCGCGATTGGCGGAGGTACTGGCAGCTTTCCGATTGCGGCAGTACTGTACTACCTGATCGGCTACACCATAATATCCCTTGGCGCATTTGGTGTGCTGATGTGGCTAGAAAATCAAGAAAATGACAATCTTATTCTAGATGACATCACTGGGCTCGCTAAAAAACATCCCTGGGCTGCCTTGGCGATGGCCGTATTTATGTTCAGTTTTGCAGGGATGCCACCGACGGTTGGTTTCATTGGTAAGTTCTTCGTCTTTAACGCCGCGATCACGAATCAACTCTATGGACTTGTAATAATTGGCGTAATTGGAAGCTCGATTTCATTATTCTACTACCTGCGAGTGATCGTTCGGATGTACATGGTCGAACCAGTTAAAGTGGCTGTACCGTTGGCGCCCTTACGCTCCCTGGTCGTGACAGGAATTCTTGCCGTGGCTGTCTTGGCGAATTTAGCCCTAGGCACCCTATTCCCTGAGACGACTATGAAGTGGATGGTCAATACCTCAAAAGAGGTGGCGGCAAGCCCACTCAAGACTTCAGCGACCGGAAACATTAGCCACTAACAAGTCATCGGCGATGTCTCATTAGGGCTTTGCGGATTGCTAAGCCCTCGCCGAAGCCAAAGGCAGTGGTCACTCCTAGATATAACAGTCCATATACGCCGAGTACAATTAGTCCTGTTAAGATGGGATACATCTCTGGCAGAGCAAGCTTCAGTGCAAAGCCAACGGTACCGCTGAAGGTAGCGGCGGCCCATAATTGGATTTGAAGCGTTGTCGCAACCGCGAAGGCTCCGATCTTTTTGCTTAGAGCACGACGCAACATCAAAAACTCGACCCAGCCCGCCAAACCAGCTGAACCTGTCAAAAAAGCTGCACCTATTGTCGATGACAGGCCTAGTGCGCTCCGTACTGGTAAGGCCAATAGATAACCTGTAACCGCAGTGAGGAGCACACGGATGCAGGCAAAATAAAGCGGTGTCCGAGAATCGCGCATGGCGTAAAAGGCAGTAGAACATAATCTTCCCTGCGTTGACGCAAGAAGCCCGATCGTCGATCCAGCCAGAATCAACCAGCCAGACATCACGTCGGCGTGCTTGAACTGGCCTGTTTGATATACTGTGGCAATCACTACATCGCCCAAAAGAGCCATGGCGACCACTGAGGGAACCACAAAAAAGGATACTCTTTTCAGGCCACTGACCAACTTTTTGCGCAGTTGCTCTTTAACAACCTCTTCACTGCCGATCACAGACGACATTGCTGGCAGTTCCGCCGCTGAGATAGACATGCCAAAAAGGGAGATCGGTAATAAATATAGAGTCTGTGCATAAGCCATTGCCGCATAAACTGCTGGCCCCAAAAAGCTAGCTATCACGCCATCGATATAGGCGCTTATTTGGACCACTCCACGGCTAGTGAGCACTGGTAAAAAATTGCGGAGTACAGTTCGAACCGCACTTGATTTAGATGAAGGTACTAGCCTTAGACCCCGCGTGAGTCGCAAAACCAAAGGCAGCTGCACAAGAAACTGCAATGCACAGCCGACAATCGTGCCCCACGCCACATCTATTGCGATGTCTGTTTGCCCTACGTCCGTCATGGGATTGCGCGATCCAGACCAGAGCAGAGCGCAAATAATGGCCGCGTTCCATAGGACCGGAGCGATATAAGACAATAAAAAGTGTCGGTGACTGTTTAACACCCCTAAACACCATGCCGACATAACTAGCAAGGCCACGCCAGGAAACATGATTTGAACCAAATGAACGGTCAGATCACGAACAGCCGGCGCGTCAAACCCCGGAGCCAATACATCAATGATCCAGGGTGCTGCCAGGATACCGATGCCAGCCAAGAGTGTTACCGAGCAGCCAAGGAGCGCGCCAATAGCTCCCGCAAGATGAACTGCCTCCTTGTCCTGACCCTCTGCGCGTAAACGAGCATAAACTGGAATAAAAGAGGCTGAAAGCACTCCCTCGCCAAAAAGGTTCTGCAGAAAATTGGGGATTCTTAGCGCCGCCCTAAAAGCACCCGCAGCAACCGAATTACCCAAGTAATAAGCAAAAACTCTGTCTCGAACGAGACCTGCAATTCGCGACAGAAAAATACCTATTGCAACCACTAGTGCGGCTGGTGACTTCCCTAGCGCCAAACTTTGGACCTCCGACTAATTAATAAATTATTCTATCATTTTAAATACGCACGCCGGCTCTCAATTTCTTGCCGACTACGGCAATCCAGACTACGGTTAACAGTATGTTACCTATACTTTTTAGCTGGGGATCACTAATCGTACCGTCTTGGCACGTATTTTACGTGCTTGGTGCTTTATGTGCTTTCATCTTTTTATCGCGCTTATCGATAAAACATTGCCCAGAAGTACTCTCTAACGACGTTGTCACACTATTCGTCGTTTGCTACGTGTGCGGCTACTTCGGGGCTCGATTACTTTCGATATTAATTGAAGAGCCGGGAGTGGAAGGCACTAAATCAATATTGTCAGCTCTCTTTAAAATCGGGCCGATGACCTTTTACGGAGGAGGGATCGCTGCATTTTTGGCTGGTTGGATCGTAATCAAAGCCAAAGATCTACCTTTCGCCAAACTTTTTGATTGCGCCATCCCTTCGGGATTATTAGCCCTGGCACTTGGTCGAATGGGTTGTTTCCTGAATGGGGATGACTTTGGCAAAGCCGTGCCTTTAGATCAATTTGGAAACGCACCCATGTGGGCCGTGACATTCCCAAACTTGGAAGATCACATTGCCCGCTATCCCGTTCAACTTGCCGAGGCCTCTATTGCATTGGGATGTGCTGTATTTTTTGGGCTTCGAATCGGGTCTCTAAATAAGTCCTTTTTCCCTGGGACCGCGGGACTCCTGGGCCTGATTACTTATGCCAACTTCAGATTTTTCCTTGAGTTCTTTAGAGACGATTTCCGCGGCTCCGTTTTAGCAAGCTGGCTATCCACATCACAATTCATCAGCATCATGATATTGCTAATATGTGCAGTCACAATTGCTATTTGTGCCAAATCGGCGAGGCCGGGCTAGCGACCGACGCGCTTAACGTTGCTTAACGACAAACGCAGATGCGTCAACCTTCCTCGCGACATCAGGTTCTAGAGCTTTCGCAGCGACACCCTCACCTGAATTTACATCAGGGTTTACGGCTTCAGCCTTTTTAGCAGCCACATCAAGGGGTCGAAGATAGTTTGGAAATCCTGTCGTGCGTTGAGCTTGGCCGTTAACAGCATTGGTACCAAGATCAGCATCTGGATCGTAGAGATTAGAACTCTGGCACGCCGAGCTCATAAATAGCAAGAGCACACAGCCCAAATTCACAAAGCGGCTTACCATACGCATCTAGGCCTCCTCATATCTTTCCTCCAGCGACACGACCTTCTGGAGCATACAATCTCATCCAGGCTGACTTGCAGGTGCATCTTTTTTATCACCTAACGTATCAATTCCCCCATCGTCCGCTCCTGAGCCTAAGTCTTCGTCGCGGTCATCATCCATGGGAACACCCATAGCTGCAGCTCCACCAGCATCAGCTGGCTCACCCGGCTTTGGTGGTGTCATGCTATTAAAAGTAGAAACAGGAACACGGTATACAAAACTCGACCCTGAACGCTTCACCAAGTATTTGTCGGCATCTCCTTCGATTTTATATAAATCAATGGTCACTGGCTGCTTCTTTTGACCAGAGTACCCAATGACAAATCGATGTGCAGGCGCCTGAGTAAGACTCAAAGCTATAGGATCGGACGGCAAAATAAAGCGATCAGACTTGGCGAACTCCAAATCAACCATCAAAGCACGGATATGACTCCGCTCCTTGGGCTTGTCTTTTTCGCCACCATTAAATTTACCCTTATCGTCAAACTTTGCTGCATCTCCCTCGGAGTACCAGTTGCCTTCGATATTCACGAACGTTTCACCATCGATGGCAATCGATTTAGCCTCCAACAGATCTGATTCGAGAATTCGGCGATTGCGGAAATCTATCAACCCCTTTTTGAATTTTGGTTTTAGATCGTCTGCTAAAACATAAACTCTCTGAATAGGGTCAATGCCCGCAAGAAGTCGCCCATCATGTTCGACGACCTTAAGAGTGATACTGGAGTCCGGCCCATTGATCCAACTTAGTGCTGCGTCAGGAGTGTTGAATAAAGCTTTGGTAACTTCATCTGGAGCATCAATAAAACTCGCAATGCGAATGCCATTCAACTCATCAAAAAAGTCTTTGACTGCAGTGGAATCTGCTGCGATTTGCTCCGGCTTAATTATGAAATACTTGCCATCCCTTTGACTCAGTTCGATCAGCGGCTCCCCGAGACGGTGGTAGCTAAAACTTTGCACGTTCGGCTGGTCAATTTTGATAAGGGTTTTATCACGGAAGTCACTCAGTGTTTTATTTGTAGAGAGCAAAATGTGCTGACTACCAATCAAGACGGAGTCGCCTTCACTCGTTCTCAGATAAGCCTCATAACCAACCGGAGCTTTGTTGCCAAGAAACACTGTTATTTCAGCGGGAACCTTACTCTGAATCTTTAGTTTAATACGGCGGTTCGGCGCCGCTAAACCAAAGTCACTCCATCGCGTTTTATCTTCGGTGACAATTTTGGCATAAGAGTAATCGGTAAGGATCTTGATCAATGCATCGATAGCGCCAATATCTGCCGGTGCTTTCAAAGGACTTAGCAATTGCCAGCCACCATCCTGCTTAACCGCGCTAATTTCTACCGGAGAAGCTGCTGCCGACCTACCATTAGACTTATCACTATTCTCCACTGTCTCAGCATTGCTGAAGTACTCAAGCTCAACAACTTCCTCAGGCTTGAATGAAACCAACTTATTTTTTTTATTTTCTACATCCTTTTCTTTTTTGGTCTGCCACTCATCCCAAGATGCCAAACTACCCAGCATCACCAGAACAATTGCCAGAATCGCTGCTATTCGAAGCTTGCCCTTCACGCGCGCCTCCTTTTCATCCACGCGAGAGTACCACCGCCCAAATATAGGAAAGGGTATATAAATGCGAGGAATAGGAGCACTAACTGACTCTGACTCGTCGTTAATTGGATCGTACTTTTTGTAGGATCTTTTGGCCGAATGGAGATGAAGTCTTCATCCTGCAGTAAGTAATTAGTCATGTTAAGGAACATATCACGATGCTCGGCGAGCTGGGCGCCTTGGTTAGCAGCAAAAGCCACTGACCCGGTAACGACAATGCGCGTTTCCTTAGACTTCGGAGCGGCTTCAGCTTGAGGCGTATCACTCTTAGTGACTTTTCCGTCCTGCGTGGCGTTCGCAAGGGTGGGTCCTTGAATTTTTCCAGCAGCTACTGCGATCACGGGAAACGAGCCGGTATCCCAACGGTCCTCGGCCAGATTTTCTAAATCACTGGCACTTTTGACATTTTTTACTCGAATTATCTCATTTGCAGTTTTAGCAACAAACTCCACTTTCAACTTATTTGGATTATCTTTGATTTCATCAAGTGACCGAGTATTGCGAAATACGAGCTGCACCTGTGACAAACGTGAAAAATCCTTGGTCACCGAATTAAACTCATCGAATTCGCTGACTATGGCATTATTCTGACCAATCATTTGGGCGCGAATATCGTTCGGAGCCAGAATCAAAAGGTCTTGATTGAATTTAACACCAAATCTTTCCAGCATATTATTCAAATTAGTTACTGGAATCAGTGCATCAACCATCACCAAAAGTGAACCGCCACGCTTCAAGTAGTCTTCTATAATCCGAGTTTCTTCTTCCTTAAACTCATATTTTGGCCCCGATATGACTAGCATATCAGCATCTTCAGGTACTTTTGCCGATTCAAGCAGCGACACCTCATCAACCGCGTCTTTATTACCCTCCAATTCAGTAGCTATGTGATTAAATCCGGTTGCATCGGTGCCCTTAAGGGCGCCCTCTCCATGACCTTTGGTGAAATAAATCTTCTTAGTTTTATTTTTTAATATGCTCACCAAAGCGTTGGTGATCTTCTCTTCGCTGAAAGCTGTGATCCGTTTTTCCTGGTTACTATGGCGAAAAATCACGGTATTACCCTCCGCAATCTTTTCCGCCATAGCCTCTGTAGGACGCGTCTGGGGATCGACAATCTCGATCTTAAAGTTCGCACCTCTGGACTGATAAAGATTCAGAGTATCGCGCAAATCAGTCGCAACTTTTTCGTCAGAAACAAAGGCTTTGATTGTGACCGGCTGCCCACTTTCTTTGACTTGTTTGATGATTTTAATGGACTGGTCAGAAAGTGTATTTAGCTTGTCACGACTCAAATCGACGCTTTTATTGAATCGCGGCCGGGCTGCAACGATAGCAATCCCAACAATTACCACTGTCCCCAAAATAACTACAAGTCCTGAACTTGCGCCATATTTCGAGCCCTTGCGCCTAAAAAGCGCCTTGAAATTGTCAAAGTCCAGCGCGACCCAAAGACCTACCACAGTGGCTACTAGGGCCCACGTAGTCTGGGAAATCCAATTATATTCAGGCAAAGCTGAACCCGCTGCTGTTCCTAACGCCGCCACAAGAAGGGCCAAAAAAGGCAAAATAAGCAGACCTGGTTTCATCCGACTTACCTCCAACGCTGCGAATCAAGAACTACGTTAGTAAAGAATAGGAACAACGCGGCAAAACACACAAAATACGTAATGTCGCTGACCGTCAGCATGCCTTTAAAAAACATGTCTAGATGATCGGTGGAGGCGACATACTTGAGCACGGTCTCCATTAGTCCACCACTGTTGACACTTGGAGCAAGCCAATTGAGAATCAACAGCAGGAATAAACCAAACATAGTGAACAAAAATGCCATGAACTGATTGGTGGTCATTGATGACACCCATAGTCCAAAGGCCAGCTGAGCACACATAAGTAGAAAGATCCCTAGATAGCTCGTCAAGATCAAGCTGCCATCAGGGTTACCAAAAACCTTGATGAAAAGCGGATATACAGCAGAACAAGCCAATGCTAGTGCCAGTACCGCAGCCGAAGCTAAAAATTTACCGAGCACAATTTGCGTTGCTGTTATCGGCGAAGTTTGGAGAAGTCGAATCGTTTGATTGCGCCTTTCCTCTGAAAACGAGGACATTGTCACCGCAGGAATAACCAAAATCAGGATAAAATGTAGATTATAAAACAGAGCGCGGAGCAATTGCTCTAACGTCGGAGCCTCCCCACCAAACATTGGGGCACGTTGAGTCAGCTCCACAAATGTATGAAGAAAATTATAGAAAAAAACGCCCATGAACCCGAGAAAAAAGAAGAAGATTGCACAGCCTTTAGGCGATGCGAATGTGGCCCGAATATCGCGCCACGCGATCGTAAATACAGCGCTCATTATTAGCGAACCTCCGAAAAATAAAATCCGTCGATTTAGTGCGTGATATGGAAGAAAACATCTTCGAGAGATCGGGTCTGAGCGGCTAACTCTCTCAGTCCGTATCCGCCATTAACAACCATCCGCGCAACGTCGTCCAAAAGCTGCTCATTCGCCTCTTTAGAAAAGCCAAACTCGAGTTCACTAGAGTCCGAATTGACCAATCGGGGTGAAAGAACATGATCCATGGTACTGAGCGACTCAATCAGTTGATCAACATTTTGAGCGACACGTAAGCGATAGGTCCGCACAGCCTGTAGCTGCCCTGCCAACTCGGCGACTGAGCCCTGCTGGACAATCTCACCATTGTGGATAATAACGATGCGATCGCAAGTATTCTGTACTTCACTCAATATATGTGAGCTAAGTATGATTGTATGCTGTCCCGCAAGCGATCGTATCAACTCGCGCACATGTAGGATCTGATTAGGATCTAGGCCTTCCGTTGGCTCATCTAGCACGAGCACCTCTGGATTGTGCACAATCGCCTGTGCAAAAGCCACTCGCTGTCGGTAGCCTTTAGATAAATTGCCAACAAGACGATTGCGCACGTCACCAAGTGACAATCGCTCCAGCGTCTCTGTCACTTGCTGCTGCACACGAGTCGAAGGAACTTTATGGAGGCGCGCAGCAAAAGTGACATAATCTGCGACTCGCATTTCACTATGGAGTGGCGCCACGTCAGGCAAGTAGCCCAAGCGGCGTTTTGCTTCAAGTGGTTGCTCCATAATATCGTAGCCGGCAATCTTCGCTGAGCCTGAGTCTGCACCTATGCATCCGCACATGATGTCCATAGTTGTCGTTTTACCGGCACCATTTGCTCCTAAAAAGCCTACGATCTGACCTGGCTCTACTTTGAAGGATACATCCCTAAGCGCTTGAACTGCACCATAGCGCTTCGAAAGACCGCTCACTTCGATCATGCGACGAAACCCCCAATTGCTCCAGAGTTTATGCTCTGCTAGCCCTAACCTCACAGTAAAGTGATGACACGATGATTAAGCATCATATTAGGCAGTTGGCTGGCGTAGTCAAGGACGACAAACACCGTACAATTTGAGAATCCACTCCCAGAAACAGGACTATGCACAGCTTTAATCACCATCGCCGCAAACGGCCGAGGTTTTACCCGATCCCCTTGCGATGTTATCAAAAGATGAGCATAGCTTTTCCTTCTGATCAGCCGTCAAAGGTACCGGCAATTTAGCTACTTGACTGTCGATGTTAGATGCAACTTTCTCAGCTATATTGCTAGCAAACTGACCGCGAAGTACATCTGAAGAATTTGTCGCACTAGCCCCTTGCTGCTGAGCATTACGGATACTCCCAAGCGCTGAATTAAGGGTGGCGCGCACCGAGGCTGGAGCCTGGCTAAGTCTGGAAAAGGCTGCATCAACAGCTGTCAGATCGAATAGAGTCGCAGAAAACTGGGTTGTTCTGGCGGCCTGAGAACAGATCCCGCTGCTTGGAAGGATAGCTTGCATGGTGTTGCTTAAACCATCAATCGCAGCAATGTATCCAGCCGGATCTGTCGATGCCTGAGTTTGCCCAGTTACCCTTGTCACTCTGAGTTGCAAGTTTGATTGATTGGGATCGACCGTACCATAGGTGAGAACTTGATTGAATGCCAACGCCTCAGTTAAGTGTGCGAAAGCCCAGAGAAAATGAGCTTGTTCAACCTTCCGCCGCTGGGCCGCAGTGCTAATGCATTGTTGTCGCAGATCAGTCTTGTTAAGAACGCTCTTATCTACAAATGGACAAATCAAGATAATGGCTTCATTGAGATATTTGAGCCGCGCGACCTCGTCTCGAACAATCTCGGCGCAGGCGGGAATCAGTAACGGCAAGTCCGCGACTGTCTTTTCAATACTTCCCATTTTAAGCAGCTCATCTTGCTGCAGTCCAATGACGCTCCGTAATGATGCTAAAGTAGCAGCAGCCCCCCCGGTGCTAACGCTCTTCGCTGCAATTAATGCCCTAGAAAGCCTAAATGGATCGGCACCTGCAAGTGCAAGAGAAACAAAGCCGTAAATTATGGCAGCATCTTCAGAAGTGGGATCGAGGGTTAAGGCCGATGTCGCATAGGCCTTAGCTTTAGCCAGTTCACCGCGATCATAGGCTACCTCAGCCAACTCAATCTGGTTCTGGAAGTCTTTCTTGTGCTCAGCCGGCGTGGTTAAACCCAGGAGATTTGTGCGTGCGCCACAGCCAAACTGACACATCGTCAGCAAAGCCAAAGCAATGAGGGAAGAACAAAGCTCGGATAAAGGCCTGAACTTCGGCATAAATACATCCCACCACGTTAGATCCAAGCCCCAGCTAAAATGGTCGGCCGATCACACCGATCTCCGCTTGAATCTTATCAAGCTTTTCGCGTGCCATCATTCGTGCCCTACTTGAACCAGCCAAGACTAAATCACGCAACTCATCTGGCCGCTTGCTAAGTTCGAAGTAACGGTCGCGCATTGGCCCGAATACCTGCTTAAGTTTTTCAATCAAAGCAAGCTTAGCATGGCCATAGCCATATCCACCCTCCTTATACCGGGTGGCCATGTCCGCAATCTCATCTGCGCTTGCTAATAGCTTGTAAAGAGCAAACACATTGCAAATTGCTGGGTCTTTAGGATCAGCAAGCGGCGCTGGCCCGGTTACGATAGACATCACCTGCTTATGCCATTCTTTATCGGTAGCAAATATAGAGACGGTATTATTCTTCGACTTACTCATTTTCTCGCCATCGGTGCCAGGCACCACCGCCACATCATCAGAAATGAGTGGCTCCGGCAATACTAGAAGCTGGCCGTAACGATGGTTGAATCGCTGCGCGAAGTCACGAGTCATCTCCAAATGCTGCTTTTGATCCTGTCCAACTGGGACAACGTCTGCATCGTAAAGCAAGATGTCAGCCGCCATGAGAACCGGGTAATTAAAGACGCCCATGTTGACATCGACACCCTTAGATTGCGCATCCTTGAATGAATGCGCTCGGGTCATCATCCCAAAGGGCGCCTGGCATCCGATGATCCAAGCCAACTCGCACACTTCTGGCACTGCGGACTGTGCATAAAGCAAGCCCTTGGTGGGATCTAGACCACAAGCCAACATGGTCGCCAACATTGTGTAGGAGTGTTGACGGGTTTCGGCTGCGGAGTCCTGCCCATTTAAGGAGTGAAAATCAGCTAAGAAAAAGAAGAAATCAAAGCTATTCTGCAGATCAATCAACGGCTTGTAAGCACCAAAGTAATTACCAAGGTGGGGCGTTCCAGAAGGCCTAGACCCAGTCAATACCCGTTTTTTCCGCGCAGTCATGATTCACTCCATGCGACCAAAGACTGGATATTAACTGTAAGACCCAAAAAAATCATTATGCTATCTTCTCGTGACAGAGAGAACCTGTTAATATTTAAGAGCTAGTTAACCATCAGACGGCGCTAGGCTCGAGTTTCAGGTTGAAGCAGAGCGTAGTGTTTTAACGGACAGGGAGATTCCAGCCGTGGATAGTACGCTGACCAAAGACGCCTTGATTGAGATGATTCGCGATAAAGTCGGTTATCCGGTCAAAGAGGCCAAAGAAATCCTCGAAATTATCCTTGAGGAAATCAAGTCGCGACTAGAAGAGGGCAAAGAAGTTAAGATCTCTGGCTTCGGGAAGTGGACCGTAAAAGAAAAACGGTCGCGACCAGGTCGAAACCCCCACACCGGGGATCGGATTGAAATTTCAGCCCGACGCGTGGTTACCTTTCACCCGTCTGACAAACTTCGCGATTCTGTGAATCGCTCCGTCGAGACTCAAGGCGGCTAATACAAGCGACTTTGAACTTTTATGCGGTTAACTAAAATTTATACAAAAATCGGTGATCAGGGGACCACGATGCTGGCAGACGGCACGACGGTCCCCAAGCACTCGTTGAGAATCGAAACCTACGGCACGATTGACGAGCTGAATAGCTTCCTCGGCTGGTTAAGGGATATCCTCAGGGATACTGACCCGTTGCGTTTTCAAAGTTTAGTTGCGCAACTTGGGCAGATTCAGAATGAAATGCATGATCTGGGTGGCGAATTAGCAACGCCCACAGAAAGTTTGAGAACTGATAGACAGAGTTTGGTGTCGGTAGCTAGCATTGCCCGACTTGAATCCGAAATAGATACCTTTAATGATAGCCTGCCCCCTCTCGCTAACTTCGTGCTACCCGGTGGCCATCAAGCCAACTCGGCTGCACACATATGCCGTACAGTCTGCCGTCGAGCCGAGCGACTCATCGTCCGATTGGCAAGTTCAGACAAGCTACGCGATGAGCCACGCATCTACGTCAATCGATTAAGCGACTGGTTGTTCGTGGTAAGCCGGCACATCAGTCAGACGCTTGGAGTCCCAGAAGTGTTGTGGAACCAACCGAAAAAGCCCCAGAGATAATGGCTACAGCGAAATCAAATAGTCCCCTGCGCACGATTTGGCTTATCTGCCCAATTTTAGCGGCAGTCATTTGGTCTGCACACCCGAGTGCACTCGCCGCTTGGGCTTTGATCGACGCCCCACCCTTCGTCAGCAAATTTACTGACGATCAGGACCCCCAGACTAGTCGACATAATCTGAGGCGCCAAATTCAGCGTCATTTCTTACGCCACTACATATACATACCGCTAGACGATATTGTTACGATAAATCCAGACCCAATTCCTGCTGACGACACTGTTTCTTTAGTTATGCAAAAGGCCTGTGGTCGAGGTAGACTGTTTGTCTGGATACCCTTCAAAATTCGTCTACCAATAATTGGTGAAAAGGTCTTCGAGTGGTGCTGGAAACCTCAGACAAAAGGCTCTTGAATCAAAAGAACTTAGCCGTTGGCTTCGCCGCCTCAGGTCTGACCACAAATCTTAGCGATCGGCTCACAAATGTCAGTGACAAGATCACTAATGTGGACGACCTTCTTGAGGCACTGATAGGGTGGACGCACGAACTCGTTGGGACAGCCGAGATCGTCAATGCATCGGAACGTTTTTACCTTGATTACGGTAAGGTATTTCACGACGACTCGTTCTACGATATGCGCACAACTTATTTCTTTGACCATTTTATCTTTGAAAGAAAGTTAAGCGCCTCTTCAGCGCGCGCCGAATCTCTAAGTGGGCTAACACCATGCCAATTATTCATGGCACGAGCTCATACTGAAGTACCCGCCTTACCTAAAGAAGTGAACGATACCCTTGAAGCCTTGGGCAATTTCCGGCACTCGATATTCCAAATCCAGAGACTTTCAGAAAAAAATATGGCAATCGTGGACTTGCTAGATTCAGCAAAGCTGATCGTCCAAGCTAAACCCAGGGAAAATTTCCGCGGGCTTGAGAAAAAAACAATCTTCCAGGGATTTATCTTTAATCTTGGTACCTATCACTGCCTAAGTTCTGGCCTTGTCTTGCACCCGATTAAAGCCAACAGGCTAATCAAAAAGCATATCAAGCTAAGCCTAAAAAGTGGCACAAATCGTAAAAATATCCTGCCTCAGCTTGCCAATATTCAGCTTCGCCATTTACGCCACCGCCATGTCCATCCCAAGCTGATTTACCAAAACACCGAAGGGTGACCTTCACCTAGTCCATTAACTCAGACCCCTACTTTGCCGATATGAAATCAGGCAGAGTGGGGTTTTATGAGTAGTCCGTTAAAAAATTATTTAGTCGATGGATCGCACATTAGCGAAAAGGACTACTTGCGTGCCGAGGAGCTCGCCACCAAAGACGGGCTCACATTTATGCACGCTCTGGAATCACTGAATGTAATACCAGAAGCTCAAATTCTTGATCTGTTCTCGAAATTCTACAGAATCCCAAAAGCCAAGCTCGAAGAAATGGATATACCCCCTCCAATCATCGCACTACTGCCAAAAGAACTAGCCGTCAAACACCGGGTGCTACCAATTGATCGCGCAGGCAACAACATTATTATAGCTACAGGTGATCCACGAAATCAGGACACGATAAACGCCATCCGATTCTCTGTAGGGTTTTTTCCAAAACCAGTCTTAGCCTGTGAATCACGAATTACCGAAGCACTCACCAAGTACTACGGCAAATCCCTAGACATAGAAGCACTTCATGAAGTCGGCGAAGTCCAAGCCAGGACCACGGCAAAGGCAGAACGACAGGATATCTCCCTCACCGAAAAGGGTGACGGCCCCATCATAAAATTAGTGAATCAGATCCTGATTCAATGTCTGATTCGCCGCGCCTCTGACATTCATATTGAACCTTACGAGTCATATCTGCGGATAAGACTACGGATAGACGGAGTACTCCACGAGATCGCCAGGCCACCCATTTCCATGAAGGCCCCCTTGATCTCACGGATCAAAATCATGGCTCAGCTGGATATTGCAGAGACAAGACTGCCCCAAGATGGGGCTATAAATATTACGATAGACGGTAAGCCCGTCGATTTTCGCGTCAGCTCTCTTCCGACAGTTTACGGAGAGAAGACTGTTATGAGAATTTTGGATAAGTCGAACCTGCAAACAGACATGACGCAACTCGGTTTCGACGCTGATGAATTAAAAAAATTTAAGGCATCGATTCATAATCCCTTCGGAATGGTCTTAGTAACGGGACCGACCGGATCAGGGAAAACGACGACGCTTTATTCTGCTCTTGCGGAACTTAACCAAGAGTCTGACAACATAATGACTGCGGAAGATCCTGTTGAATACAATATTGAGGGCATCAATCAAGTTCAGATGAAGTCGGACATCGGCCTCACTTTCGCGTCAGCCCTACGCTCCTTTCTGCGACAAGATCCAGATATCATTATGGTTGGAGAGATTCGCGACTTAGAGACAGCCGAGATCGCCATCAAAGCCGCACTAACCGGCCACATGGTACTTTCGACACTGCATACTAATAGCGCACCGGACACTATCTCTCGCCTCCTGAACATGGGAGTCGAATCCTTTAATTTGGTATCAGCTTTGACCTGCGTCACGGCTCAGCGCCTCATGCGCAAGATCTGCGAGAAATGTCGAATCTTAGATGATTCAGTAACACCGCAAATCATGATCGACCTCGGAATACACCCGCAATATGCGGATAAGGTCAAAGCTTACAAAGGTGCCGGCTGCCCCGCGTGCGGCGGCACTGGCAATAAAGGCCGCGTCGCTGTTCATGAGGTATTGAAACTAAGTGACCCTGTAAGGGAAGCTATTTTAGAAAATGCCCCAGCCATGAAAATAAAAAAAATAGCGATGATCAATGGCATGCGAAGCCTCCGTCAATCGGCCCTAAACAAAATGGCGCAAGGCATCGCTAACGCCCAAGAAGTTATAAAAAGCACAGCATCGGATTCTGATGATGCCAATCAGAATAAGCAAAAGAAGGGTGCTGCATGAATTACACCCTACCACAACTTCTAAAGGCACTAGTCGATCAGGGTGGAAGTGACTTACACATATCAGCCGAAACTCCACCCCGCATGCGTATTCATGGAGACTTGCTGCCTCTGGAATTACCTCCTCTAGATTCAAATGAGACAAAGCAATTATGCTACAGCGTACTTACGGAAGAACAACGGCGTGATTTTGAAGCAGGAAAAGAACTCGATCTTGCATTTTCAGTGAAAAATCTTTCGCGCTTTCGCGCAAATATATTCATGCAAAAGAGTTGTGTAAGTGGTGTTTTTAGAGCGATTCCAATAAAAATTCACACTTTAGATGAATTGTTGCTCCCGCCCGTATTAAAGACTTTATGTAATATCCCGCGCGGACTGGTACTAGTCACAGGTCCAACTGGATCTGGCAAAAGCACAACACTTGCCGCAATGATTAATCACATCAATGAGAACCACCGCGGCCATATTTTGACGATCGAAGACCCGGTCGAATTTATCCACCCTCACAAGAACTGCTCTATCAACCAACGCGAGGTTGGACACGACACTCAATCATTTGGCAGAGCTCTGAAAAGCGCATTGCGGGAAGACCCAGACGTAATATTAGTAGGCGAGCTTCGGGATTTAGAGACTATAAGCCTCGCTCTGACGGCAGCGGAAACCGGCCATTTGGTACTAGCCTCATTACATACGAATTCCTGTGTTTCGACTCTGAATCGAATTATTGATGTCTTCCCCCCACATCAGCAGTCACAGGTGCGCACCCAAATATCTCTCTCTTTATCTGGAATACTGTCTCAGGCACTTTTGCCGGCACTAACCGGGGGAAGAGTTCTTGCCATGGAAATCTTGATTCCGTCTAAGGCGATACGAAATCTCCTCCGAGAAGATAAAGTTCATCAAATTTATTCTGCCATGCAAACGGGGCAAGAGGAGTCAGGCATGCAAACAATGAATAAATCACTTCTGCATCTCATAAATCGCCGAATGATAACAATTGACCAAGCTTTAGATAATTCCAATGAACCTGATGAACTAACTGAAATTCTATCCAAGCGCGATTTAAGCACCCCCCCTACTGGAGTGAAAATGAAGCCGGGTCTAAAAAAAGGGGCGTAAATTAAGCAATGGCAGAATTCAAATATAAAGCAAAAGACCCTCGCGGCCGCATCAAAATTGGCAAGGTCAGTGCTGCTAATGCTGCGCAGGCCAAAGCGCAGCTTATGAAAATGCGATTAAAACCCATCAGTATTACGGCATACAAATTGGATGGATCGGGCAGCTCCAATGAGACTTTGTTCTCTAAGTTCCTGGTGAAAGACCATAACGGCAACACGCAGCTGCAGATCGGTGCAGGAAATCCTACGAGCAAGGATCTAATAGTATTCACAAAGCAGTTTGCGACTATGATTGGAAGCGGAGTCCCACTGATTCAATCTCTTGGGATCCTTGCTACTCAACAGCAAATTGCTGGCTTTGGTCGCACGATTGAAAAAATTCGCTTTTCTGTCGAGAACGGATCTACTTTAAGCGAAAGCCTCGAAGCTTATCCAAATGTCTTCGACAGCCTTTATGTGGCAATGGTACGAGCTGGCGAGGCGAGTGGTAACCTAGATGAAATCTTACTCAAGCTGACTACTTACATTGAGAAGGCAGCCAAGATCAAATCCCAGGTCAAATCAGCGATGTTTTATCCAGTGATGATTGTCACTGTAGCCATTACAGTCATCTCCGTTTTACTTATTTTTGTCGTGCCTACATTTGCGAAGCAATATCAGGATGCCGGCAAAGCACTGCCTTGGCTTACTCAGCAGGTTGTTGACCTGTCCGAATTTCTTGGCGGCCAGTGGCATATTTTATTTGGCGCCTTGTTTATCGGTATTGTCTTATTTAGGCGCTACATCAAAACCGCAGCGGGACGGGCTAAATTCGATGCAGTTCTTTTAAGAGCTCCTGGTTTCGGAAACTTATTTCGGAAACTTGCTGTGGGTAGATTTTGTAACACACTGTCAACAATGCTGACCTCAGGAGTAAATCTCCTTGAGG
The DNA here is from genome assembly GCA_903915625.1 of uncultured Pseudomonadota bacterium. Classification (GTDB taxonomy): domain Bacteria; phylum Bdellovibrionota_B; class Oligoflexia; order Oligoflexales; family CAIYRB01; genus CAIYRB01. Next base: position 81,376 of record CAIWTN010000151.1, on the reverse strand, counting down.
CTCTGACAATTTGCGCAGCATCTGCAGGAAATAAGAGTATCGAATCTTTCGTCTTGGGTGTGCGTTCAGACATTGAACAAGGCAAAAAGCTTTCCGAACCTCTATCAGTGGGTGGCCTATTCCCTAAAATGGTGACTTCCATGGTCCAAATTGGCGAGGAAACTGGCGCATTAGATGAAATGCTTTTAAAAGTTAGCGCATTTTATGAGGAAGAAGTCGATCTCGCTGTTAAGACCATGCTGTCTATGATTGAACCTGTGATGATAGCCGTTATTGGCGGAATCGTCGGAGTTATCGTAATAGCTATGTACCTACCAGTATTCGACGCTGCAAGCCTTGTAGGATGATAGACCTATCTAGGTCTTTGGTTGTGACCATTTGTGACAGCAGTCACCACAAGTATAATGATATTGCCCATCTTGATAGTCGACTGCAGATAGATCCTGAGCTCCGCAACGCACACAACGTACTTCGCTGTGGTTAAAAATGCAGGTTGATCGTCGGCATCGAACCCCTTCGTTAGCATTGTCGTCATTGATCGTCGGACCGTGGCACACAGGACAGCGCTGACCGCTTCTTCTTTCCATAGTCACCCCTTCTACTTTCGTTAAATTAACCATCTAATTTTACGAGTGTTTTACCACTTTCCAGTATTTTTTTGATTGAGTGAAACGGGACATTGGCTAACAATTGCGGCATATTCTCAATATGAATTTATTTGAACCGCTGGACCATATCCGGCTTCCCGTAACAAGGACCAACGCATGATTAATCATACGCAAATAAACAACCAACAATTCGCTGCTTATATTGATGGTCAGTGGCACAAGGCTAAGCACACCATCACCTCACTTAATCCTGCTGATCTAACTGATATCGTAGGCGTATTCGGCGAGGCAGACAAGGGGCTGGTAAGCGATGCAGCAGCTGCGGCTAGACGCGCATTCCGCACATGGGCAAGAACTCCCGCGCCTGTGCGCGCGGGAATTGTGCAGAATTTCGGCCGTCTAGTTGAGAACAACAAGGAGGCATTGGCTCGAGTTGTAACTAGAGAGATCGGTAAGCCACTTAAAGAGGCGCTAGGCTCAGTCCAAGAAGTAATCGATACCGTCAATTTCTTCGTTTCAGAGGGAAGACGATTATATGGACAAACCATTCCGTCGGAAATGCCCAATAAAGAGCTTTTTACATACCGACGCCCAATAGGCGTCTTCGGCTGCATTACCGCATGTAATTTCCCAGTAGCGGTACCCGCTTGGTATTTTATACCAGCATTAGTCGCTGGTAATACCTGTGTATGGAAACCGAGCGAAGATGCCTTATTGACCAGCTATTGGTTCACTGAGTTATGGGCCCGTGCCGGGTTACCGCACGGCGTCTTTAATACAGTACTGGGCAGCGGTCCTGGCACAGGTGCTGCATTCGTCGAACTTATTGAGGAGGGTGCATTTGATAAAATAGGTTTTACCGGATCGACGGCCATTGGACGCAAAATTGGCGAAGTATGCGGCCGCGCTCTGCAGACGCCGTGTCTAGAGCTGGGAGGCAAAAACCCCATGGTCGTTTGCCCCGATGCGGATCTTGAGCTTGCCGTTGATGGTGCCTTGTTTTCCGGTTTTGGCACTGCTGGACAAAGGTGCACATCCCTTGGCAACTTAATTATCCATTCCCAGATTCATGATGCCTTCGTCGAAAAGCTGGTCAACAAAGCCAAGAACATGCGTATTGGCGATCCATTTAATAGCGATGTGACCTACGGTCCGCTAATCAGTCAACGATTCTTGCATAACCACTTAGAGCATTTGTCGACATTAATTGAGTCGAAGCATGAACTACCACTAGGAAAAGGTGGGCACATTGGTCATGGCGCGGAATGGCCGCACTTCTCTGGAAATGCCAAAAATGGAGTCTACGCGCGGCCAAATATTGTCCTCAATGTCTCTATGGCTGATCGGATCTATTCAACTGAAACATTCGGCCCTCTCTTCAATGTCCTCAAATATCATGAATTCGATGAGGCCATGGCAATGGCCAATAACCATGGCTACGGACTTTCCTCGGCAATTTACACAAATGATCCGAGAACGGTTTACCAATTTAAGACCGAAATCACTGCCGGCATGTCCAGTATAAACAACACAACTACGGGAGCAGAGGCGCATCTTCCGTTTGGTGGTAATGGCAAGAGTGGTAACGGAGGACGTCAGTCCGGAATTTGGGTTTTGGACCAGTTTACTAAGTGGCACGCCATAAATTGGGATCTGTCGGGAAAATTACAGCTTGCGCAGATGGACACCCATTACGTTGAACCAGATTTGAATTTCAAAATTCAATCGTAATGCCCCGAAATTACTAGTATTTAAGTTTAATCGCAGCGCCCCCTCAAGATCTACCCGCCTATGCTCCGATAACGTTTTAGTTAAACGGAGGACGGCGACAGATCACTGAGGTGGAGGCGCCGCATGCGCCCGTTATTTATAACTATTATTTGGTGCTCCTGCCTTTTTAGCGGGTTCATGGGCTATTCACAATTAATTGCCAACAGTCGCTATCTACACAATAGCAATCAAGCCTTAAGGGCAATGTCACGCCAATTGCCCCCGCAAGGCCATGCCCGATTTGCGCATCTAGCTGAAGAGGCTAAAAAACGGGCGCTTGTTTATGATAACCAAATAAAAAAATACCAATTAGTCGACGGCATGTTGGTAAGCCGATCGAGCGATGGAGCCATGCACGACCATTGCGACAGCTTACTTTTTTCGGCGTTACGCTACGTAAGTTTGGAAAAGCTTGGATGGCATGAGCGCGCCACAGACGCCTGGATTGCCATCGAGAAATCTCGAGATAATGGAACCTGGCTCAGGCACCCCCAATGCTTCCGAAGCACTTCACGAGATATGATTCTCGGACTACTCATCGCTTTGACCCGCTCGCCACCTAACTACCAAAAGCACCTACGCTCCCTTATGGTTATGGTTGATGAAAATAATGGGTACTTCGGGACCGGCCCGTTTTACGTCAGCTATCTCTCCCCTGGTTTGGCCCGCTTAATGGCTACAATTGCAGTTGATGATCAATCGGTTAACACTGATATTCCAGCGTTTTTTGACTCTGCTTATTCGACTGCAGAAGTCGAGGTGATGGTGACTCCCCGAGGATTTGAATCCCATCTTGGTGGACTCACTGCCTGGCTTGAGCTTGAGCTCGCAGAACAAGGAAAGTTTCCAAAGGACTCTGCGAGTAGTATTTTACGAACACTGAGCAACTTGACGCCTCAGCTTGGTTTAACTCCGATGGATCAGCAGAGAATAGATTGGATTACCGATCGTTTAGTCAAATCGGACCCCAATAATCTTTTCTTCCGTTATTTAAGACTCCGATCTGCTGGAGCCTTGACAGAGTCAATGCGTGCGCAACTTTTAGTCGAGCTACTGAACATGCCTCAATTTCCAAAAGACCGCTTACCAATGAACTGTGATCGATCCGCTGATTACCTGTGGCAGAGAGAAGATCGGGCCCGTAATTTAGAGCCGATCTCTTGTACTATGCAATTCTCTGGGACTGACTTTTTGTGGATGACAGCTCTTATACTGGATAACTCAAACTCAGTGATTGCAGGCGCGCCTTAGGTTGGAGGCTGCGGCAATTCAGAAAGCGACTCATCTGAATGCACGGTTAGCCACAGCAATAGCCGAGAATTGACCTTCTCTACTGAATTGCGATGAAACAGTGGACCTATTAGAGGCAGTTTTTCCAGAATCGGGATACCTGAAGAATCTGAGCCCGAGCCGCGCAGATCAAGAATGCCGACCATCACCGGCGTTCCGAGAACAAGATCGATCTCACTTTTGAGTTCATTTACATTTAGCGACGTAATGCCCTCAGCCTTAGTTTTAAGTGTCAATTCATAAGAAAGTCGAACCCTGTCGGAGGATAGGGGAGCCAAACTCACTCGCAGTGAAAGGCCCTGCTGCTTCCAGCTTGACACATCCGATGAGGCCCCTTGCCGATCCGATCTCACTACATGCTCAACGACTTGAAACTCAGTGCCACTGAGGATTTCCGCGCGCTGATTAGGTGTTAATCGCAATACTGGTTCGGCAATCACCTCGGCACGATGGTCCCTAGTCCAAGCCTCCAAACGACTCAATATATTGGCATTGCTATTAGACAATGGCAGCGCCATGTGCGCATCGATTTGGGGGTCTAACCCAAGAGCCCTGACATCGCTTGCCAATATCGAAAACATTCGAACCTGCAAACGAAAAGGTGTTCGTGAAAATTCATCACGACAACGCAACCAAATACGGCCCTCACTTACTGCCTTGCTGGTTAAGGCATCGACTTCATCCCTCCACTTTTCGCGCCCCACACGTCCGCAATAGACCTCAACAGTAGGTACCGATCCAGCACCCGGTAGCACTGTATAACTCTGCCCAAGCATCTGCCGCAGATCGTCAATCCAAACTGCATAGGCTGCAGGGTCAAGATTCACATCGAAGTAGCAGCCAGCCAAGGAGCGGCATGTTTCTCTTGCATGCGCAAACCAGACATACGATTTGGCAGTTCCACTTAGTATTCCTGACTCGCGCTGACATTGCACATTAGAGTCTCGGCAAAGCCATTGGGGTAAATCTCCAGCTGGGGGATTATCTAACTGATCCTCGCTATGGATACTCGCAATGTCTATGAATAGTCGCGGCCACTTGGTCTCACCAGAAATCGCATCATGTGCATCGATTACGACAAAACCTGCGTGCAAAGCAGTCACCTGCCATCTGCCATCACCCAGGTGAAAGACATCTACAACACCCCTTCGAGACACTGTCAGATCGGCACCTAAGGGATAGCTAATTTCTTGGGTTTCACCGGCTCGCATTCTAATATGGCGACTACCAGCCTCGCCAACTGGGTTGCTTCGCCCCATAGCCGGGAACAAAATCATCAGAAAAATTAGCCCAACTTGACGGATAACGCGAATAACACTCATTGCAGCATTCACTCCCACTCAATCGTGAAAGTGCTTCTACCCGCGCTGAGACAATCATCACAGTGACATCGAAAAACTGCGGGCAAAGTCATGGTGTCAAAAAAATAGCGCCTTTTAAGGCGCTATTATGTTCCGATATCTGGAAGCTTTAGAGAACCCAATGGAACTGCTAATCTTACTGTGCAGTTCCTTAATGGTGCGGTCGAGAGGACTTGAACCTCCACGCCTTGCGGCACCAGTCCCTCAAACTGGCGTGTCTACCAATTTCACCACGACCGCTTAATATGCTTCCGATACACTAACTACCACTTCTACCTTCAGTTAGCTGCAGGTGCCGCTGGGGCGGCGCTACCGGGAGCTGGAGCCTGCTCACCAGATTGCTGCTTTAACCGTTCCTTAAGTCCTATATCACCACTCTTACCCTGAATCACGGTAAGTGTTATGGACGTGGCCATAAAAATTAAGGCCGCGCCATAAGTCAGTTTACCAAGCAAAGAAGTAGCGCCGGTCGCGCCAAACACTCCGGAGCTGCTGCCGCCACCGAAAGCCGCAGCGGCTCCACCCTCATTGCCTCCCTGAACAAGAACCACGAGGATCATGAACAGGGCTACAGTCACATGGACAACTTCGATTAATATTTCTGCCATCGGTTCGCGCGCTCCTTGGATGCGAGATGAGTTTACGACCGAGTGTACGATAAAATGGTGGCGCCTCCCAGAATCGAACTGGGGACACGAGGATTTTCAATCCTCTGCTCTACCGACTGAGCTAAAGCGCCATAGCCGAAAAAGGAGGTTTTTATTTATGCTTACATTCTGTGATAGTCAATGGATAACTGGCGTTCAGCCAAAATGAATTCATTTTCCCTCTAATTGGACCCGGAGATACAAGCTATGGCCCCAGCAGTAAGAGAGCGCCCCCTAATCATTGCGGGACCATGCGCAGCAGAATCCTTTGAGCTTATGGATGCCGTAGCGAGCCACCTGTGCCGCTTAGCGGCGGAACTAGGCTTCGACTACATATTCAAGGCTAGCTTCGACAAGGCTAATCGGACATCTGCCAGCAGCATCAGGGGCCGGGGACTGGACACCACGCTAAAATGGTTCGGGGACCTGAAGAGTCGCTACGGCGTCCGCATCCTAACTGACATACACGAGACTCATCAGATTCCAGCCGTTGCTCAGGTATGCGATGTGCTGCAGATCCCGGCCTTCCTCTGTCGGCAAACCGATCTAGTCGTGGGTGCGGCGCAGACAGGCCGCATGGTCAATATTAAAAAAGGCCAGTTTATGGCCCCTGCCGCCATGGCAAGCATAGTTAATAAGGCTCGCACCGCTGCCCAAGAGGCCGGCTCCGGGGGTGAAATTCTCCTGACCGAGCGAGGCGTCAGCTTCGGCTACGGCAACTTGATTGTCGACATGAGAGCGTTGCCTATCATGGCTAAGACTAAAGCACCGATCATTTTAGACATCACCCACAGCACACAGTTGCCAGCCGCGGGAGGCGAAGGAGGAGAGGTTTCAGGCGCGCAGCGTCAGTTTGCTCCAGTACTTGCACGGGCCGCCACTGCCACCGGTTACCTGTCTGGCTATTTCCTCGAGGTTCACACAGATCCTCCTCGCGCAATCAGCGACAAAGACGCTCAGCTAAACCTGCATCAGTCCGAGCTTTTATTGCGCCAATTGATACCACTTTGGCAACATTCGAGATCGCTGGCGACGATCGATCAGCACTTCACATAAGTGCGCTACCTGTTGTCGAAGTTTTACGCGCCAACGAAAGCGGGAGATAACCGCCTTAATAACCCGTAACCATCCAATTTTAAACACCTAAAAAACCAAGGGCCGGGCATGAGGACTCCACTCCGTGACTCGGCAATCATTCTGAAATAGAATCGTTTTCGGAGATATCACCATCACAAAAACCAGGGACCGCGTTTGCCCCAGCCAGACAACATACTGATCCTCAGACTTTCACCTTTTTGCGCGCGTCCAAATCCTTCAACTATCAGTGGAAAGTTCTATGTCGCGGGCCAAAGACGGCGCTACCTTTACATTTTGAGCCGTCTCCTCAAACTACTCGGCTACAAATTCACAGTGCTTACTGAGGCCCTTGCGAGCAACCACGGCAAATTTGCGACCATAGTTTACGACGAACCGAACTCATACGATCTTAAAAGCGAAGACCCATTACTAGAGGGCCTGCGACTTAAAGCCACGGTTTTTATCTCAACTGGAGATGACTCCATTGACTGGAACTATCTAAAGTCGCTTCGTGTTAAAGGTTGGGAAATCGGAACCCTCGGCCAGCAGATCACGGACCTGACGGAAAAAAGTCAGATCGAGCAAAAACATCTCATCTTGAAGGCGAAGCATCTAATCGCCAACGAGCTAGGACAGGCGCCGACAGTGTTTGCTTACCCGTTTGGGGCATACGACGCGACTACAGTAAGTTGTCTGCGGGACGCCGGGTTTGTTGCTGGCGTCACGATGAAGGGCGGAATAAACAGGACCGAGATCGCCGCAGACTTTTTTCACCTCTGCCGCCTGAATCTGACAGGATCCCTGCGACGCGATATCTGGGTTTTAGTAAAAAGCATCTTTTTCAGCTATAGAGCCACAACCAACTTATCAATTCAAAATCTAAAGAGCCGTACAGAAGCGCCTTAGAATTATTCTAGGGCTCTGCGCCTAAGTGACGTAAAATTGTTACAGACTCCAATTATAAATTGACGATTTACGTCGCATCACAAGGAGGATGTCATGGCTAAGCCAACATTTGCGTGGCTTCGGGCAATGGCGGTCGCTGTACCTTTCGTTTTGTCCCAAAGTGCTCGTGCTGCGGATGAACAAAAGGCATTCGCTATAGCTAAGATTCTATTGACCCCAGACCGAGCTGAGCTGCGTCGTCTAAGCGCAGCAGGCTATGACATCGCAGGCGTAAACCTTAAGAGCAATACTGCTGACATCATTCTTCAAGGTCCTAGAGACAGCCTGTCAGTTATGGCACTAGGTCTAAACGTGCTGGGGATTCGCTCCATTGACTCATTAGAAATACCGGACAGCAACTATAAAACCCCGGAAAAGGTAACCGAGATCATTCAGAACTGGGTGCGCCAATATCCTAATCTCGCGCACCTAGAGTCTCTCGGAAAGTCTCTCAACGGGCGGGATATATGGGGCGTCAGGATCACGAATGAAGCCAGTGGACCGGCGAAAAAGCCGACCGTTCTGTTTAATGCCGAGCATCATGCGCGAGAGGTTATGACCGTCGAGGTAGTGCTCGATACCGGTGATTATTTGTTAAGCAACTACGGAAAAGACCCCAAAGTCACTAAGTGGGTCGACGACAGCGAAATTTGGCTGATTCCAATGGTCAATCCTGATGGTAGTAGTCAGGTTTGGTCCGGTAAGAACATGTGGCGCAAAAACAATCGAGGAAACTATGGCGTAGACATCAATCGCAACTATCCCTTCAAATGGTCAGGCTGCGGAGGTTCAAGCGCCTTCCCTTGGGCCGCTGATTATCACGGGGCTGCAGCGGCATCAGAGCCCGAAACACAGGTCATGATGCAATTCATCCAACGTACTCAACCTGTCTTTAACATTTCCTATCACTCATATAGCGAAATCGTGATCTACCCCTACGGATGTGACGGCCAACATGCGGAAACGCGTGATGTCGTCGAACCCATTGGGCAAGCTATGGCAGAATCAATACCTAGTGAAACCGGTGACGGCACATACCGCGCGGGAACAGCCTGGGAATTACTATATGATGTCGACGGTAGTGATATCGACTGGATGTACCATGACCATCATGTATTGGCCTATTGCATCGAAGTGACAAGCGATCAATCCGGGTTTCAGCCCCCATTTAGTCATCGCCAAAGCACTGTCGAGTCTGTGCGACCGGCGTGGCAACTGCTACTCGATAAGCTCGACCAAAGTGGAATTCGTGGTTGGGTCCACGACAAACAGGGACATGACGTCACTGACGCTAGCGTTGCCATCAAGGGCAAAAACAGTTTCAGTGACCAGCCTGGGGTATGGCGCATTAAGCAAAACGGCTCATTCCACGCGATTTTAAATCCAGGCAATTACCAAGTCAGCATCACCGTCAACGGCAAGACCATAAATCGCGACGTTACGGTGGGCGATAAAGTTGCCAGTCTCGACATCGAAATCTAAAGGAACCCTACTTCAAGGCCGCCTCTAGCTCCTCGTAGGGGGCGGCCTGCCCCCACCAAAGCCGCTGTGCAAGCCGCGCTTGCTCGATCAGCATTGCTGTTCCGTCCTGTGCTTTGAGGCCATATTCCTTGGCCACCTGAAAAAGGGCTGACGGACGTGCGTAGACGAGATCGGAAACCACGCCACTAAACCCCTTCAAGGCGGGGCAGAGCTCTGATAAGTCATCACCCCGATGCGGTGCGCTGGTTGCCTGGATCAGCAAACCCTGTTGAGCCATCGATAGTGTGTTTTGCAAATTTTTTAAATTTAAATCACTAAATCGAATCTCACCTTGCTGGAGCCAAAGCGAGCGCAAAGAATCATCGCAGTCACGCCCTCGACTCAAAAGGTGAACCGTCGGTAGGGTAGGGAGCTGATTTACCAAGGCAAGTTGGGACATATAAGCCAGTATTGCTGCCACCACCCCACCAGAGCCTAGGATAATTAAGTCACTAAATTCTGATATATTAATGCCTAATCGCTTAAGCCCCAGGGCGAAACCCGCACCATCCGTGGATGCCGCCTCCCACCAATTTTTACCGCGGAAAACAGTATTAACGGAGGCCAATTTGCATCCGGGAATGATTGAAGCCACAAAAGCTTTGTGAGGCGTGGTCACGTTAAAACCAAGAGCCCCCAAATCCCAGGCAACGTCTAAAAACGATTTAATAGCCGACTCTGGCATAGATAAAGGTAAGTATGCGGCGTTGATTCCGAGCAAAGCTGCAGCTCGGTTATGCAACCTTGGCGACATCGTATAGTGAATGTCTGCCCCAAGTAGGCCCATTAATTTAGTTTGGCCGTCGATTCTAAAGTCAGGTGAATTCGCCACAGCTCAGTGCACCGGCGCTAAATAGCGTCGCCTGGCTAAATCCTCGACGAAAGACGTCAGCGGCACGCGCAAGGCTGGAGCTAGGTTAACGAAGTTAGCCTTCACTAAGTACGTATCGGGCCTAGCATGCAATACGCGGCAGGCTGCGACTTTCACAGTGTACGGCTCGACCACTGCTGGAAAATCTGGGACGGTGGCAAAACTCATAGTCAGTTTCTCTCCCTTAGGGATGAATACTGGAGTTATGAATATAACATGGTCTAAATTCAGATCCACAATGTGCGCCAGAAGGCCTTCATGGTTCTGAGAAGCTGGCAAATATTGCCCTTCGATCCTAACCCCGAGGAAGAGTTTGGTCGCCGCCGGGCCCCTGATAAGATAAGAAAGATGCTGCCTGGACAGGGCAGACCAAAGCCCGATACACATAAACAGAAAAAATATTACTATGGTCACGGAGTAGGGGCCAAACCAGCCTACATTGTCTATCATTTGAAATAGACTACCACTCATAAAAACCAAAAAATATTATATATTAGTACTAAAATATACGCTCGTTTTTGATCTATCAGGATAAACATTTTGATTCAAGTCATAGATTTTAACGATTTGCTTATGGGTTGCGCGCGAGATAGCGCTGTAACCATCGGTAACTTTGACGGTTGTCACCTGGGGCATCAGAGATTAACCTCGGCAACTGTAGAACTTGCACAAAAACTAAACCTAGCTACTGTAGCGATCACCTTCAATCCCCGGCCAGAGGCTTTTTTCCGCCGTCTTACATGCGAGCCCCTACTTTTCACTGAAGCACAAAAGAGCCGCGCCTTAGGCGAGCTAGGTATTGATTATCAGCTGATCCAATCGTTTGATGCTGCTTTTAGTAAAGTGACTCACTCGGAGTTTTATGAGGCTCAGATCAGGCAAAATTTAAAAGCTGCAGCATTAGTCGTCGGTGACGATTTTCACTTTGGGTTCCAGAGACTTGGGGATATCGATTTCCTCAGAAGTAGGGCCAATGTTGATGGGCTTAAATTAGAGATTGGTTCGGCGGTTAAGCACGGTGATCAGCGAGTCAGTAGCACAAGGATACGTGAGACAATAAGGATCTCGGGTGATGTCACCAATGCGGCACTAATGTTGGGGCGGCCTTATCTCCTAGAGGGAGACATCGAAAAAGGAGATCAGATCGGTCGAAAACTTGGCTTCCCTACCGCCAACCTGGGTAGTGTGGGTCAACTTACGCCAAAAAGAGGAGTGTATGCCGGATACGTCTGGCTTTGCCGAGACAACCAGCCCTCAAACTTACCGCCAGTAACAAACCTTTCACCTGCTACCATTCCAGCGATCTTCAACATCGGTATCAGACCCTCTCTCGGTCAGGAGCACCCCCCTACGAGAATTGAAGCTAACTTGCTGACCGGAGAATACGCTCCGGATTCGCTGTATGGGCTTCATGCTGGATATTATTTTACGCATCGACTTCGCGACGAGCGTACATTTCCTGACTTAGAACGTCTCAAGAGTCAGATCAGGAACGATGCCGATCAAGCTCGGCATCTCCTTGGTATCAGGTAAGCGTTTTAGAAAAATATGTCCGCTCCCTCTAAATCCTACAGGCTCCCTGCACTAGCCCAGCATTTTCCTTTACGGTCGGCGCATGGTTCTGAGAAAGAGGATAGAATTTTTTTACTTCTGCCGTTACGTCGAGAAGCCAAACCTCCGTATCGCCAGCAACTAAGTTACATGTAGCATCCAACTGAGTGGTTGCCCGAGTCACATAAGCCGCCCTATATGCCGTCGCGGTTGCATTTCGACTAAGCACAGCCGCCGTCATTTGATCGTCGATACGACTTGAATCGCCGTCAGCATGCGTGCGTTCCCCACAAATACTGACCGCTGCATAGTCATACGCTTCAATGGCCTGTGAGGGCGATTCGCCTGCAGTCGCGTTCAATTTAGGGTTGATTATCCTATAAGGCTTGCTTGGATCAGTCGGAGCGAGCACAAAAGCACTGCCAAAATTGTCCCTACTGTCTCCTGCGCAGCGATAATAAAATCCCGCCACCAAAAAGGCAAAAGTGCCATCTTTTGTTAGCGACAAGGAACGCACTTCATACCCTGGTGCAGCATCAGAGGCGTCCTTAAGATAAGAATATCGGTTAACTTGTGCTCCTGTCTGCACCGAAGCAAACACCGGCGCGCTGCTGATTGGCGCACCAACACTAGGACTGGTGACAAGGCCGTCGCCAATCTGCGACGATAGAGCGTTTGTATTCGTCACCAATTCAGCAAACACAACTTGTGATGAAGTGGCTGCAGGAGACACCGACATTTGCTCATTTAGACCGCTGAGCCAAGACGTTGATGTGGCATTTTCCGCTGCCGCAGCATTTGCGAATCCATATTTTTTATAATCTATGGTCGAGGAGTATCCACTCACTGTGATGATGCCGGTCGCCAAAACATATGGATTGGCATCAGCGCTTTCGACAGGAATCCAGAAAAGCTGCACCACTTTGTCATTGCTGGTTGGCAATGTCACCTGATCCGCTAAGTCCGCTGCAGAGCCAAGCCCAATTGCCACAAGCCTCACCGATTGTGTGGCCCCGGAAGCATCAGAGCTGATCCAGGAAATCATAGAGCTATCAGGACTGAATCCGTAGGCAGTCTTCTCATCGGTACTATTTGTGACCCGAACAGGCGCTGCATCAGAATCGAAGCTCTGAAGATACAAGTCGGTCTGCTTGCCTTGGGTCACAGAAAGTAGGACCCACTTTCCATCCGGCGAAAGACGCGCATCGCGCTCGTAACCGATATCCGACTGGGTTACCCGCACGGAAGACCCTGGGGCCTGCCCCACAGGCCAAGTGCTCTTATAGGCCTTCAACATCGGACGAGTGGCTGTGGAATCGCGACCGGAGACAAACACAACGCGCGAACCATCGTCACTGATAGCGGGGTTTGAGTCGGTGAACTGGATGGATGTCGGCGCAAGAGTACGGCCACTTCTGACTAGCTCGACATTTATAGCGTTGCTTTGAGGCGCATTTTTACAGCCAGACCAGGTTAAAATCGTCGCCCCAAGACACCCTAAAACGACTCGACCAATGAGGGATTTTTCTCGCGCTTTCAGCATATTATCAGCCCGGGCCCTTTTCTCTGGGTTTTTGCTCCCAGCTGTCGTATTTTCGACGCAGAACGGTTTTCCGTTGCCTCGAGATCCTAATCGATTTCACCTAACCGGTAAATGCCCCATGCCATACCCTCAGCTGCCGAAGAAAACGATAGCAGCCATCGATATCGGCACTAACTCCGCCCATATGGTTGTGGCCGAGATGGATCATGTCGGGGAGATGCGTATTCTCGATAGCGATAAGGTAAATCTGCGCTTGGGCCAAGCGATTAGTCCGGACGGACATTTATCTGAAGATGGGATCCGCCGCACGGTTGAAGCTCTTAGCCATATGCAGGAGATAATCAAGCCATTCGGAGCGACCACTAGAGCGGTCGCGACCCATGCAACTCGCGAGGCGAAAAATCACAAACGGCTACTTCGTGAGATAGAACAGACCTCTGGCATCAACGTTGAGCTCATTGATGGCATTGAAGAGGCTAGGTTAGTCTTTCTTGGAATGCGGTACGGTCTTTCTCTGAATAATATCAATTGCCTCGGGGTGGACGTAGGCGGAGGTTCTACGGAAATCATCGTTGCTCGCGATGATGATATTAAGTTCGTCTCGTCAGTAAAACTGGGAGCTGTCACTCTCACCGATAGATACTTCAAGAAGGACTATAGCAGTGCTGGTTGCGATGCACTGAAAGAGCACGTCCACTCCCGTCTAGCCCCTCTGCAGCAGGAGACCAAGCGCTTCACTTACGAACGAACGCTGGCCTCATCGGGCACGGCCAAAGCATTAGCTTTCCTTCATGCGCGCATGTTTGCAAATAGCGTTATGTCAGACCCCAATGGTTATATTCTTCCGCGCGATGATTTATTTCAAATTTCTGACCAATTTCGCCGTTTGCTTTCACCTCAGAAAATTCGCGACGCTACCGGCCTGGATTTGGCACGTGCCGAAATCATACTTGCTGGCACCGTGATCTTGGAGGAGTTGACGCATTTACTGAAGGTGAAAGAATGGGTCATCACCTCATTTGGTTTGCGCGAGGGCTTAGTCGCAGACACATTCTATCGTGCAAGCGAAGCGCCAACCGGAGAATTACCCGATATACAATGGCATAGCGTCTTGCAATTTGCCCGCCGCCTTGGCCTTAACGAGGCTCACGCAAAACAAGTCAAGTCGCTGTCATTAAAGATTTATTCGCAGCTATCACCCCACTGTCTAAAGAGTTTGCCTGCTGAAACACGAGAGGTAGACGTCAAGCTACTAAAAGCTGCTTCATATTTACGCGAGGCAGGAAAATTCATTAGTACGCCGCAATATCATCGCCACTCCCAGTACCTGATATCTAACAGCAGACTCCCAGGATTTACCGAATCCGAGCGAGCTTTAATGGGACTAATTGGCAGGTTTCAGCGTAAGGGCATGCCAAGCTCGGACCACTCTGATTGCATTGACTTAAATACCAATGATATTAAGAGGCTACGATTCCTTGCAGCGGTAGTCCGACTGGCCGCAGCCCTGGACCGGACACGGCAAGAACGGGTCCAGGATATAGAGCTAAAAATCGTTGATAAAACCCTAACCATAACTCTGATTCATACTGTGGCTAATCCTCCGGATGTCGAGCTACACAAAGCGCGTCTAGAAAAACAGGCCCTAGAAAAATCATGGGATCTAGCCATCCGCTTTGAGCTTCGCGCGATCAACAGCATCGAAACCGGGTGATTAGTGGCAAGTAAGTACATTAAACATGGCTCCTTTCGCGATCATGTTGCCGCTATAAAGCCTTTACTTAGCAGCAAATCACTATCCACAAGTCCTCGTCTAATTGTGCTTTATGGGACTTCGGATCTGCTTCTAAATGAAACTGCCCGCCTATTGCGAGAGCAGGCTAAGGCATGCCATGCGGCAACGACTAATCTAGAAGCCACGGCAATAAATGAAGCCACGTTAACTGCGATGACTCAACAGGCATCGCTTTTCGAACCAGCAAGTTTTTATCTCGTTAGACGAACCGAAGCGGCAAAAAGCTTGGGCAAAATCCTTGGGAGCCTACGAGACGTAGAGTTCAGTGGCAACCATCTTTGCTTTGTCTACCAGGGGGATTCAATAGCTGCTGCATTAAAGACAGCCTTGACCAAACTAAAGGCAGTTTTTGTTCCTTGCTTTGTCCCCTGGCCAAATGAAATACCCCAAGTGATTGCTAGCTTAGCTGAACAGATCGGGTTGAAATTGTTGCCCGAAGTGGCGCCATTATTGATTTCTGCTAACGGTGACGACCTCGCAAAAAATCACAATGAGCTCAGGCGTCTGCATTGCATATTTGGATCCAACGCCGGGCCGCTGGGGGCTGCAGAAATCTCCCCCCACCTTGGCCTTCTACGTGAAAACGAGTCTGTACAGCTCGAGCGACTATTAATCCAAAAGCAGTGGGCAAAAGCATATGCGCTTAGCGCCAACTTAATTGCGAGAGGCGAAAAAGCGCTGCCGCTTGTGGCTCTGCTTGCTAACCATTGCCGAACCGTCCTGAAATTAACTGCTGCAAATGAGCGCGGGGTGTCGCCGCAGGCTTTAGCCACGGCCGCGAACGTCCCCCCCTTTGTAGTGAAAACATACCAGCCATATCTGAGCCGCATGACTAACCCACTGCCCTACGAAAAGGCACTGGGATTATGTCAGGAAGCAGACCATCTCCTCAAAAGCGAGCGCTTCAGCGAAGATTTAGTGGTCACTAGAATCATCGACGCGATAGCATCATCGTAATATAGTAAGATAGTTTATCTCCAGATAAGCAAAAGTCTGACTGTGGGGTGGTTCATGTCCCATCTGGGTTTTAAGCGCCTGCTTCTTTTGGGGAGCTTGCTAAGCTCCCCAACACTAAGTCACGCCAGCCAAATCGAGCTTGCAACCGCAAGAGAAATCCGGTTGCCCCCATACCAGCAAGCCGCACTGCTCAAGGATTCCCCGATCAATGATGTCGACTTTCAGCAACTCGACACTTTGACTATACTTGGGAGGTCATCAATCTGGCACTGGGACATTCCTGCTAGTAATTTGCAGCGCCTCCAGCTTACTCAAAGTCCAAATCCACCAGAGAGCAGCTCCCTACGCAGACTAGGCTCAGACGGAATCAGCGAATTTGCTGCCTCGGATACGAGGCTTTATCAGGTGGCCTGGTCATCAAAGCGAGTTTTGGAGTTTGACTTAAAATTGCCGGGCCAAACTCTCAATTTTTCCGGCTCAGGTGACAACTTCTGGCTCCTACGCTCGACACAATTAGTACAAATCGATCGGTACGGCAAAACCGTCATGCCACAGCTTAGTTTAAAAGGACTAAACGAGCAGGATCGAGCACTTTACGACCCCCTTCGTCACCGCTTATGGGTCATACAGCGCAACACTTTATTATCCCAAGACACTACTGATAAAAACAACGCGCCGAAAGTGATGCTAAGACTGAAGCAACGAATTTTGGACATACAGTCTACCAAACACGAACTCGTGGCCCACACAAATCACGCTGTGATGC
Source organism: uncultured Pseudomonadota bacterium (assembly GCA_903915625.1). GTDB lineage: Bacteria > Bdellovibrionota_B > Oligoflexia > Oligoflexales > CAIYRB01 > CAIYRB01. The sequence continues at coordinate 64,674 of CAIWTN010000151.1, read as the reverse complement.
GGATTTCTCACGAAGGTAAACTCAAGCGGGCTATTCCCGTTGAGGGGCGCCGCCAATTAGTGGCCATGACCATCACTGACTCACAACATGGGTATCTGTTCGACGATCACATAGTTGAAATATATTCGACAAAATCACGCCAGGGACGCCGATTTCGATTACCATTAGAAAACAACGAAAAAGTAAGCCTTATGCGAATAAACCGGAATCTACTAGTCCTTCTTGCTAACGATAAGCCTCGTCTGTTTACGCTCGACACGCCCTTCGGGAGGCAAGAGTAGTTATGAGGTTCAAACTTTTATTATCGATAACAGTCTCGAGTGCATGGCTATTGTTACCAAGCTGTAACACAACAGATGCACCGAACGATGACGATATTGAGGCTAAAGAAACGGCACCCTATACTGCGAGCCATGTCAAAGACAAATCACCAGACTCAGACCTCAAGGCCTTAGAATTAGTGACTGGGAACCGCGCGGCTCTGAATCATGCGGTGCAAGATGTCCATGCAATCCTTGTTGCACAGGAACGCCAAACTCAAGGTGATACCAATAGCACTGTAAAAGTCTGGTACGACGCTCTAATCCAAAGCCGCGGCGCGTTTGGGAAAATGGCCTTCGAGGGATGGGTGCGGGCCTACGCAGAGCAATTAGGCAAGGTGGTCGACCCAACTGTGATGGCCCGACTGTTGATTGCGGAATCCAAAAATGGGACAGTCAGCCCATACATGACCGATGCAGGGCTAACTACCGATGTGGCCTTGAAGCCTCAGTTGCGAGCCCTAGTCTCAAAATGGCTTAAGACAGAAGTCGTGTCACCACCCAGCCAAAAAGGAGAGATGCCATCACAACCGGGCATTCCCTCCAGCGACCCCCTTTTGATCAAGACGGCGGCTGGATATTGCCTATCCAGTAAAGATGCGGCGTGGACGCAGTGGCGAGACACTTTAGCTCCGACCATCCAGCAATATTGGCTGGCATTAACCACCCATATTTGCGGACGTAATGTGGCCGCAGCCATACAGACCTATAAAGCGGCCTATGCCACACTCGGTAAGAAGGTTGCGACACAAAGTCTCGCAGTCGAGGCTGCTGGTCGCTGCGCAACACTTCAACGGGCAAATGGGCACCGCATCGAAGCTGCCGATACTTACTCAGATCTGGTGGCACTTTGGGATAATCCAGGAGTGACTCCGGCAGGTCTTGGCTTGGACTCTTCTGTTGCGATGAGCTTAAGACGCATCGACGAGACTTTATGGGCTTCCAGATACCGCGCTTTAATAGGCGACCTTGAGAATGCAAAAATCTTTGCTCAAATGGGAATTAATCGGGCTCAGGATACCAGGACCCATCGTAGGCAGCTGAAAAAGGGCCAGCGAGATCAATTGGCATCTCTTACCGTAGACGCATATCATACTCTTGCCTCCAGAATCCTAGTGGAACAGCGTCAATTTGCTAGCGCCGCGTCACTGACAACGCTGGCATTAAAGACACCCGATCTATCGATTGAGTGGCGAGATAGACTTGCTTGGGCAGCTGGGGTCTATGAATACTTAGACGGTAATTTCGCTAGTGCTCAGAAGCATTGGCAGAGGGTTCTGGCGAATAGTCCGGACGAATCCCAACGCATTGCGGCTAGCTTTTGGATCGCTCGCTGCCTGGAGAAACAGGGACGCAAAACAGAAGCCGAGCTAGCTATCACGGCTTTGATGACCCAATCTCCATTAAGCTATTATTCAACGATTGCAGCCGAAGAGGCCAAGCTCGCTACCAAAGCGGACTGGCAAAAGGTAATCGGCGACATTGATAACCTGGCACCCGTCCTGGCCGAGCGCAAAGACTTCCATTTACAGTCATTGCGGGCCTCTCCAGAACTCGGGCGATTGCTGACGAGAGCCGAAATCCTTGTAGCTGCAAAATTACATCGAATGGCGCGCCTCGCTGTCAGCGAGCTGGAAGCCGAGATGACTAACAAACTGCAATTTAAAGAATCATTATCGGCATTTGTGTATCTTAGTCGACTCCAGTATCGTGCTGGGGCCTATTTAGCTGCAATCGGCACCACCAGCAGACTTGCAAAAAACAATCCTGAATTCTGGCATCAATGGCCGGAGCAGCTCCTGATCTTTTTTCCCCAACCGTACACTGAACTGTACACTCAAAATGCGGCCAGCAATGAACTACCTCGTTCGCTCCTGCTGGGAATATCGCGCCAGGAGAGTGGCTTCACACCCGACATCCGAAGCCATGCAAACGCCGTTGGCCTTATGCAACTCATCCATCCGACAGCAAGAAAATATGCCCTAGAGCTTGGGCTTTCAGCTGAACACCTTGATGAACAGCTAAAGGACCCGGCCGTTAATATCCGAATCGGTACCCACTATCTCAAGCAGTTGAACTCAAACTACAAAGGCTTTTCGCCTGCAGTTTATGGTGGGTATAATGCCGGTGAGTTCGCGATGGATGCCTGGCTCAAGCACCGCTCACACGAAGACTCCCTTTTATTTGTGGAGCTTGTCCCGTTCGGGGAGACCAGAGAATACATCAAGAACGTGTGGCGGAATGTCACAGTCTACGACCGCCTAAGTGGCATCAAGACCCCATTGCAAGAGCCGGGCTTTGATTTGGGGTTTGCTGCCTTTGAGGGAGCGTGATAAAAATACAGGTAACCGTTTGGAATCGAGGGATAGTTATGGCTTTGACACCGCAGCGTGACCCGCGTAAAGAAGCGGCTGGCTGGATTAGCTTAGCGGTTGTGATGGTGGTCTTCCCGGCCCTCTTCTACCTCTGCGTATTTTTCCCAATTTGGGTTGGTTGGACCCCGCGCTGGTAGTCAATACCTGGCGACTTTGCCAGGTATTGGAATCTTCGCTTGGATAGATGCCATCTTATCCTATCAAACTACTAGGGCTAGCCTTGGCCATCGCTTGCTTTCCTAGAAGTGTGGCATATCGTAGCAATTGCGGCAGCAATGATTGGTCTCCTACTTTGGACCACATTGCCTGTATTGGGTCAGAGAAAAGGACATCAAAACGTGCAACCAGTAGAAATTTCAACGCCTGTAGAATCTGTAAACTTCGCGTGGCGCAATTTTCTACCCCTAACTAAACCGACGATTTCACTGTTGGTTGTGGTCACCCTAGTTCCAGCATTACTGCTGGCATCCCCAGAGCTACCTGGCTTCACACTAATGCTGGCTACAATAGTCGGAACTTTTCTTTCGGCAGCCTCGTCAGCAGTGTTTAATCACCTGCTGGATGCTGATTTAGATGTAGTTATGAACCGCACGCGTGGCAGACCAGTGCCTTCGGGTCAGGTTTCACCACTAGCAGCATTGGTCTTCGGCTCAGTACTGGCAGTAGCATCCCTTGTCATACTTTTCATTTGGACCACTCCGCTGGCTGCGTGCGTGGCCTTTCTGGCCAATGCCTTCTACGTGCTTGGTTACACCCTGTGCCTAAAGCGTTACACCGATCAAAATATCGTGATCGGCGGTGCTGCTGGTGCCGTCGGGCCACTCATCGGTTGGGCCGCAGCGACTGGTAACATCGGCTGGCCAGCATGGGTCCTATTTGCAGTCATCTTTCTGTGGACCCCCCCGCACTTTTGGGCTCTTGCAATCAAATATCAACGAGACTATGCCGCTGCTAATATCCCAATGCTGCCAGTTACCAGAGGAGATGAAGTCACGAGACTTCACATTTTTCTCTACACTCTGACTCTCATTCCGGCGGTTGGGGCGCTTTACTTTTTTGGCGCGGCAGGATGGCTTTATCTGGTGGTAGGTATGGCATCCACCTTGTATTTCTGCTGGAAGGCCTGGGTACTTTACCGAGCACACTCCAACGAAGCCGCGATGCCCTTATTTCACTACTCTTGCTTATATTTGTTTGCGGTATTTGGCGGCTTAACACTAGACAGATTGCTAGGTGGCTTATCATGAACCGCCCACTTGTCGAGCGTTTACGTAGAGTTCTCCTAGGATCAGCAGTTAGCTACCGCAACGACCATCGAATTTGGCTATATTCCGGATTTATAATGTTGATTTTATTGGTTGTTTCAGCTTCTCGCGGAATCTTCCGATAAGGGGATTGTCGAACGAGAAGGTTTTGAAGTAAAAGTTCTTTATTGAAACGAACCAATCGAGCTTCAAAATGATAGAAAAAATTAAAGAAATCATAGAAAACGAGATCAACCCCCAGCTACAACTTCACGCCGGTGGCTGTGAATTGCTCGATGTAGACGACGGAGTCGTCACATTGCGAATGTACGGAGGATGCTCAGGTTGCCCCTCCAGCTCCATAACCCTCTTTAATGGCATCGTTCCGATACTGAAGGAACACTTTCCTGAGATCAAGGACGTGCTCCTGGGTTAAAGCCTAGGCCAATTGTGACCGATACCTGTGATATCAAAATCATGGGAGAATGGTCATGCGAAGCACGGCCGGCATACTATTCAGTTTGATGCTAAGCATTGGTGGCGCATCGTCAGCTCAAGGACAGTCTTCAACTACCAAATCAAAATCACAGCCTGAAAGTGGTGGACACACCCACTTTAACACCCATCCCATGCCGCCGAAAGTGAAGCCACGCGATCCCATGCTGGTTGCGGCAGCTTATGCTCTGCCCCTGCGACATGAGCAGTATGCTTGGAAAATTACAGGGAAAAATCCACAGGGCAAGGTCCGCTTCACAGATGCTGTACCGGTGTATTTTTTGGATATGTATCACCGACACGAGATTGGCAAGATCGCCATCGGCACGGAGATCAAACTAGACAGGGTCACCCATTTTAGAGGCGTCCTGCACTATGCAGTCCCCTTTAAGTCGCAGCAACTTGACGATATAGAGAGGGTAGGGTGGAAAGGCCTAGCCTGGGTTAGCGGTGAAACTATTGAAGCAACTGCTTTCAAGCCATCTGACCAATAGATCGACACAACTCCTGCCAATAAATTCAATGGTTTGCAAATTATCTATTGTGGCATGGAGCTTGCTTATACCGGATGTAACGGCTCGCTACACGGGCCAGGCTGAAAGCTCTCTTACTGCTGCTGACAATAGGACCGACTCCCATGGAAATGGCCAACGTTGTGTTTGAACATCCTTTCGACAAGTCCACTTTAGAGCAACTTGTGAGCCTGCGAAGTCTTCGGCTCAGCATGGCCGAGACCATGCTAAGAGATTTATCGAAGACAAGTGCCGCTTTAATGGACCGCGGCTTAGTCGACAACTTCAGTCAGGATGAGCTCCGGCAAGAGCTTATGACTAGAATCTCAAACCTACGCTTGCGACTCAATGAGCCGAATGTGGTCTATGCTGACGAACTAGATCTCTATGTGGACCTTCTAGCAACAGATGATCTTGATGACTAAATTTTAGGTCTTGCAGCGATTTCGCGTTCTGATTCTGTGAGGATAACTACCTCGCCATCACTTTTAATAGCAATGGTGTGCTCCCACTGGGCCGAAAGACTTCCGTCTATAGTCACCGCTGTCCATCCATCACGTAAAACTTTGGTCTTCCAATGGCCCTGATTGATCATCGGCTCAATGGTAAATACCATCCCTGGTCCTAGACGGGTCCCTTTACCTTTTTGACCATAATGCAAAATTTGCGGGTCTTCATGGAAAGTGCGACCTATACCGTGACCGACAAATTCCCGAACCACGCTAAAGCCTTGTGATTCAGCATATGTCTGTATCGTCGCACCAATGTCTCCGGTACGAGCTCCGTCACGTACGGCCGCAATGCCCCGCAATAAACTAATCTGCGCGCACTCACTTAACTTGCGCGCTATGGGCGAAACATTCTTCCCAACGTAGAACATCCTTGAGGTGTCACCAAAAAAGCCATCTACAATAGATGTGACATCGATATTGATGATGTCGCCATCCTTGAGCTTTTGCTTGGCATTGGGAATTCCGTGACAGACGACTTCATTAACCGAAGTGCAAATCGATTTGGGAAAACCTTTGTAATTCAAAGGCGCAGGGATCCCTCCGTGCTTTAAAGTGTAGGCATGCGCGAGCTCATCTAGCTCCAGCGTGGTGACCCCAGGCTTTACAAAGTCCTCAATGTAATCCAAAAGGTCCGCTGACAAGCGCCCAGCTGCCCGCATTGCGACAATCTCGGCATCAGATTTCAACACAATCACGCGAATCCTCTCTAATATTCTTCAGTGCCTCGCCGTAGTGAAGGCAGGGGTAGCAACAGTCACTCAAAAAAGCAACTGCCGGAACCAGTCAGGATTTCTCTGACTGATACTGCCCTTGGCTAACTTGAAACCCACCGTGTTGTCTATGCAGGCTTTCTGTTGCAAAATCACAGTAGCGGGTTCCAGCTCTACCAAATGACGCTGAACAGCCCCCAAGAGGCTCCAGTCCGGTTTAGCGTAAGTAATTGAGCTTGCATACTTTTCAAGGTCTCGGTCGATGTTTTTATCGACTACAGGGTGGACTGGCCAATGAGCCGTCGCACCGGAATGAAAATATGGCATGTAACTCACGCGTGGCCAATCTACGGCAAAGTTAGCCAGCATTCCATCAACACGCTCACCGTCTGCCAATTCTGATTTAACTTCGACACTTATACCCACGGCAGAAAATGAATCTAAAATCACCTTTTCTGCTAGGCCGGGCGTCTTATTTTGGGTCAACAAGACCAACCTAAGTGGCTCTCCGAGCTCATTGAGCCGCGGCTCTCTAGCACTAGGACGCCGGAATCCTAACTTATTTAAAGCCAAGGATGCCGCGCGCAGATCAAATCCCTGAAATGCTAGCCGAGAATCGTAGCCTGGATGATTGCGGGGTACTGGTGAGGCCGCAGCTTCTGCCAGAGAGGCAGCTCCGGCACTTGCCAAAGCGGACCGAGGCATAAGTTGGGTTACCGCCCGCCTGAACTCAACCCTACTTGCCACTGGACTTCGCTTGTCCCATACAATCATCAGGAGGTTTGGCAGATCAATCATGTGCGAACAGCTAACATTCGCATCCGGCGGCCTTGTCGCCGGATTGCTGGTAACATTACCAGCTACTCGCACAACCATTGAATGCTGGTGCTTACTGGCAGGGTTTGGGCTAGCGGGATAAAGGTCTAATTCTGGCATGCTACGATGTGATTTGTAGCGCGCGGTGGGCCGCAACGCCAACCCCCAAGGGGCAAGTTGGGGCTGGTAAAGACCAACACACTCAAAGCGTATGCCACTATCCTGCGCACTACTATCTATCTGGCGGAAAAACGGGACGCCGTTAAAGATGTATGGGCCAAAAGCTGGGGTGCCTTGAAATTGGACTTTGACTGTTTGCGCCCCCGTTGCGGACACCTCAAAGTCCTTCACGCTCCAAACATTACCAGAGCGCACCGCGACTACGGTGGCAAGCTCGTTACGAATAAAGTTGGCCACCTCTTTAGAGGTCAATGGCTCGCCCCGCCACCAGTATAGCCCAGTGCGCAATTCATAAATCCAGCTAGTTTGGCCACCATTAACTTCCTGCCGAACACTCTTGAAAAGTAAGTCTTCTGATTTTTTTTCGTCTAAGTTGAGACGGGTCAATGGAGGGCATATTTGTCTGCCGTAGACCGGATCATCGCCCAGCTCTATATTAGGCTTAATTCCAGCAAGATCAGGTAAGGGCCAGCCGACCACGTCATAGACTGTTGAGTACCCTAATACAGAGGGGGCCATAAAGGTTAAGCTCAGGGCGCTCAACATTATGAGTTTCGATCGAAAATTTAGACGTATCATGCGCTCAACCATTACTTTTACTCAAGATTGAAAACGAGCTGCCATTATGACACAACTTTGGAGCTAAGGGTGTCCCATGCAAAATGCCAAAGGCCCATTTGATGTAATCGTAATAGGTGATGGGATCACTGGCCTTTCCACTGTCTTTCACCTACGTCAACTTGGCCTAAAGTCAGTCGCACTGTCGACATCTGAGGTCGCCTCTCAGAGCACGTCGCACATTTCGGCTGGCTTCATAACCGGCGGTCAGCTGGACAACTTTACCAGAATTTCGCACCGGCACGGCATGAAAACAGCGTCCGAGGTCTGGCAGTTAGGACAGGCTGCCTACCTTGCCCTTGTAGCCTACTGCGACCAAGGAAACTTACCAATTAAGACCGCCTCTCGCGTCCGCCTAATCACAAGCGAACAAGAACTGATCGAAGCCAAGCTTGCTGTTGAAAAGCTGACCGCAGCTGGTTTCCCAACCTCCCTTTTTATTTCCGGTATTCACTCTCACCCTCTGCTTGAAGCTTGCACACATAGAGTATTAGCAGTCCAGGTCGAAAACATGTCGGGCGGACATCTGGATGCCCCATCTCTTCTTCAGAAATTACGGCAAGATATCGACCAGACTCCACTTTTACCTGCGATCGAGCAGCTCGCCACGAACTTCGACAAAAATCGACTCATCTCACGCGACGGCCAGATATTTGACTGTGAAATCGTTGTGTTGGCGTCACACCTAGGGATTAAGCCACTGTTGCCAGAGATATCCGATGCAATGGTGCCGGTAGCGGATCAGTGGACCGAGTTTCAACTATCAGACAGCTTGCCACCAGATTGGCGGAATGTGACTTTCACCGCAAATCACGCAAATGAATGGGGCGTCACCGGAGACGCAAATTCACTGCGCTTAGGTGGCGGCCGTTACCTACGTCCACTTGCTGGAAACGAGGCTGTTAAAGCTGATATCCTTGTCAAAATCACGGATCACTTGAACCAGCAATTGAATCAAACTTTAACTTTTGGGCGAAATGCCATCCCCCTGACGAGCCACTCAGCTCTGGACATCCGGCCTTGTGACGAGCTACCAATCATCGGCCCGATGTTCGGCAACGGACGCATTTTAATTGGTACCGGTTACATGGGGGCTGGTCTTACACTTGGTTTTTTTGCTGGACGTTGTCTGGCGGACCTCATTACCCTCGGCCATTGTCAGGCGCTACCGCGAAGCGTCTGGCCTGAGCGACTACGAACCTTGGAGTCTTAACCATGACTGGAGCCCAGGCGATTACTAACCGCATCATTCGTTGTCCACGCTGCAGCAAAAGTGCGCGCTACGATATTACTAATAAATTCAGACCATTTTGCAGCGCACGGTGCAAGGACGAGGATATCGTAGACTGGGCCGAGGAACGTTACGGGATTCCCGACGCTCTGACCGAACAAGAAGATTTTCCATTGGAGCTTACTCCACAGGACGATCGCAAGTCCTAGTGCCAGCTGAGGCTCAAGACTTAGGTAGGGGACTTCTCGCGAATACAAGATCTTCACATGGGCGATTTTGGATAAGGTGCTCCTGAAGTATTCGCTCAATGTTGGCTGGTGTCAGATCTTTGTACCAAGTGCCCTCTGGATACACCACACCGATAGGACCGGAGCGGCACACACGCAAGCAACCAACTTTCGTCCGATATACCGCGCCCTCGGGAAGCCCGACCTCTTTCAATCGACGCTTGAGATACTCCCAGCTCTCTTGACCGGCCTGGGGATCACAGCACTTTTCACCGACACAAAGAAAAATATGCCGCCCAATCGACCCGATCTTGAGCTTCAGGGCGATTTGCTCGAGAACCATTTGTTCTTGATCAACCTGATTCAATTTGACCCCTCTGCTTCCCGCATACGAAGCGCTTGAAGGCGCTTCGTAACTAGCATCCTTACGCCGATTAAGGATGGTTTACTTCGAGTTGTCTTAGAAAAATATTCCGGCAGGGACTCTGACAGGACCAGAAGCAATTCATCAATTCCTCGGCTCTGGGCCAACCAATCGTCAATCACAGCATAGTCTTGGTAAGGGAGAAAAAGAGCCTCGCCACGCAAGGAAAGAACATATTGGGCAATCAGTTCGGCCGGCGACATAGCTGAAGGGTCCGTGAAACTCATAACTACTGATCTACCCCTTTAAGACTCTTCATCTGCTGCTCCAAATGCTTTACCTTTGAACTAACATCCTCAACAGCGTCTAAGTAGCGCTTGAGTTCGTGTAAGTGATCGTGAATACGGACTAGATTGGCGACTCGAATAGGGATCGAGTCTAGATGCCCTGGTGCCAAGATGTCGAAATACCAATTCTCGCGCGTCACCTCTGACAATATATCCGCCAGAGTATCGAACCCCACATCGGCCAAGATCAAAGCTGGCACCCAGATGCTGCCCTGAGTATGAACTCGACTTCGCAAACCCACCAGCCATTTTGCAAACTCTTTTCGCGGAACATTTTGCGCCGCAACTATTAGCAGGTCACAAGCACCACTGGTAATCGCCTCCAAGTTCTTGACTACGTTTAGCCTTACGTCACCAAGGCGCGAAAGGTACTTCTCCAGTTGCATTCGGTCTGCGTCGACAACTCGTGCGTCAGAATTCCAATAGCTTAACCTCAGAACCCTGCCTTCGAACATAGACTGAGTTTGCATGTATAATTGTCCTCTATGGAGGAAGGCGGTTTGGTTACGGTCCCAGACAGACTTCCATCATACCAGCTAACCCGTCAATTTGAGGAGACTCTTATGCTTAGAGTGCGCGCCACAACCCCTACTCGCATTGACCTGGCTGGCGGCACGCTCGACATCTGGCCTATTCCACATATTTTGGATCATAAGGCGACAGTAAATGTAGGTATCACCTTAATGGCATCAGCAGAGGTGTCGACGGCAGATGACGGACAATATCTGTTGTCCAGTCAGGATCAAGGGGAAGTCGTCACGGGCAGCTTTGCCCATGTTGTCGCCTCCAAGAAACTGCCGCTTCTCAGCTTGTTACTCTCTGCACTGTGGCACCCGAAGCTGCCTCCATTGCATTTAAAGACCTCGGCTCAGTCACCCGCTGGCGCAGGCTTAGGCGGTTCATCATGCTTGGGAATCGCCGTTGCCGGGGCATTATGGAGGGCTCGGCAATTAAGTGATGGTTGGGCTCCAGCGTCCGACGCCCAGCTGGTTCAGCTCGTAGGAGATGTTGAGGCAAGACTCATTCAAACACCCACCGGAATTCAAGATTATTGGGGCGGAATCAGGGGACAAATTAATTTACTCAGCTACCCATATGGACGAGTAAACGTAGAGACCTTGGGGATTAGTCGGCTACCGCGCTTGTCAGAAGAACTGATTGTCTGTTACAGCGGTAAATCACGCGCTTCAGCCATAAACAACTGGGAAATCTTTAAGCGCTTATTCGATGGTGATAAGAGCTTGTTGGAAACCTTCAATGCTATAGGGCTATGTGCAGAACAGTGCGCCGAGGCGGTACGCACTGGCGATTACGAACAAGTGGTATCGCTTTCTGCAAAAGAATGGCAACTGCGGGTTAAGTTGTGGCCAAATATTGAGACTACGGAGACAAAACGGCTAGATAAAGCGGCACTAACGGCCGGAGCCCGTCTAACCAGGGTTTGTGGCGCCGGCGGTGGAGGGGTCATGGCCGTTCTGGCACCCGCATCAAAGAAAAAAGACGTGGAAACAGCGCTACGCAACAACGGCGGTCAAATTCTCGCAGCCACCGTGGCACCATTAGGACTAAATGTCGAAAATTTCTAAACCTAAATTAGCCCCTGGACCTACTCTCGATCCCACGAAATTCATTAAGCGCAGGATCACGGGAGTGCCTCATGTCGCCGTCTTAAGGGTGGCAAAAGGCTTTAGCGACCTTGCAATGTCAGAGGTGACTGCAAGGCTTGCACAACCGCTGTTGCAACCAAAGTTTGAGCCAAACATCTCTCTCACCGAGAGCGGCATTCAGCTTGCCAATATTGGCTGGCGTGATTTGCTGGCCGTAACCGCACATCTTACGATGGTACGAGAGGTCCTTTGGGAGATTGGCGGCGGTCGCGCCGGGTCCATCAAAGAAATTAAAGATCGCATTGATGAACTCCCTTGGAACATCTTCCTCCCGCAAAACTGTGCAATTTCTGTCCGGGCGAATTCGATTGCCAGCCATATTTACCACGAAGGAAAAATAGCTGAGCTTATTGAAAAGACCCTGAAAAAATTCGCCATCAATGTAACGGAGCGCGAAAAAACTCCGCACCTTCTTGACATCCGTCTAGTTGAAGACCGCCTGAAGATATATTTGAGCCTAAACGGTCGTCCTCTGTACCAACGTGGATATAAGCGCGTACTTAGCGGAATTGCCTCTGTTAAAGAAGATATCGCCTCTGGTGCGATTTCTGCTGCGCTAAATTTCGCTCACGAACAAAAGATAGAGAACTTTGACCATATTTTAGTGCCATTTGCTGGATCAGGCACGTTTGCCTTCGAGGCAGCCATGACTTTTGGCCGTCTGCCGCCCTGGCTTTTTTTTGGCGCATTGAGTGCGGAGTCCTATCCCTGTTGCGCAACGGCAAGTTTAGGGTTTGCGCGCCAGCAGTCTGCTAGACTTATCGACACCTCGCAAATCCCACATTTGACTCTACTGGATATAGACGGCAAAACGTGTGAGAGCCTAACGATCAATATTAACGGATTTAATGACATACTCTCATCGCACTCAATCCTGCCGATTCGAACAAAGGTAATCCAGGAGGATGTCCTTAAATTCGACCTAGAAGAAATCACGCGGTCAGCCGCGTCGACTCTTATCCTGATGAATCCTCCCTTCGGGGCCCGTCTCGGTAGCAAATCTTCGACTGGGCTGCTTTATCAGCAAATAGGTCAAAAGCTATCAAAACTGCGTGGGGTTATAGCCGGCTTTGTCTTTGCACCAACCCTCGCGGTCGCTAACAGATTAATCTCCCGAATGGCAAAATTTCAGATTGAAACAAGGCCCTTTAATCATGGTGGTAGGACCGTGTACCTAGTCCTATTCTGCCGCAAGTAGTGGCTTTTTCCTGATCCGGCCCGACTCAATGAAATCTAAGTACGCTTAAGATTGACAAAGAGGGCGTGACTTGGGGCAATATAGGGCTCCGCTTATGTGAAGGAGACCAGGAATGGCCGAAAATACCGTAGCAATAAATGACGCAACCTTTGAAACAACGGTTCTAAAATCCAGCATCCCAGTCCTAGTGGATTTTTGGGCTCCGTGGTGTGGACCATGTGTAGCTATAGGCCCGGTTCTTGAGTCTCTAGCTCAGGAATACCAGGGTAAAGTCACCGTGGCGAAAATGAATGTCGACGAAAATGCCAATATTCCTGCAAGTTTTGGCGTACGGTCGATCCCTTTCTTGGCCCTTTTCAAAGACGGCAAGTTAGTCGACAGCGTCGTAGGTGCAGTACCGAAGACCAAACTCGTCGATCTAATTAAGAAAGCTCTGTAATGGCTGGCGCTAATGCGCCACAGCGAGACAGGGGCCGCATCGAGCGTCGACTTTTATCCCAGGGGCTTCTGTTTGCAGGAGTTGATGAGGTGGGGCGTGGTTGCTTGGCGGGCCCCCTTCACGCAGGCTGTGTCGTTCTTGATTGGTCCCGCCTACGCAAATTACCGAGCAGCACTAGGTCCCTGATCCGAGACTCTAAGCAATTATCTGCGACTCAAAGAGAGCGGATATTGCCAGTCATTGAAGACATCAGCCTCGGTCGTCATGTAGCCAGTGCCTCGGTCGAGGAAATCAATGAACTGGGCATAGTAGCCGCATGCTTCTTAGCCATGCGACGCGCTATCGCCGGCTGTGGTGCATTTGATGTGCTTCTTGTTGACGGCAAACTACGCATTTCAGGCTATGATGGCCGGCAGGAAACTATAGTCAAAGGCGACTACTATTGTTTCTCGATTGCTGCCGCATCCATTTTAGCAAAGACCACCCGCGATCAATTCATGCGCCAACAGGCTCTTGTATTTCCGAATTATGGATTCGACGCTCATGTCGGTTACGGGACAAAGGCACATTTTGCTAGCATCTCGAAGCTTGGCATTTGTGAACTACACAGGAAGACCTTTGCCCCCATCCGCGATCACATTGAAGCTGCAAAATCGCCAACTCTCCATAGTCGCTGAAAACCTTGTTGCCCAGGCACTTGAAAAGCAGGGATGGAACATTCTAGAGCGGAATTTTCGCTATATCGGCTGCGAACTCGATATCGTCGCTCGCAAATGTGAGACTTTAATTATTGTTGAAGTAAAAGCGCGTAGACGTAAGCCATCCGTCATTCAGGATGCCCTCCAGCTATTGCCGGCACGCAAGCGAGCAGCGCTTTACCGAGGCTCTCAAATTGTAGCCAGCCGTCTCGCGGACAAAAGCAAAACGATCCGGGTCGACCTTGCTTTGGTCTACCCAGATCCTCAAAAGAAACCGATAATTGACTACTATGTCAACGTCCTCAGCTGACTACTCAGCTGTGGTCTTTGGCTTTTCAGCTTCAGCAGCTGAAGCCAATTCGACCTTGGACATATCTACTGGTTGTTGCTCGGCGCCAGGGACTGCAACCATCGCTTTGCGGCCGTGGAAGCGGCTACGAATCCTAGCAGCTTTACCGGCTAAATCACGGAGGTAGTATAGGCGTGCCCGGCGAACCACACCAGATGCCAAGACTTCGACGGAATCAACATATGGTGAGTACAGAGGGAAGCAACGCTCTACACCGACGCCATTAGCGCCGATCTTGCGAACTGTGAAGCTGCCATCTGCAGTGCCTTTGCGGAAGCGGATGACAATCCCTTCGAATTGCTGCAGACGGAACTTAGCTTTGTCGGCGCCTTCTTGAATCTTATAGGCGATCCGAACTGTATCACCAGCCCGGAATGTTGGAAGCGTCTTGCGTTGGCTAAATACGCGCTGTTCAAATTGGGTAATCAGGTTGTTCTTCATCACTAAAACCTACAGCTAGCGACTATGTTAGGCCCTTAAAAGGCGGACTAGAGGAGAGTAAGTACCGCGTCTGATACCTACTGGTCAAGACGCATTCCTCATCACGATTGACTAAGCCCGTTTGCGGCTTACGGACACCGGCTCCAATTCTGCTGCCAGAGCTATCAGAACCTCAGCTTCAGCGTCGGCAAAAACTTGCCCTAGATCCTCACGCTCCTCCGTGCGTATATGCATACGCATTTTAGGCATAAGATTCTGCTCTTCCTGGTCAAAGTGCATCGTCAAAGCTAATTGAAACTCCTGCAAACGGGTAGCGAAGACATTTGCATCAAATGCCGCGGAAGACGCGGTTTTGACCAAAGATTTCAGACTCTTGTCTACATTTGTAGCATTCGTTTCGGCAGCTTCGATCAGACTGTCGGCTGCGGTAAACAACCCAGAAATCTCTGGATAAAGAAAATCCCTCTCCAAAGTTAAATAGACTTCTGTTGCTTTTACCAAGGCCTCGAGCTGCGCTTTGCGCTCTTTCACTGCTTTCGCCTGCCATAGGCTTTCACACGTGGTCCGAATCGAATCATGGTGTGTCTTGAGGTAGTGTAGGATATCCATCGTTCAGACTCTCCCTATTACCAACGGCGCCTGTTGCAAATGCAAAAGGAACTAGCGGTCACAGTAACGTTAAAATGTCTATGTGTACGCTCAGCGCTACCCTTTAGTAAAATTGACCGACCGAGGCAACTAGAGATTTACGCTGTCTTTCGCGGATTTGCCGACTTAGCATACTTAGACCTACCCTGTGCAAACTAATGCATCTTCAATGAAAAACGGGTAAATCCGCTACCATGGGCTGCTTGGACAGGATAAAGTGGTTTTTCAGGGCTCAGAAGACTGATTATTGTATATAAATAACGAGGAATTACGCCTTGTCAGACACAGCTATAGCACGCTTGCGCGACAAAATTTTGGACGGGTCACCGATTTCCACGGATGACGCCGCATTGCTCTACATGTCCGCCGATGACCTGACCTTAAGCGAGCTATCAACCCAGGTCCGTAATCGCCTTCACCCAGCAAACCAGTCGACCTATATCGTCATGGCCATCGTCAATTACACTAACATCTGCGTTGCCAAATGCGATTATTGTGCTTTTTACAGATTGCCCCACCAAGCCGGTGGCTACCTTTTAAGTTTCGATGAGGTTTGCGCTAGAATCGACGACTTAGTCGGCTATGGGGGCAAGTTGGTTAGTTTTAATGGGGGCTTCCACCCCAAGCTGAAACTCACTGACTACGCTGAGCTCTTCTCCAAAATTCATCATCGTTACAACGACTCTCTTAGTTTTTTTGAAATGACAGTCGCTGAATTCATGTTTAGCTGCAAACTTTCTAAGCTCAGTTATGAGGAAGGGGCGCAACTCTTACTCGCAGCCGGAACACGATGGGTGACCGGTGGCGGCGCCGAGATTCTAGATGACGCCTTTCGCAAAAGACACAGTCCCGGCAAGTATTCCGTCGATGACTACTTCAAGGCCCAACGCGCCATCCTAGACGCCGGCATGGGCTCGACCGCAACGATGGTGATTGGGTTTGATGAGACACTAGAAGAGCGTCTGAATCACCTGCAGCGACTCCGCGACTTCCAAGAATCAACTGATCGGCGGCTGACCAGCTTTCTTTGCTGGACATATAAACCGTGGAATAACGAACTAGGTGGTGGCGAGATTAGTAATCGCGAGTACCTGCGCTGGCTCGCAATTAGTCGTATCTATTTACATAACTTTACTCATGTACGCACTTCAGTACTGACTAAAAACGAAGCGGCACTTGATGGGCTTAACTTCGGTGCCAACGATTTTGATCTACCGACGGAAGATGAGGTCACCCAGAAGGCCGGAGCTACCATAAGCCTTGAATTTGCCAAAATTCTGGATGCTGCTCGCCGCGCAGGCCATGAGCCAATTTTGCGAAATCCGTTCACTCCGAGCCCGCGCTTCGAAGTCTGAGCCTCTAATATTGGGTGCGTTGACAGCTAGGGAACCTTATCGCTACGATCAGAAGATACCTAATTCTGATTGAACCTCGCCCAATTACGCAATCACATCCGACTAGGAGACCATGAGCAATGGTGCGTCCGCTCATTTGCCTAGTGTTTTGGCTTATCACGACTTCTTCAGAGGCCTTCGGCATTTCGTTCCATGCTTACCATGGCCAAGAAGAAATTCACGCCAGCCTGCGTCAACTCGCCCGACAAAATCCGAATCTCGTACATTTTCATACCCTAGGGTACTCGGAACAAGGGCGAAACATCGACTATGTGGTTGTCAGCCATGGAGAACCAGAATCTCTACCAGCCATCTACATTAATGGCACCCATCACGGAGACGAGAAAGCCAGCACTGAGGGTGTCCTTGGACTAATTGACTACCTAGTCAAATACCGGCAGTTGCCTGTAGTCCGAGAACTCCTCTCAAATTATGCAATTTATCTGCAGCCGCTAGTAAACCCTGACGGGCATGCAGCCAACAGGCGCTTCGATGCCCGAGGCCTTGACCCCAACAGGGACTATGCCTTTCCCGGCCGCAGAGACGAAGACTCCTTCAAAACTCCGGCAATTCGGCTAGTAAGGGACTTAACTAATAAAGTGCGCTTTCGTGCTGCTCTAGCACTCCACTCAGGAATGGAGGGGGTACTCTGGGCCTGGGCGCATTCCGCGGAGCGACCCGCGGATTTCGATGTATTCTTTACTCTGGCCAAACTGACGGCGCAGGCAATGGGGATGAGCCAGTATAGACAATCCTATTCCGACTATCCGGCACTTGGTGAGTTCATTGATTATGCTTACATGACTCATGGAACTCTCGCGATGACTGTGGAAGTGGCGAACAATCCGACACCGCCTGCTGAAGATTTAGATGCGGTGGTCAAACGTGCGGTAGCAGGTTCCGTTTCCTTCATGCTGGGCATCATGGACCTGGACCGAGGGGAACTGAGCATTATTCGCAACTCGCCGACAAGAAAGGATATAATACCTTGGGCACGGGCAAATGAACGAGCTACTCGCCAGGGACTCTGAAGGCCAGAGCTTAGGGCACAATCCTTTTGAAGATCAAACGTAACCGAGGGGAGGATACGTAGGTATGAACGATTTATTAAAATGGGCAGGTAAGCTGACTCTTCAGGCAATTTTTTGGGTTTTTATATTATCAATTAAGTATCACGGGCGGCCGGTTTTTAATTATGCCAATGATACTCTGGTGCAAAACTCCATGGTACAAACTGTCGATGAAAGCCTTGCCGATCTTTGGCAAAGATTGGCTCGCGCAACAAAAGTTGCATTCGCTAAGAACGCGCCCGACGACGCAAAGCCTCTCTGATAGCCACAGGCTTTGAACTCGCCATAGGCTGCCCTACATGCTAGCATTTGTGCCGAGGAATCGGCCGAATGACGTTCGGTCGACAACTAAACCAGCAATCAAAATTTGAGGTACTGAGTCGTGGCAGTTCTGGACGTCGTCTTGTGGCCTGCACAGGTCCTGGAGACTCGCGCTACCGAAGTGAGTGAATTTGACGAAAGCTTACGTCGATTCGTTGCAGATATGCATGAGACCATGCATGACTCAAACGGGATCGGATTAGCCGCAAACCAAGTAGGTGATCTACGCCGAGTCATCACCATGGAGATACCATGGGCAGCTAGGGACGCAGAACAAGATGAAGAACAGTTTGCCGAGCCCAAAGAATGGTGGCACGACAAGAAATTTACCTTCATCAATCCAGTCATAACTAAAAAGGCTGGTAAGTTTCGCTATCAAGAGGGCTGTCTGAGCTTTCCCGAAATCTTCGAATTTATTGATCGAGCAGCGGAAGTTTGGGTGTCTGCGCAGGACGAATATGGAAAGTCATTTGAAATTCATGCCACAGGGCTGCTATCCGTGTGCATCCAGCATGAACTCGATCACATAGACGGTGTCGTCTTTATCAACCGAATGAGTCGACTGAAAGCTAACCTCGCCCGGAAGAAACTCAGTCGAGCAGTACCCACATGACCAAAGTCTTAGTGGCTCCGTCCTTGTTAGCATCTGACCCGATGCGATTCGGTGATGAAGTAAAAAACGTGGAAGCAGCAGGTGCGGACTGGCATCACGTTGATGTCATGGATGGTCATTTTGTACCCAATCTCACCTACGGCCTGCCTTTCATACAAGCACTTAAGAAACTTGCGAGTATCCCGTTAGATGTGCACATCATGGTGAGCAATCCAGACGCCGTTGCTCTTGATTACGTGAAGGCAGGAGCAGACCGCCTCACATTCCACGTTGAAGCAGCTATTCATGCGCATCGCCTTGCCCAGTCAATACGTGCAGCAGGAGCGAAGGTCGGCCTCGCAGCAAATCCTGGGACTCCACTAGAGAGTGTTTTCCCATTGCTCGAAGATGTCGACAGCATCATGTTAATGTCCGTAAATCCTGGCTACGGCGGTCAGCATTACATTAAGCAAACCGCAGGCCGCATCAAACTGCTCGCTGATAAATTAAAACAATACGGACTTCAAAATAAGGTACTCATTGAAGTCGATGGCGGGATTAACGCTGAGACCGGAGCCCAAGTTGTGGCAGCAGGTGCACGCGTGCTTGTCGCGGGCACATTCATATTTGGTGCAACTGATCGGGCCGTTCCGATTGGCCAACTACATAGTCTGCTACCATAAGTTAGGCTTACGGCATTGAATACCAGTCATCTGAGGTCGCTATGAGTAAACTTAATGGATATCTAAAACTAGTATTCCTGCTTAGCCTTTCGCTTTGGTCACAGTCCAAAGCCTCTGCGGAGCCTAAAAGCCAACTACTTAAAGTAGGCGGCGATTATGAGGTGACGGCGATTGACCACCTAAACGACAGTGAATTTCGTGTTGAGTTCAAAGCAGTTACACCTACAGGTAAATTCGATGTCCTTAGCTTGCACAGTAATCACGTACATGTGGCTGTGCGCATCGGACAAAAGTTAAGGTTATCGGCAGAGATTCTGAGCAGTAATGGCCACAGTGCCGAGGTGGCTCAGATGGTAATTTTTATTGCAAATCCTCAAGGCCCGATTCCAGTTTGGTTACTATCAAATAGAGCGGGTCACCAAGATCTGCGCGCTACCAAATACATTGATATGCATAGCCCCCTTACCGACTACATCGTGATGTAAAGCGTAGAGGGTTCCGTGCAAAATCTTGACTCTACCGAAGAAAACCCGCTGCTGGCGGGCATGACTCAACCTAAAGGACTAAGGTACTTATTTGGCACTTGGTCCGGCCGAATTTTACTCATCAACGGATTAGTTTTTCTCTATATCTGCTATCTTAGTGGCAATATTTTCACACCCGACACCACGACTTTATTGGCACTGGGTGCCAAAGACTCGGTTAAGTTGGCTCAGGGTGAACTTTGGCGCTTGATTGCACCAATCTTTATCCATGTCGGAGTCATCCACTTCGCCTTTAATAGTTATTTCCTATACGTCGTGGGCTTTCAACTTGAACGTTTGCTTGGTGGCCCATGGTTCTTGGCGATTTATCTCATTTCAGGAATTGCCGGAAATATTGCCAGTGCCACCTTTAGCGTGAACATGAGTGCTGGGGCTTCTAGCTCCCTGTTTGGTTTGCTGGGTGCCGGATTCCTGCTTGAGCGCACAATTGGCACACACATTAAAAAATTGACCGGTCGCCGCCCACGCAACAGGGCCTATGCTATGACCGTAGTGATCAACTTGGGATTCGGACTTCTTATTCCCTTTATCGACAATTCCGCGCATATCGGGGGGTTGGTGGGTGGCGTACTTCTAACTGCCGCCATGATTAACCTTCGACCTAATAACCTACATAAACGAGTCCCAGCCTTAGGAATCAGCCTCTTACTGATACTTACTTTGATATGCTGTGGAGGCATCTACGCTTCAACTTCTCCACAATTAGTAATAAATCGGCTGGTAATCGCCGGCGACAGCAGTGACGATAGTGGGCAGAAAATCTATCATTATAGCCAAGCATTAGCCTTAGATCCGGATATCGCCACTATCAGAATTAAACGTGCTCGCGCGCTGTTCGCGGAGGGGACACCTAATTATGCCTTCAATGATTTGCGAGCTGTCATCATTAAAGGCAGCCACGACGTCGAGCTTACCAAATTTGCCGAAGAGCTCGACCGCAAGGGACAACACGCTGAAGCATGGGAGCTACGCCAGATGTTGGCACATCACATTGAATCACAGCGTTAAGTTGATTTTTACTGAAAGAAATCTCTCTTAGCCGGCCTGCATTTTTAGGGATAGAGGAGCATAGTAATGGCCACGGAGGACATCTCTTAACTCCGGTCCGATAGTATTGCTATGCCGCAATTCGGCAAACCAAAATCTCGCCGCACGCTTTGTCGCCTGCCAATAAAGCTCTCGGTCCAACCCCACAATTTCAGCTTGATCATAAAGTTTGCGCGCCAATGGCAAAATATGGCTATCACCACATTGACGAGTCAGAGTAAGTGCAGCCACTAAAAGCTTATCGATCTCGCCCTGCCATTCTAGCTCCAACTTTGACACGATCTGCTCATTGGACACTCGGTTCAGAATAAGGTGGAAATGACTCACCTCCTCTACAATGATACAAAACTGATCCAAATTGTCGTCAGCTAAGCGAGTTAGTGGGTTAGTAACGTTAAGTCGCGCTGAGATTGAATCCGAAAAATGAATGCCAATAAATAATTCCTGGGCGTTGGTATCTGACGAAAAGAATACGGCCGCGCGGGCACCATACTCAGGTAAACTTGTCACCTGATTACCCAACACTGTCCGTAGTTCATCCAAATCTATTAGATGCTCAGCGGCGCGGCACAATGGCTCGAAACCGTAAAATTCCGCCAATTCGGCTTCAACCCTCTCGACAACCGCCTTCAGGGTGTTCCGCTGAACGGAAAAGGTGCTCACTGACGTTCTCGCCAGGGGGTTTGAATGGGCGTGATCCCGACCCTGTGCAAAATCCGCCGTAGACGATCAGAGTTATTACGTGTCCACCTGTCATACACAGCGAGAATATCGACTGGTTTGGTAGTACCTGGAGTTTCTGAGACCTCTGCCACCACTTCCACTAGATCGCGAAACTTCTCGGCAAGATCCGCATACATACTGGTAAAGTGATCATCTCCCTGATGCACTCGAGACAAAGCGGACACATTGTTGTACGCGGACGCCCCTAGCGAAATATAGTAGTTAAGATCATATGCCTTGCGATTGAAATAATCCTGGAAAAAGCCCGCAACATAGAGACTACTATCCCCTAAGTATTTAAAAATTTTGAGCTTATGTGCAGGTGGCGCATCAATGGCCTCCTTGAGCATTAGGGCCAGCGGAGTCTCAAATGCGTCTAGTTGGCCTGAAATGGTTTCCAATTTGCTTGGAGCAATAAACTCACATAAAAGATTCACTACGTAAAACTCAACATCATCACCTAGCTCGATGCGCTGATTAGCCACAGCTTCCGTGACCTTCTCTCGAAAAAACTCATGCGGTTTAAGCATCAGCTCAAGCTGCGGTGCGCCCATGGACCCCTCCTTCACGCTGTCAAACGTGAGGTAGATTTAAACTTGTTCATATTTATATCTTCAACCTTAATTGGCCAGCCAGTCAATACCCTCCCTCTGGCCTTACTAATCTGGTATCGGCATTTTTCTGCGTAATCTTTAGGAAAAAATCTTAGACTTTAGGAACCACAAATACTAAGACCCTTCAGATAGTTATCCAGAGATTGACGAACACAAATACTGAGGAGGGCGGCAATTGGCAGAGGGACGCGACGACAAGAATGGCCGCACGGACTCAACACCAGCAGCTGACAAGCTAGGCCTTGAAGAAATAGTCCACGTAGCCAATAGGATTGGTCTTGAGTACGCCAACGCGAAGCGAGAGGCAGAGCGACTAGAGTTACTCAAGCCTACTGTGCGCGCCCGCATTGCAATCAGGTTAGACGACGACGCGATTAGCGAGGCCAAATTGCGTCGGCTTACCGAAACTGATCCTGAGTATATTGAGTTTATTGAAAAGCTTGTGGCGGCTAAAGGCGAGAGCGACAAACTTCGTATTCGATACGAGTCTTACAAAAATTTATTTGAAGCCAAACGCAGCTTACTCAGCTACCAAAAAGCTGAAATGAAGTTAATTTAACGTTTGAACTCTTTTTGCCCGACCTGCAAAGCACTGATCCGTTGCTTAACTTCGTTCAGGCGAGCAATAAACTCTGGATCTGCGGATGCCTGCTTGCGAAAATTCCGGTAATAGCGCAACGACTTATCTTTATCGATATTTTCGTAGGCTTTGCCGAGTAGATAATGACCTTCGGTTAGTCTAGGCCGAATCCGCACAGCTCGCTCCATATAGGTCACAGCCTGCTGCGGCTTCCCTTTATCCAGCGAGTAGCGCCCAAGGCCCAAGAGCGCACCAGCAAGAAGCGGTTGTTCCTTTAGTGCCTCGCGATATGCACGGGCAGCACCCTCGTAGTCATTTAAATCGTAAAGAATGTCACCTTCGACGCTATTATAGAAAGGCTTAGAAGCGACCGCGATCTGCTTCTTAGCGCTAGTAACTATGGTCAACGCCTCTTTCGGACGCTTCAACTTAAGTAGTGTGCGAGCAGCTATAATTGCGGTCTGATCATCATCTGGAGCAATTTTCTGCAAATCGCGCGCTATCGACAGAGCTTCGCTGTAATAGCGAATTTTAAAGTAACTCCATGCCAAAGGCTTTAACGCTCGAGTATCACCATCTTTTAACTTAAGCGCCCGCTTGTAGTGAAATATCGCTTCGGCGTACTTATCCTGAGCACGGTAACCCTCACCCAGGTAGTAATTCGCATCAAAATCTTTCTCAAACTTGGGCATTGCCTTTTCGAGATGCCGCACCGCTCCCTTATAATCACCCATCTTAACCAGCACCATCCCAAGATTCCGGTGCGCAGTAAAATTATTCGGTTTCTCCGAGATAGCTTTCTTGTATGAATCGGCTGCCTCTCGCAACAGACCGTCTTTGGCATACTGGTTACCTTGTGTTACCAGGGTAATCTTCGGATTTGTCGCACAGCCAGATACTATCGCTAATAGCCCGAGCAGGGCGACCAAACACCCACTCAAAACTGACATTTTCAGGATGTTTTTCATAGGACCCATACTCCATCAGATCGGAATTAAACAACAGTATTGGGCTATCTATGTAGTGTACCTGATTTTCTACTCTGACGCGTGCAAAGCCTTCAGCTAGCTTCACTCAGCGATATAGTACTCTTCGAATAGCGACCAGCAGCGTCCGTTTCTTGAGTAAAATGAAAGCATAATCGCTTTCATCGACCATTCTTTATAGTTGGCGGTCTTGTAGCTATAATAACGCAGATCTAAGGAGCCAGATTTACCGGTCACTAAACCATCTGGAACTGGCATAAAATCATCTAGATAATAACATTCATTCGGAGAATTACGGAGAAACGGCAAATAGGTTGGGTCGACCACACCGGTCGCCACCATAGTCTTGCAGCCTATCGTCGACGCCAGAGCAATGGGGAGTAAGGCTCCTACGATTGCGATGTTGAGTTTCATTGTACGCCCCACGGTCTCAAGGCTAAACTTCTCCTTAAACCGAATCGTCACCAATCATCAAAACTTGAGCAAAAAAGTCTTGGCAAGGAATTAACATGAAGCAGTATTTATATTTCATACTGGTAGCTTGCACTGTGTCTTGCCAAACCCCCGGAAGCAAGAAAAGCGCCTCAAATTGGTATCCGCTATCACAATCTGAACAGGTAAATTGCAGTCTTTGGCCGCTTAGAGATGGCGAGCTACAAATTGATGAAATCAACGTTGTTAAAGGAAGCTTGGGCGGCTTCTTTGTTTCCGGGTTAAAAAGAAACGGTGGGCGATTTCACTATTATTCACCAATGAATTCAGATTCACCGGCAATCGAGAGCTTCACCACCCTCAGCTTAGGAGGTGCAGCAACCGTGCTTGGTGGAACTCACTACGGTTCTAGCCTATATGCGGTGGTAGCGCGCAATGAAGAGAACAACGTCACGATAGAGTTAAGGACAGTGCCCGGTAATATTCTATTGTTCAGCAAATATACTGGCATAAAACCAGTCGTCGATGGCGAGGCTATTTTAGCTCGCAACGGAATTTGGCTAAGTTACAAAACCGATGACAATCTTTACCATTTAATTTTCTTTAACATTCGCGAAGCAAAAAAAATAACGGCTCATCCGGTCACGAATCTCACACTTACAAACCCTCCGACAGTGATCCCTAGCGGAGCGGAATCAAGCGCCTTGATCGTCTGGCATGAAGACGAGAGAGATCGTCCGTTCAAAACACAGGTGATCCGCGAGGACGGCACTAGCGACGCCGCCACAGACCTTAATGGTAGATACAGTCAGGTGGAGAGTTGGACTGCGCGAGCGCTGAATCGCCATCTTTACCTAGCCACAATTGAGGGGGACACTATGATAGGGCAGGCCGATCTCAAGGTCACGGAGTTCAATTTAACTCAAGCAGGCTTCAAGCCCGAGCCCTCCGATTCATATGCTCTCACAGATATCCATACCACTGAGCCAGCGTTCTTTCATGGCCGCAAGGGCTTAGAGGTCCTCTTATTGAATTGGATTGACGAAGAAAGCACTATTGCGCGATATCATGTGAATAGCAGTCGTCCGAGTAAGCCCACTTATTCAGGGATTTTTCAAAAAGGCACTCGAATCATCGGTACCTCTCAGGCACCTGCACACGATGCTGAATATCTAGTAACTAGGCACCGAGAGGGGACGCGCTGGGCATTTCAACTCTGCCGCCTATGATATCAAGGTCAATCATTGAACTACGCTGAACACCCGAGCAAGCAAAATATCCTGCAATCTTTTCGGCACTTTGCCCTCGACATCAAGATTGCTCACAGCGTCTTTGCTTTGCCATTTGCTGTCGCAGCTTTTATTATCGGGGCCCTTCCGATACCGACTACTCGTCAAATTTTGCTGTTGCTGGTCTGCATGGTGACTGCACGCAGCTTTGCTATGGGAATGAATCGGTATTTAGATCGGCACATTGATGGGTCCAATCCGAGAACAAGGACGCGCAAAATTCCGGCAGGTGAGCTAAGTGCAAATGCTGGGCTGGGATGGTCCATAACCGCGGGCCTCTTGTTCGTCGCAAGTGCCTTCGGCTTGAGCCCGCTTGCAGGGTACTGCTCAGCGCCTTTACTAGCAATTCTGGCAATGTACTCAATGATGAAACACTTATCTTGGCTGACTCATTGGTACCTTGGGATTTGTTTGGGTCTGGCTCCCATCGGCGTAGCTATGGCCATGACGGGTAGGGTAGATTGGCCCGTAATCTTTGTTGGTATCGCCGTCTGCTTATGGACCGCTGGTTTTGACATCCTATATTCGCTTCAAGATCGCACTTTTGACATCGGACAAAGGCTTAAGAGTGTGCCAAGCCGCTTCGGACCAGCCGGATCGCTTGCGATCAGCAAAGTCTGCTTCCTTGCGATGATCGTTTTTCTATCCCTAGCTGGTTGGTCTAGCGAGCGTGGTTTAGTGTACTTTTTAGGCGTAATCACCATAGCGGTGCTTTTGGCTTACGAGCAATTCTTGGTTAGAGATGCCCGAGTTACTGGTTATTCACGCCACCTAAATATCGCCTTTTTTAATATGAATGCTTATGTAAGCGTTATTTATTTGGTGTTCAGTGGTCTCGACTGTGTCTCGTTTTGATGGAGTCGATCATGGAGCATAGGATTCTAGTTGCTGTAACGGGTGCATCCGGCTCAATTTATGCAGAGCGCCTAGTAGACATTCTACGAACCCGCGTGAAGCGCGTGTACCTGCTGTTTTCCGAAACTGGTGCCAAAGTGGTCCGTCATGAGCTTCCTCTTAAGACAGAAGGATTCTCCCTGGCACGAGCATCACTCGGCGAGGTTGATACCTCCGATCGCGAAGTTCTGCGAATTTTGAAAAACGACGACCTATTTGCACCGGTGGCCAGCGGATCTTCGGCACCAACTTCCATGGTCATTGTGCCAGCCTCGATGGGCACTCTGGGCCGCCTTTGTCATGGCATATCCAGTAACTTGATCGAGCGCTCTGCAGATGTCTGCCTGAAACAGAAGAAACCCCTATTGATCTGCCCGCGTGAGACCCCTCTAAATTCGATCCACCTGCGGAATATGCTGACTTTGTCTGAACTTGGATGCCACATCATTCCGGCTATGCCAGCCTTTTATCAGCATCCAAAATCCATAAATGATCTCGTTGACTTTATGGTCGGCCGCGTCCTTGAAGGACTTAATTTAGAGCACGACCTCTACCCGCTGTGGAACCCTCGCATGCGCTAATTCTAGGAATTACCGTAAACACTAGTTTTTTTACGCAAAGCTACCGATCGCTTTGGATTTGTGGCAGTGTCCCCCAATCAACCACCGGTGTCACAACGGAGGACCTTGTTTATGTTACATTTTTTTGCACTCTGGCTACTGACAGCTCTATCATTCATCATCACAGCTTATGTAGTGCCAGGTTTTCAATTAACGGGACTGCTCCCCGCAATGGCCGCAGCCGCAGTTTTCGGGTTTATAAACGCACTAGTACGCCCCATACTGTTTTTACTTACATTTCCAATTACCGTAGTGACGCTCGGTTTTTTTCTACTTGTATTAAATGCTGTATGCCTGCTGTTAGCTAGTGCCTTAACACCGGGTTTTGAAATCAAAGGATTTGGATCAGCCGTACTTGGTTGGATTGTGCTGTCAGTAGTATCTTGGGGTTTAAATCGCTTAGCTTTAGCGATCTAACCTAAGGGTTGTCGATCTCCTCGAACTCACCCAACTTTCTGTTTTTCCTGACATTTCCCCAGGAAAACACGCGGCCATTCATAGCAATATAGACCCCATGAGGCAGAGCTTGCACGAATGCAACTGCACTGCCCATGTTAAAAAGTCCGTCTGAACTACCAAACGTGAACGGGATCATTGCGCCGGTGAGGACAATAGTCTTGTGGCTCACCTGTTCTCCGAGACGCTGAGCGGTATCCACCATTGTGTCCGTACCATGCGTAATCACAATCATTTCTTCGCGACAACTAATGCAATTGTCGACAATGATCTGCCGATCTGCGGGCGTCATTTCAAGACTATCAATCATCATCAGCGTTCTGACTTTGATTGGAACCTTGCACCGGCCTAGCTTAAGTAGCTCCGAGACATGTGTATCCCCGAAGACCAGAGTGCCGTCGATCTCATTGTAATTTTTGTCAAATGTGCCACCGGTGACAAAAACTCGAATACTCATAATTGCCTCGAAAAAGTGCGTCAATTCAGATTACGGAGTCGACCTTGACGGGTCAAGGATGGTTATGTATGTTCCGCCCGCACCGAGGGGGGCCCGCTATGACTCAATCAGCCAAAGTACGACAACACGATCTCGAGTCAAAGATCAGAAAAATTCGCGGCCAACTGGAGGCGATGAAAGAATACAAGCGCCTAATAGCAGCGGATGGTATCGATCCGGATGCTGACGACAAAGTACGGGAAAGCGAACTGATTGTCCGGTTGCTCTATTTTGAAAAGCAGCTCGCCGGCCCTAAAAATGGAACTGCCCAGTCTAAATCACCTGCGCGACGGGCACCTGCTGCCCGACCCAATCGGCGTGGTAATCGCAAAGATAAATAAGACTGAAACTCCGCACCACCTATGTGCGGAGCCTGATGTCACTTGCCGAGAGGGACGGATTTGCTGCATCATCTGAGCATCACCGCTCTAGAGGTCCGCACTCTTGCTTACCCAATTGAATATTCAAGGTTTAGCAATCATCGACAGCTTGTCGATTGAGTTTTCTCACGGTTTCAATGTCATTACTGGCGAAACTGGCGCCGGAAAGTCGATACTGATTAAAGCTCTTGGGTTTCTTCTAGGAGCTAAAGCGAGCGCAGAATCTGTACGCCACGGCCGCGATCAGGCCACCGTTTCAGGTTTATTTGACGTACCACACGGTCACCCATGTGGCCGCGTCCTTGAGACCTATGGGATTGACTCAGAACATGAGGGGAGTAGTTTTGCCATCCTCGTGCGCCGAACAGTCAATAACAAGGGCCGTTCATTAGCTTGGATCAATGACATGCCCGTAACGGCGACTGTGCTGCGGGAGCTTGCTCTCACACTCATCGATGTCTTTGGCCAGCATGAGAATCTCCGTCTACTAGATTCTGTCCAACATATATCTTGCCTTGACCAATTCCTGAGAGATCGCACTCTACCTACCACCTACACCGAAGAATACAGAGCTGTGCACAAACAAGTGCAGAGCTTGGTCGGGATGATAGATGGATTCCGGACCAAACAACGAGACGCCGACTATTTACTTTATCGATGTAACGAGCTGAGAACATTTTCCCCTAGTCGGGAAGATTATGCCGCCACTCATGATTTGTGCCTTCGCGCTGGTCACACTATGACTTTAGCGAAAGGCCTTGAAGAGGCACAAGCATGTATAGATCAGGGTGCCAATGGAGAGTCCCTGAGTCATCCTCTTTGGGAAGCAAGTCGCATACTCGGACGCATCAGCACGATTGCGCCTGACCTCGGCACTATCGCCGAATTAGCCAATCAACTAGCTCATCAAATCGATGACCTTGGCTTTCAACTTGGAAAATCCTTCGAACGCCTTGAAATCAACGATGATGATATCGAAATGGCCCAAGCGCGCCTCGCTGGTTATCAAGAATTATTCCGCAAATTGGCCGTCACTGATATCGACTCCTTAATCAGCGAGCACGAACGGCTGGAGGCAGAGCTAACTTTTCTGGAATCTGCCTCAGTCGATGTATCCAGGCGTCTATCGGAGCTTGAGATTAGCAGTAAGCAACTAGCCATCACTGCAAGTGAATTATCAGTGGCTCGCAAGGCAGCAAAAGGAGCAGTGAAGCGACGTATCGAGGCCGAGCTGCACGCGCTTGCTATGCCAGGAGCAAAGATTGATGTCGATTTGAGCGCGGTCCATAAGCCACTTGTATCGACTGAATTCTCCACCTTCGGAACGGAAGCTGAAGCGGTTTGGGCCAGAGTTTCGGAAGTACTTTCAGGCCTGGGAGAGCACGGGGCAGAGAAGGCACAACTCCTACTGGCAGCAAATCCAGGAGAGCCTTTGTTGCCTCTTCAGAAGATCGCCTCCGGCGGTGAAATTTCTCGGATTATGCTGGCTCTAAAAAAGGCACTTGCGGCAGGAGCCGATACTTGCATTTTGGTTTTCGATGAAATCGATACTGGTATCTCCGGGCGCGTCGCCGCTGTTGTGGGGCGCAAAATGCAGGAACTATCCACTGAGTTCCAAGTCATTTGCATCTCGCATTTGGCGCAAGTTGCAGCTCATGCAGATGCACATTTCCTGGTGCACAAACTAAGTCGAGATAAACGTACTGAATCGACGATATCTAGATTATCTCCTCGCTCAAGCGAAGAGGAACTGGCTCGCCTATTATCGGGAGAGGAGCTCACCCCATCTAGCCTTGCAAATGCTAGAGCTCTCGTAAAAAAGGCGAAAGAAAGAACGGTATAAGTCCGACTAGATCTAAATAGGCTTCACCCTAAGAGGGTGCTTTGGAGGGGAAGTCTCACTCGCTTTGATATCAACCGCGTGCGGGTGCTTCTTCTTGAAAGCCAAATACTTTTTCTCAGAAACAAAGACCGGAAATTCGGTCTCGAACGTCTTACCGGCCTCAATCTGAAAGTGACGAGTGCTACTTTGCCTGGTGCTACTCTCACCTGCCATCACTGTAATATAGTGATCGAGCCGGTAAGAACCCACTATCAGAGGCATGACCGTAGATCTCTCTAGATTGATATCCAAGGTGTGACCCGTGAAGGGCGCACTAATAGTATCAACACGGACTAAGTCAGTAATTTGCCCTGGACGATGCTGTGGGATCGGCGACAACTTGATATAGCCAAGTGACAGACTTTTATCACGGACAGTGGCTGGCACCTCATACAAAATATCGCGTGAGCCATCTACACCCACGAAAATGGGGGTGTCTTGATCGATAAATAAAATAGGAATGTCAGAAACGCTCTCAATAAATGGATACGGTTCATCCGGCGCATAGAGTGACACACTACGCTCACCTAAGCAGGGGTTGACTGCTGAAGGCAGATTTTTTTGACATCCACTATCAACAGTAATACTGCGAGTCTCGAGATCTTTTTTCTCACCCTCTGCAAGCTGCACTTCGACTGACTTAGTTGATCCACTAATGGCCAAAGTCGCAGTACCAGGAAGCACGGGATATGTTTCATTGAAATTAAGCCAATGCCCTCCATTGATTGATACCAACCAAGGGCTTCCTTTTATCTTCGCGGGCTGCTCCAAATCTACAACATCTGAGGTCTTGACCCGCAACAGAGCAGGTCGGATGCGCCGCTCTTCTCCCTCCGTCAACTCAACATGCATCTGAGTGCCATTGACCTCAACCAAATATCGCCCCTGTAGCAAAAACTCCCAAAATCCAAACTGCTGATAATTGGTCGCAGAAATTCGCTCATCTAAAGGCGAAATAAAATAGGAAAGCTCCTGCCTGTTGCCGTCAAAGTCGGCAACTTGCAAAGCCGAAAGACGATAGGTCATAACTTGCGGCTTATCGTTGCCAGGTATCTTACTAAAATCGATGCGCATGGGTACCATGCCCACCAATAAATCCTGCTGACCCCCGATAATATTTAGGTCATATCGACCGGTCAGCATCTGCCGGGATTTTGTTTTGTCAGAACGACTACATTGAATCGAAAAACTATCATTCACAGTTGGTTGATGCGGCGGCAAAAACTCAACTCGATGCGCAACTAGCGTAGCCCTCTGCCCAGGGTAGATGATCAGAGTCTCACTTGAGCAGTCGGCCAGCACCAGATAACTTCCGGGGACAAGCGGCACGTCTTCATTGAAGCGACCGGCTTCCTCCGAGACGAATTGCAGGGGTGACTCGTTAGCAATCCTGTAAATCTCAAAAGTACCACCGGTACTAGAAGCTCGGACATTTAAGTAGCCAACTTTGGGCCTACGATCGCAACCGCTCACTAAAAAGCTAGCTACGCTGACAAGACCAAGGAGTAACGCTACAAGTCGATATGCGGCTATTTTCGTGCTCATAACCGATTCTATAGCACGAATAATACTCGAAGCCGAAGAGCAAAGAGTGCCAATCAAAAGCCGAATCCACAGGTTAGAGATAGCTGTAACTGACGGGCAGCCCCGAGCCCTAAATATAGACGGGGTCCAATTGTAAATTCGGACCTATTTAAAACCCAATAATCCATACCGCCACCCAGCGCAAAAACTGCGCCTCCCTTGCTTGCTGAGCCCTCTGCGGCCAGTCCATCTGTCGGGTGCAAATGGGACTTTAAGAACCCTAGCTCCCCTGAGGCTATAGCGACCGTTTTTCGCGAAGTCTTTAGCTTTACCTGGCCACCAATGTTATGCGTTTCCCATACACCACGGTAGCTGTGGCCATTGACCAAACCGCTTACTACGACTGGAACGAAGCGGTAAGAAACCGAGAACTTCGTGGCCTCATTTAATGCGGATATTTGGTAATTCAGGCCAAAGTCACTGTAGCCACTTGATTTCCAAGCCCCCCCAGACTGGGAGACTTTCGCCCAACCGAAGCTAGAGGCAAGCACCACTTTTCCGCTCAACATTTTAGAGAAGCCACTAGC
This sequence comes from uncultured Pseudomonadota bacterium, assembly GCA_903915625.1. Taxonomy (GTDB): domain Bacteria; phylum Bdellovibrionota_B; class Oligoflexia; order Oligoflexales; family CAIYRB01; genus CAIYRB01. The sequence continues at coordinate 32,168 of CAIWTN010000151.1, read as the reverse complement.
AGCGGGGGCAACTTTATCAGATTCTTCAATATCATCCGCAGCATCCCCTTTGCCCCCACCCTCCAACTGGGTAACTGATGGGGGATCGACATGACTATCAGATTCCACATTATCATCTGCTTCTGGGTTTTTTTCCGAAAGTTCGCCTAGCCCCTTAGCCAAGAGCTCGGGAGCACCAGAGGTTAAAGCCCACAACAATAAGACAAACAGAGCGGCTGCCTTCCGCATACGACACTCCCCGAATTTAGATTAGAAGCTTCAATTGAAGTGCGTATCTACGGTCTTGAAGATTGGGGTCTTGACCAGCGATCGTGCCAACTTGTTCGGTATAAGTCACGAATCTAAGGGTCAGCAAAAAGACATCTAGCTGTAGCCCGCCACTCAGCGAACCCTGGTGTAAGCCGGTTTGTACCTTCAGTACCGAACCCCACCCCCACTCAGCGCCTACATTGAATTTTTTGGAGTAATGAATCGGCTGATTAATGGCATGAGCATCGACTGTCGTGAGTAGGTACATCCCATGTGCTTCCCATGGGCGCAGACTAAACCCTGCATTCATCGAAGGTAGACGAGTACTTGGTGCTGCTAGGGACTCACCCTGTATATCGGCTTTTTTAAATGGCGTCCCACCTAAGTCCGTCACACTTATGCCGAGGGTAGGTTGCATCGTTTTTATAGGTGTAAATAATAGACCTATATCACTACCTACCCCGTACCCTCCCTCAATAAAGTCCTTCAGCTTGGGCCCTGAAGTTGATGCTGATTTCCCAGTAAACGCGCTGATGTCGTTGATTCCAAAGTTGTGATTGACTCCACCTTGCGCAACAAACTTGACGCTGAAACCTAAACTCAATCGATCTTCAAGAAAGTTTTTCGCAAATGAAAATGGGGCGATCAACCTGGGGCCAACCTGGACGTCTGCTGATATGTCCCGGTGCACAACTAAACTTCCACCGGCATCCAAACCTAGTCCGAAACCAAAACCCGGGAACACTAAGTGCGGAGTATAGGAAATATTGAAGTACTGAGTCTTCCCCGTGTTCTGCTGAAGAATCTCTAAAGCCTTATCTTCAGCTTCTGTCGACGACGATCCCGCAGGAGAAGACGTTGCTAAATTTTTAATTCCGTTAATGGCACTAACTGTGTTGCTTGAAATAGCGAGAGAGGGATTTAGCAGCTCCCCGGACCATGTTTTTAGTCGTGCAAGACCTGCCGGATTATAAAAGATTGCGTTGAAATCATCGGCCACTGCGACGAACGCATTCCCCATGCCTAGTGGCCTGATACCGTCGTGGGTCCAGGTTAATTCTTCAGCATTTGCAATAGCTGCGGAGAAAAGCATGCACATGACTGCGACGTATCTGACGAGCCTACGAGTGTAGTGACCCATAATTCTTCTCCACGACGAAGCGGCTGCGCCTTGGGCCATAAATGGTGCTGGTTGAGAGCTAATGGTTAAGCGTAACACACATTTAAAATGACAACCAAGCGATTGCCCCCCGGTCTCACAGATGCTACGATCAAATTTATGGTTATTACTGGGGGGTTAAGCGGCTCTTTTGAGTAACTGGCTCTACCGACTTTGGTAACTCACCCCCACTCATACGGAGACAGGCATGTCCAAAGCGGACGTAGCGGCTGAGCGGAAGGACCAAATTGTCCGAGCCACCGTAGATTGCATTACCAAGTATGGTTACCATAATTTCTCGATGCAGGACGTGGCTCGCACTGCAGGAGTTAGTAAGGGAATCATCCATTACTACTTCCTGAATAAAGATGAGCTCATGATGTCTGTCCTAGACAAAGTCGCTGGCGACATAGAAAGAGTCCTGGCTTCTGAAATGAGCTCCATCACTGACGCTAAGCGTAAGTTGGAAGTATTTATCGAAGTCTGCTTCGACATCGTCCGCAGCACGAAAGAATACTATCAAGTCAACATGGACTTCTGGACTCAGATAAATCAAAAAGACGAAGTTAAAAAAGTTATAGCCAGGCATTACCTGAAATTTCGTGAAGCTGCTGCCGCCGTTATTCGAGAAGGTATTGCTGCTGGCGCATTTCGTCCAGTCGATGTCAAAGATTACGCATCCTATATCATCGCGGTGATAGACGGATTAAGTCTACAATGGCTGTTTGACGAGGCCTCCTTCGAGTACGACAGAATCATAAAAAAAGCGGGCCAGCTCCTAGTGGAAGGACTGCTCAAAAGGTAACCTCTTAGCTCTTGGACGCACCAATGGCCTCTACCTTAGCGCTGGACGGCGACCGGATCCGTAGCCTAGTTGCAAAGGCTGATTCGGGAGGCGTGACTGATGCCGCAGAACGACTTCGAATCTTAGATGTGCTTGAGCAGCACGAATGCTGGGGGCCGTTTTTCAGGCTTTTGGGCAACACAATCGCAGAGAGCCCAAAACATGCAAATGAGTATTTTGTGCGCCTTGCACGCGTGCAAAATAAATATCTTGAGGATGCATTTGCAGCGGCCGAGACTTGTGCAAACATGGTCGCCGAATTACAGGTGAGTTTTATTCAGTTCAGCGTCGACATGCTACCTCAGGTCATCGACTTCGAAGATTTTAATGCCGAGGCAACAGTTCTTTCCGCGATTTGCGACTTTTTACCAACAGCAGCGGATCAAATCTCATGTCTTGAGCGTCTGTGCATGCTGTATGAAAAAAAGATCCACAACGAGAGTAGGCTGGTGGCAACCTACGAAAAATTGTTGCAAGTCGACCCAAGCAATGTTCGCGCCCTTAGATACTTTAAACTCACCTACACCCAAAGTAACGATTGGGATCAGGTTGTAGATACTTTGAAGAAACTATTAGTCGCCGTAAGGAAACCGCAAGAGCTTTTTCGCGTGGCACAAGAGCTTGCTGCAATATATTTATATCAACTTGACATGCCGTCTGAAGCGATCCAAACACTTGAAATACACTGTTCTGACAGCCCGCTAGACACCTCGACAATTTTATTCGATGCATACCAGCGCCTTGCGGATTGGCAAGGATGCCTCCGAGTGTTAAGGCAATGCCTACTTAACGTTGAAGCAGAGGGTGCTCGCGCGATCCTCCATCAAAAAATCGCCGTCTTGAACGCTCAAATAGGAGCTACTGGCGAAGCCTTGGACAACTTCACAAAGGTCGTGAAAATCTCACCTCATTTCCTTGATGCAATTGAAGGCATCATCAACATAGGCATTCAGCGAAAAGATTGGCCTCTGGTAGAGCAATGGCTCGGGCACCTTGCCGATGCGATCATTGATGACAGACTCCGCATCCAAGTCCAACAGGCAAAAGGCCGCCTCCGCGATGGGCTAACGCATGCTAACCAACAATGATGACTTCATCTGTCTTCGGGATTATGGAACTACCGAACTAAATCTTGAAGTCAGTGGAATCCTACATCGCGGGCTGGCAGAGAGTAAGCCAAGGCGTATTAGCTACGCCAAATTAGTCTCGACAGTTGTGCGTCAAATGTTAAATGCGAGCTCATATTCGAATACTGCAACTTCTGTGCTTATGCACAGCACGGTTAATGAAGCGATAGAAACAAGCCGACAACTTGTTGATGTGCCATGCCTCCGTTTTAATCCACCAATTATGCCGGCATTACTCGATCAGTTACACGCAGGAACTGGCAGTCGAATTATCGCGGTGCTTGGTGAAAGCGAAAAATCTCGACCAGAGGCTCATACCCAACTTGCTCGCGTTTTCGCCGCCCAGAGCCCCCAGCGAGAGCGCCAAATATCTCAGGAATTTAATGAAGCTCTGGCGAAGGTCCATGGTGAAATTTCTATCACTGGCGCAGATCGTAGACGCCTAGTGACTGAAGAGCGCCCTGGAAAGGCCGGACTACTCAATCTCTCCGAACCTACATTTCGCCTGACAACGAAACGGTGGCAAGCCCTAGCCGCAAGGGACACCCCAAGTATAATTAGGTCACCAATTGAGACTGCAGAAGGCTGGGGAGTCGGCGCCATAAGATTGAGCCAGAGCAATCCAATAATCCAGGGCAAAGACCATAGATCTCTCCAACTAAGTTCCCTGAGTCTGAGAATGGCGCCAGAACTAATTAATCTCGATACAGGACAGATTCTGCGTAGGATTACTCGCACATGGCTTAAAGAAAAAAATGGCTTTGATTTCGACAACCTTCGACGGGTTGTAGTGTGCACGCCTTGGTTAGGAGTGGCGGCTAAGCTGGCAAGTGCATTTTCACATGTTCAGTTAAAATCCCCCTTATTGACCTTCCCGGATTTTGTGCATGGCTGGCAGCCATGCTTGACTGCAATGGAGTTTCTCCTACACCCAGAGGTTCCGGCTTTGTTTATTTATACAGGCCGATTTCCTGATGTGCATCTCATGGCAGTGTGGCAATCATGATTGAACGTGTTGGAGACATAGTAGTTGTAAAACTACCAAAAGATATTTGCTTTTATGAAAGCAAAGCGCTCACGGCTATTGATAAATTAGGTAAGTTGGCCGATGAATTACACAAGACAAATGGCGGCAAGATAAAGGGAGTGCTCCTTTTACAAGAAGGAACCGCCAGTGATTGGCATTGTGACTGGGTTGCGGAGCTAGCCGAAACCTGCATGTTTAATGACCTAGTATATCGCATCGATACTTGGCGGTGGGTGTTATCACTTATAAGGAATTCGCCAATTGCGTGGACATACGCAGCGGCTGCTGATTGTCGCGGCAGTTCATGGGAGTTAGCTCTAAGCTGTCAGCACCGGTACTGGTTTAAAGCCAACGCTCTATTAGGCTTCCCAGAAATCAATATCGGAGTTTTCCCACCCGGGGGAGTTCTCGAGTCGCTGAACAAGAGAACTGGTCGGACACGAGAACGATGGCAATCAAGCCCTTTCTGTACAGCAAGTGAAGCACTTGACGACGGCTTGATCGACTTTTGCTCCGAAGCGATTGATTGGCAGGTGGAAGCTACAAGCATTTTCGCTGACATATTGGCGCTGAGTCCAAACTCCGGAATTCGCGAACAACGGAGAAAACGGGCTCGGAATGACTTTATTTCAGTCGACTCGCAATCTAGACGAGCAGCTTATGAAGAAATCGAAAATGTTTGGCGACAGGAAAAATTTGGAGTCGCAAGCGGCCCCACGGCCTGGGATTATTGCTGGCAGTTGGTCAAAGAACGAGCAAAACTGAAGAATCCCAGCGACCTGGGACGGTTGATTAGCCTAATCGCTGGTCGCTATCTACTCTCTCCAGCCTATCTAATTTGGCTCCAAAGTCGCCAGGTGGCCTATGGCAATAGCGGGGCATTATCCACAAAGAGAAGCTGTCTTCTCCCAATTGTTATCGACCTCAGTCAAGCAGCACCTCCAAACTCAATACTAGTGCGGCTACTTCATGCCCCGATTCAAATTATATTCGCTGCAACGGATGGTCGAGACCTATTGGCAGCGCTTAATCTGCAGTTCAGTCGACTTGAAAGAACGCTCGGGAATATTGCGGCACAGTATCTTTGGGAACGCGGGGTGACCTGGTATCAAGGACAGGCTAAAAATAGCCAGAGCACAGTGCTTAGCTGGACCCATGATGATTGCTTGACCATCACAATTAATGGCTCAGAATATCGATTTTTGCGACTCGATGGCAACGCACCCACGGCAGAGCCAGGATTGATGGAATTTTTCGGCATCGATGACAATTTACCAACTTCTACTCAGGCAATTGTTGAGTTGGTTTCCGACGGCCTACTAAAAACTCAAGCAAACTCTACCGAAATCCCTCTCACCGTCCAAATTCGCTCACTTTTCCTTGATGAGATGCTGCGCATTAGCCAGTATACGGATGGCGATTTAACCACTGTCGCCTCGCACCTCAAAAACGCTGGTTGGCGCTTCGCGGGCGATGGAGAATGCTGGGATCGCTTCCTGAGAACTAGGCACTCAGGTCTTTCATCTACTAAGGGGGAGACTTCCGGAAGCTGGCTTCCTACCTATAATTCAGATATTACGACGTGGCGCTTCGCTAAAGTTCAAGCTAAACGGTCAAATACAGTAGCGGAAGCTCGATGGAATGAAACGGCAGTGAGCCAGCATTTCGCTTTATTTCTTGGTCGGCTTGCCGAGTTAACTTTAGCTCAAGACATTCGACGGGACCAGAGTGCGACAGATTTCCTCTGTGCTTCAGCTTTGGGACTACCCAACAATTACGGGACCCCTCTGACTTTTCTCAATCAGCGGGGTAGACGACGCGTTGAACACTACGCCGCGATCCATTGGCCGCATTTTCAGCTGACAGGGACCAGTAACCATGGCGACATCAAAACCTAGCTATATTTCGCGACTTTCCTACATGATAGATGATATGGGCACCTCACTTTGTGTTGGGTGCGACCCACACGTCGATCGGCTGCCCCCGTTTATGTCTGATGCCATCATCCGGGACGGGGCCTTATTATTTTTGGAACCCTTTACTAGAACTTTGATCGATGCCAGCGTTGGACTGGCTCCTGTAATCAAGTTTCAAAGTGCATTCTACGAGGCCTTCGGTGCATCAGGATTTAGAGTCCTCGAAAATATGGTTTCGTATGCGCGTAGCCGCGGCCTACTTACGATTCTTGATGCAAAAAGGGGGGATATCTCATCAACAATGAGCGCATATGGCCGAATGGCGTTCGAGACTATAGGCGCTGATGCTTTAACAGTCACACCCTACATGGGCCTAGATACAATTGAACCCCTTATACCTTGGCTGCGTAAAGGCCATGGAATCTACTTGGTATGGATTAGCTCCAATCCTAGCGGGGGATTGATTCAGGACACAGTGGTCGCAGAAACTGCAGAACCTTTATCGTGTCGGCTATTCAATATTTTTCAAGATTTTTTTGCCAGAAATGATTTGCTTGGTGCGTTTGGACTAGTGCTTGGCGCCACTAGGGTCGCAGCTATTCCCGAGTCTATTCTGGGTAGACTAAAGGAAGTCGCGCTACTCATGCCCGGCATTGGCGCGCAAGGAGGGGAAATAACCCCGACTATCAGTGGACTCTTGGCTGAGGGAAAGTCCCTCATCCCACAATCGCGCGCGCTGAGTGCCTGCCCGGATGAGGTGCGAAGCTGGGGCGATTATTTTGATCTAGTTCGCGATCGAATCAAAAAAGCCGCAAGCGAAGCAGCCTTTACCGCCTAAGTCGCTGGAGCGATACCACTTAGCAACTTCGCTGCAAGGTCTAACCAACCCGCATCGTGGAACCCCCTCAGCACTGGAGGTAGAAGGCGAACAATATCGCTTTTTATGGCCATTTGTTGCCACTGAGCCCCACCTAATATCTCATCGGCCTGTGTCCGGTCACCCAGACGACACGAGAGCTTCAGCAAGGTGAAAATCACTACCGGATTAGCTGCAAAATTGCTCAACAAGGGCCTTAGCACTTTAAGTGCCTCCCCCGCATATGACTCTGAGGCCTTCATGTCCAAAGCTACTAGCCCCATGTACAGGCACACTTCTTCACTATTTGGGAGAATCTGCCTGCATTGGCGTAATGCTGTGAATGCTTGATCATGCCTTCCAAGCACATGATTCACTTTTGCCAACTGGAACCAGGCCAAAGGTTCTGAGGGAGACAACTTCACAGCGATTTCAAGCACTTCTGCAGCATCGGAAACTCTTCCGAGGTCTAACAAAGCTTGCCCTTGCAGAGTAAACAGTGCGGCAAAAGGTTCATCGACTTTTTCACACTCTGCAATGCATTGTTCCAATCGACCTGTATTCAAAGATGCCCATGCCGCCAGGAATCGCAGCACGACCAGGCGAGTCGCGTCAGCGCCTGATTGCATGACTTGGAAGAAATGATCACCTTGATCACTTCGGACAGCTACCTCACCAAGCAGGCCCATAAGATCTAGTATGGGGGCGTTACAGCCATCACAAATAGCCTCTGCAGCCAGGAAATCTGCCAAAGGTTGCTGAGAAGTACCCAGGAATACCCTGAATCCATCAATCCATTTGCGCACCCCACCAATCTGACCAGCAGACAGGGCTTCGCAAAGACGCCAAACCAAAAGAGCTGCCGGCTGAGTTGTACCAGGGGGAGCAGTAAATTGGTCATGGTACCAGGCCATTAAGCCAGGATAATCCGATAATTTTCCCAATTCTTGCAAATTATCCTCAGCTACATGGCGAGCGTTAAATTTAATCTCTATTCAAGTTTATCATGCTCACGGTGCCACCTCGAATGTTGCTAAATCACACTATGTCCGTGGCATCGGGCAAATCGATTCGCTTACACTTAAAAAGATGATTAACTTTTGGATTCTATTTTTTGTGCTGGGAAGTTTAATTGGCCGCTGTCACGGGGTCAGAGTAAATAATCCGTGGCTTGATTCTGAGTGGCTTAGCTCTACCATCGCATTAGCATCACTCAGCCTTTTCGGACCCTTTTCGATCAAAACGAACCGATATATAAAGCTTATATTCGTAGCTATCCTAGCAATTATTTGGGGCGCAAAACATAACGCGCCACCAGCAGACCAAGGGCTACTAGATACTTATGCTGTCGCTGAGCCATCTGCTTGGGACAATCTCAGCAAGGGGCCATTATTAATAAAAAGTGACAACGCTACCTATCTGGCTTACGGCCAGCGAACACCTTTCGCAGTAGGCAAATTAAATGTCATTAGTAGCCCAACATTGTTTGCGCGATATCGTGCAATCTTTCATGCAGAAATTAGCCAAGCACCTGTCAGTGGCTGGTTTGACCATTTAGCATTTAAATTTCGCGACAATTTCAATCAACGACTTGAGCGGCTGCCTGTTCAACATCGACGCTGGCTCCAGGCAACCATTTTAGGTGACCTTAGTAAATTGCCTACAAATATTCAGATTGCTGTTAAAGAAACCGGACTACACCATTTACTGGTCATCAGCGGTCTTCACCTCGTTATCGTAACTCGCATCACAGATTTCTTACTGCGGCTAATTCCGCAACTCGCATACGCTACGCGAGCAATTTCCGCAAACACCTGGATTTATTGTTCAGCATCGATTCGGATCTTGGTTGCCACCACCGGTATCATTTACTTTATCGCCGTCGGGGGGCCACCAAATGCGCAGCGCGCTATTCTGCTTTCAAGCTTGTGGCAATTCAGCACGGTTTTCTCTGGAATCATCCCGGCATTACTACGCCTTAGGCTATTGCTTTTATTTCATACAATAGCCTTTCCAATAGGATTTCTTAGCGAGACTACATTTTTAGGCTGGGGCGCTTATGCAATTATTTTAGACATTTCAAATTTCCAAGGTTGGAGACACCTGCGCACTATTTCAGGTATGTTTAAAATGCAAAGCCGCATGCTTATTCTTGCTGCTGGTATATTTGGCGAATTCAACATTATACCAGCCTTACTAATGCCCTGTTTGATCCCAATATTTACGCTCATATTAGGTATTTCGGTTATCCTAATCTGCACTTCGACGTCTGCCACATTACAAACATTTATGATGGCATTACACTCTGCATTAAAATGGTTCTTACTTAAATCAGCCGACCTGGTCGATGTTGCTCCTTGGTTGAGTTTGAAGCATGATTTTCTACCAGAATGGTTCCAGCCAGCCGCATTAATTCTCACTACTGTGATGATGCTTAATATTTGTCAACGCATGAAAATTGCGCAATTCGTGCGGCGATAAAAACAGTATTATGTCATGACTTATGCTCCCTCCCGCTACCAGAAACAGCCTCGTATTCATCCCTAAATACATTTAACTCATCAATTATTGCGGGCCCTTATCTGCCGAGCTCAAGATATGCATTAAACTTAGCAGATGGTCCTGGCGATAACATAACGGGTGTCACGCCGGAGGTATGGCAATGGCAAAAAATTCATGGTTTGGTCAAACTGTTATAATAATCGACGACTCTGGCGTTGTTCGCGAGGAGTTACGCCAAAAATTCGAAGCCTGCGGCTTAAAGGTTATTGCAGTCGCTGTGAATGGACTACATGGTTTAGAGCTAGTGAAGCAGCATCGCCCTGACCTTGTTAGCATTGATATAATCATGCCTGAAATGGACGGCATTGAATGCTACAAGAAAATCCGAGCGTTTGATCCAAACATCAAGTGCGTGATCATCTCTTGGCTAGCCGGCGATGCAAAGATAATCGACAAACTAAGTGCTGTCGTTCCGAAGTACATACTCCAAGCTAAGCCTCTTTCCCAGCCTGACCTTGAATCAAGAATCCAGCGAATTTATCATCCTGAATCGCGTCCAGAGGAAACCAAGGAAAGCGAAAAATCACTTCCAGATGATATCGACAACGATGACATCTTTGGAGACCTGGGCGTAACCACTGTTTCCTAAAATCTTAACTAAACCACCTTGGCTAAGTCGGCCTCGTCGATCTGTCTATTAGCTGCTGATGCAACAGCATCAGAATCTTGCTTAGCAGAAATATTCAAGTAAGCGCTAATCCCGGCAATAACCAAACTAAACAATGCAACCAGTAGGAAGGCCTTGTGCAAAACAAGGCCAAATACTAGGAATACAACAGTGGCGATTGCACAAATCGTGGCGTTGACACCAATCTTGTCAGCCTGATGAATTGGTAGTTGGCCGATAAGTACGCCGCTATTATATCCCTCAAGAATTAGCTTCTTTTCCTTCGGTTTATAAAAATGCCGGAGCATAGTCTGCGGCTTATAGACGTAAGACGCATACCAGAACGGCAGATGAATCAGCTGAATCCCCGCAATTTCGATCTCGGTGCGGAAATCAGTGAGATAATCAACATTCAACTTTGCCAGTTCTAAATGATATTGCTCAACGTGAAGCTTGGCCCGACGCATGGCCTCTTCCTCAGATACCTGAACTCCCAATATGGCGAGGCCGTTGCTGAATTTAAAATCGAAGAACTCGCGAGACTCATATGCCGCCTTTTCAGACTTGGCGTCTTGCAGCTGACCGCGGGAGAAAGTTGAATCAAGCGGAAATCCATCCCATCCTACAGAAACAGGTTCCTTGGGCTCGTGTAGGCGGGTCATGCCCCAGGACTCGCAAATATTGTGACGTCCCGACACAGCCCAACGGTAGTTCCTTTTGAACTGACCCTGTTCTATCAGATAATCCGAACCAAATTTGGCCTCAATTTGACGCCGATGCTGCCGTTGCACGAGGCCCTTCCAAACTGTATGCGCCTCAATCGAGACGACCCAAAATGGGGCGCTCAACCCACTGATATCAGATATAAAAAACTCGCTATCGACGGAGTCTTGTCGATGATTCAAGCGGCGTAGCCACTCTAGAACCAAAGCCTTGACCTGGACTGGATTCGAGCTGTTGGCAACAATGAAGTGGTCGTTGTAGACCTCCTTGTGACCAGTCTCACGCTCGAGGCTAAAAGTGGCCGAGCAGAGAGGGCACATCAAGAGGTAATCACTGACATCATATTGCGACGAAGAGTTACAAGCGGGGCATGCTAACTCGTACATGTATTGGTACCTCCACTTTTTATGGTATCACGGTAGGCCTTGACACTGGGCGGGCTGGCCTTAACTTCATGAGAGGCGCCACCTGCGTCCAGATTAAGCAAAGTCACATCAATTCGATAAGATAGGAGACATCATGGGCAAGATCATTGGCATCGACCTGGGGACCACCAACTCGGTGGTGGCGATTATGGAGGGTAACCAGCCCAAGGTTATCGCCAATGCCGAAGGCCATCGCACGACTCCCAGCGTCGTAGGTTTCACAAAAGACGGGGAAATTCTCGTTGGTGCTGCAGCGCGTCGTCAGGCTGTTACCAACCCCACCCGGACAATTTTTTCATCCAAGCGCTTTATTGGATGCAATTTTGATGAGCGCTCGGATGAGGCAACTCGCATGCCTTTCAAGGTTGCGAAGGGTAAAAATGGAATGGCTGTCATCGAGATCGATGGCAAACAGTACACCCCTCAAGAGATCAGCGCGAAAGTTCTTGGAAAGCTGAAACAAGCAGCCGAGGACTATTTGGGCGAAAAAGTGACTGAAGCGGTCATTACTGTCCCTGCTTACTTCAACGACAGTCAACGCCAAGCCACCAAAGATGCCGGCAAGATCGCTGGGTTAGATGTAAAAAGGATCGTGGCTGAACCAACCGCGGCGGCCTTGGCCTATGGATTGGACAAGAAGAAGAGCGAAAAGATCGCCGTATACGACTTCGGCGGTGGTACGTTTGATATCTCAATTTTGGAAGTGGGCGATAATGTTGTCGAAGTATTGGCAACTAATGGCGACACCCACTTAGGTGGCGACAATATCGATGAACTGCTCATCGACTGGTTGGTGAAGAAGTTCAAGTCCGACACTGGCATCGATGTTTCTAAAGATCCGATGGCAATGCAACGACTGAAGGAAGCCGCTGAAAAGGCAAAAATCGAACTATCTTCAGCACAGGCGACCGAAGTTAACTTGCCGTTCCTCACCGCTGACCAATCTGGACCGAAGCATCTCAACGTCAGTATCAATCGCTCAGAGTTTGAGAAGATGATCCACGACGTGATCGAAAAAACGATGGTGCCATGCCAGAAGGTGATGCAGGATTCGGGGCTAAATATCAGTGAGATCAACGAAGTCCTTCTAGTTGGTGGATCGACAAGGATTCCACTAGTGCAGAAGCGAGTTAAAGATTTCTTTGGAAAAGAACCGAACAAGTCGGTTAACCCAGACGAAGTGGTCGCCGTTGGCGCTGCTGTACAAGCAGGGATCTTGGGCGGTGAAGTTAAAGATGTGTTACTTCTCGACGTGACCCCGCTTTCCCTCGGTATCGAGACTCTGGGTGGAGTCATGACCAAGTTGATCGAACGCAACACGACGATCCCGACCAGGAAAAGTCAGGTCTTCTCGACGGCCGCCGACAACCAAAGCTCTGTACAGATCAATGTGCTGCAGGGTGAGCGAGAAATGGCCAAAGGAAACAGGGGCTTGGCCGTTTTTAGCCTGGACAACCTGCCACCAGCGCCGCGTGGAGTACCTCAGATTGAAGTGACCTTTGATATCGACGCCAACGGGATCGTGTCGGTTTTTGCAAAGGACCTCGGCACAGGACGGGAGCAAAAAGTAACCATCCAGGCATCGACTCGACTGAGTGACGACGAAATCAAAAACATGGTTCGGGATGCTGAATCACACGCTGAGGAAGATAAAAAGCGTCGTGAAGCGATCGAAGCGCGCAACTCGCTCGACTCTTTGGTCTTCCAGTGCGAAAAAACACTGAAGGAGAGCGGAGACAAGGTGCCAGCGGCTGTGAAGTCTGACATTGAATCTGCGGTGGCTGCAGCCAAGACCAAGTTGGATAGCGAAGATAAAGATGTACTCACAGCTGCCCGCGAAGACCTTGAGAAGCGCTTCCACAAACTTGCTGAAGAGCTCTATAAGACTGCCGGTGCAACTGCTGGAGATGCCCCAGGTGCTGAAGGATCGGCAAGCTCTGCTGGAGCAAAGAGCAGCAAAGATGATGTTGTAGATGCTGAGTATGAAGAGGGCTCACCGAGCTAATTATTCGGCCCCTTAAGTTTCTAAGTCTGTTGCCTCGCTTTCTGGCACCCCCAGTAGCGAGGCAACATTTTCATTTGGGATTTCATGAACTTGCCTCAGCTTGCGCGTGATCACGCGGCTACGACTGTGAACACTCTCAATGACGTTTCCGGCCTCAAGTAACTTCTTCTCCACCTTCTTCAAGACGTCCTCGAATTTACCAAACTCAGCTTTCACTGCGGCCAGAATTTCCCAAACCTCACTCGATCGCTTTTGGATAGCCAGACTTCGGAATCCCATCTGCAAACTATTCAAAAGGGCGGCAAGCGTCGTCGGACCAGCTATAATCACTCTATGATCCCGTTGAATCTGATCGACTAGCCCGGTACGCCTTGCAACCTCTGCAAACAAGCCCTCCGTAGGCAAATATAAGACTCCAAAATCAGTAGTATTCGGTGGGTCTATATATTTATCGGCAATATCTTTTGCCGAAGCTTTAATAAATGTTTCAAGCTGCCGGTAAGCCAACTCGGCTGCCTCCGGGTCGGCATGCTCCTGCGCTTCAACCAGCCTATGGTAGCTCTCTAAGGGGAACTTGGCATCGATAGGAAGCCAAACACTACCCTCACCAGCCTCTCGACCAGGCATTTTGATAGCGAACTCAACGCGTCCGCTGCTACCGACTTTTGTCTGGATATTGCTGCCGAACTGCTCGGGTGTCAAAATTTGATCTAAAAGACTGCCGAGCAAAACTTCACCCCAAAGTCCGCGGGACTTTACATTCACCATTACCTTTTTGAGATCGCCAACACCTATGGCTAGCGACTGCATCTCCCCCAGACCTTTATGAACTAGCTCTAAACGTTCGCTAACGAGCTTGAATGAATCACCAAGCCGACGCTCCAAAGTTCCTTCCAATTTTTCCGCTACGGTTTGACGCATTTCTTCCAGCTTGCGACTATTTTCTGTTTTAAGGTTGGTGAGCTGTTGATCTACCAAATGTCTGATCTCAGCAAAACTGCTGGCGCTTTCCTGGCGAGCATTTTTCGCTTCCACCGCCACCTGACCCCGCAATGACTCAATTCGTGCAGAAATTTCATTTCGAAGGTCGCGCGCAGCCTCTGCTGCCTCGCGTCTAGCGAGTGACAATTCAGATGCTAGGTCAAGTCGTGATCGACCGAAGGTCGAAAACGCCACCATTAATAGGGTGGCAACGCAACAAACGCACAGCAACCCGAGCAAGATCTGACTCATCGCTAAGATTCCTACTTTGTCTGATTTGGACGCACCAAAGAGCTAATCAGCTCCATTGGGAGTGGCAAAACAATGGTATTGGTTGATTCTGAGGAAATATCAAATAGCGTCTGCAGATAGCGAAGTTGCAATGCAATCTGGTTACCTGACATTAAATCTGCTGCCTCACGCAATTTACCCGCAGATTGCATCTCGCCCTCGGCCGAGATCACTTTTGCCCGGCGCTCGCGTTCACTTTCCGCCTCACGAGCCATAGCTCGCAGCATCTCTGGAGGTAAATCCACCTGCTTCATTTCCACAGCTTCAACCTTAACACCCCAGGGGTCAGTATTTTGGTCTAGAATGCGCTGCAGCTGGGTATTGATTCTATCTCGTGCCGTCAATAGCTCATCAAGAGTGTGTTCACCTACAATCGTGCGTAGGTGTGTTTGTGCCACCTGACTGGTGGCGTAAAGAAAATTCTCGACGTTTACGACAGCTTTAATTGGTTGCACTACACGAAAATAAAGAACTGCATTCACTTTTAGACTGACGTTATCACGGCTGATCACATCCTGCGGCTCGATATCCATGGTTACGACCCGCACCGAGACACGGACCATTTTATCAATGGCTGGGATCAAAAAAATGAGCCCTGGCCCTTTGGGCTCGTGTAATACCCGACCTAAGCGAAAGATTACCGCACGCTCATATTCCGCAATGACCCGAACGGACATAACCAGGACGCCAATCATTCCGGCAATTATAAATACTAGAATCGCTGTCATCGTGCTGAAGCCTCCAAAGCACCGGAATTAACGTAAACCGAGTACACGCATACCTTCCTGCAGTTCATTCCAAGCTTGACGTTTTTGGTTTGGATTCTGCAACAAGTCCCGAGGATGAAAGGTTAACAGAATCTTTGTATCTAGCCTTGGTACAAAGACTGCTTGCCCGCGATAGTCGGACCAATGCTCCCCGGTCGCCTCCATGGCTTGGGATGCCTCCTCACCCAAGAGAATCAGAAGCTCGATGTTCCGTAGACTCTGTTGATCCAACTTCTCACAGATCCCTACCGATTCACTTGGTAGTTTCATGGCCGTAACCATCTTTGCGAGCAGACCTGCCTCTTCGGGAGAGAGCTTGGACCCACTAACAAATACAACACGGATCTGCGGGGGACGCATAACAGGATAGTTAAATCCCCGCTCTAACTGCCATATAGCATGAGCATTTAAGCTTTCATTTCGCATAGTTGCTCCAGATAGCCACTTGGCTCTTCCGGCTTTTATAGCAGCTGCGCAACGGCGAATCAAAGTCGAGCGTAAGAATTTGTATTACCTTATGCTGACTGGCGCCCTCTCCGGGCTATAAGTCTCTGTGAACACTCACTAATATCACCAACGAGCGACTCTCGACTAGCACCCAATTGGACTGCACGACGAAACAAAAAGTTGGCTTTCAGCCATTGCTGGGTCATTACATGCACCTGAGCCATTCGCAAAATGGTATTCGAATTATTCGGATCCATTTTCAATGAGAGGCTCAACATATCTAAGCTCTCAGGAATGCGTCGCATTAGAATAAGTAAATCGGAGATATTGTTGTACGCCTCTGCTGTCGGCAGAAGCTCAACAACACGCTGGAGGACTGGGAGCGCATCGTTATATTCACCCTTCTTGAGCAGAATGGTGCCAGATATGCGTAGCGCGTGCGGATGATTAGGATCCTTTGCGAGGATCTCCTTGAGTACCGCCAGCGCCTCTTCGTCCCGCTGCTGCTGCAGATAAAACATAGCTAGAAGTACCGAGACCTCATGCTTGTCCTGACTAAGCTTGCGGATGTCTTTCAAAAGCATCTCAGCCTTACGTAGCTCTCCAGCAGCCACAGCATGCTGCACAGCTGCTTCCAACGGCCTAATGTCTGTGGGGTTGTGGCGCCTTACCCGCCTGAAATAATAGATAGATTTATCAAGATCACCCGCGGCAGCGAATGCATGACCCAAGCCCATAAGAGCAGAAATCTGCTTGGGCGCTTCCCGAAGTGCCGCGCGAAAATGTTGAATCGCCGCCTCTGGCCTTTTAAGTTTTAATAGTAACTTCGCCAGCTGAATTTGGCGGCCTACTTGCTTGGGATTTATCTTTAGCTCGTTTTCCATGGCGGCAACTGCTTCGAGCAATTTACGTTGTTCCAATAGAATATCCGCAAGAGCACGATATGCTTTATGATAGCGGGGATTTGCCTGCAAACACTGGTGTAACGAAGCAATCGCCTCTTCACTCCGCTTCGTCTTAAATAACGTCAAGGCTCGGCCTACTAATGCTCTCGGACTCTGGCCTTCTAACTCTAAGGTCTGGTCAAAGGCCTTTAACGCCTCTTCATATTTCGCTGCCGTATAAAAACGCTCAGCAGCATGAATCGCCTGAGCCAATGGAATTGGCGCATGGTAACGATTGAGTGCCTTAACAATTTTTTTCTCGAGATCCTGAGCCTGAAATGGCTTCAATAAATAGTCTTCTGCCCCGAGACTTGCGACCTTAACAATGTCTTCTTTACTGGCTTCTCCCGTCACCACAATGACTGGAATATCATTCGCGACGCTACGGTGACTTATATGTTCCAAGACCTCGAATCCACTGACATGCCGCATGTATAGATCCAGAATGATTAGATCTACTGGCGTACTTTTCAAAATCTTAAGAGCTTCAGCGCCATCGAAGCATTCGATTACGTTACCGAAGCCGTATTGACTCACCACACGCCTGATGGCTTTACGAATGGGATCTTGGTCATCAACTATGACGACTGTAAGATTTTCTGGTTCAAAGATTCGGTCGTGACTAGCCACTTTCGGCCTCCAGCTCTCGCTATCGGCATGCCCCCAACCAGACCTTAGTTATTTCAAGATTTTTAATCTACGACACGCCCATCTTGACCTGTCCAAGAGCGTGCCAATTGGAGATAAGCCCTTGCCGTTGAATCCTCTGGCGAAGATTCTTGGGCTTTTTCCCAATGTCTCTTGGCTAAATCCCTTTGGCCAAGCTTGTACTGCAAAATCCCAAGCCAAGTATGGGCATCTGCAAGTCCCGGGTTTTGTACTATGAGTTCCTCAAATTCTTTTTTTGCCTTTTCATGCTGCCCAACTCGCACATAGAGTTTCGCGAGTACAAGTTTGACGTCTGGCATCTTGTCATAAAGGGCAAGGCCCTTACGATATTCCTGTATAGCTTCTGGCCACATTCCAGATTCTTCGTAAGCCTGACCACTGAGAACATGCAGATTGGCCAGCCTCCCCAACACTAGTCCCGGCTGCTTCTGTTTTTCACCGACATGCTCTTCGAGTTTGATGAAAACTTGATGTGCCTCTTCATAGCGGCTTAAATCACATAAAGTGGCGGCTAAGTTCAGCGCAGCTTCAACATACTCAGGATTTACAGCCAGAGCGTGATTAAATTCCCGAATCGCATCCATAAACTTTGATTGCTTATGGAATGTTAACCCCAGCATATTGTGGATGTTCGCTAGCGCACCATAATCGGCAAGGGTAGCCTTCAGCAACTTCTCGGCGGCGTCAAAACGACCTAGACCTAAGTAGAGATCCACTTTCTTTTTAACGTCAAGTAGCTCTGCACGCTGGGCTGACATTAGGCCACCGCCGTCGCTTCAAAGCGCCTGGACACTAGTATTTTTATCTCACCCGGAAAAGCCACCTCTGTCTCAATCTTGCGCGCAATACTTTGAGATAAACGCTCAAGATCCTGTTCTTGTACTCGTTTATTATTTACTTCCACGTGAACCTCACGCGCCCCATTCATGATAGACAAGCTCACAACTCCAGGGAAACTGCGGACACATGCCTCAATGCCAGACATACGCATTTGGTAACCTTCCTCGAGATTGACCCGCGCCCCTGGACGAGCACCTGACAAAGTGTCTGCTGCCCTCAGGACATAAGCTAAAGGAGTTTCGATCACCAAATCGTTGTGATGAGACATCACGGTGTCACAGATTAGCCTATTCTCTCCGAATCGGTCGGCATAATCACCACTGATTACAGCATGACTACCCTCGATTCGATAGTCAATCGCCTTACCAATGTCGTGCAAGAGCCCGCAGCGCTTGGCAGCATCGGCATCAACCCCTAGTTCGCTGGCGATGATGCCAGCCAGTTTGGCCACCTCAACAGTATGGTACCACTGATTTTGGCGATAGCTCGTCCGCCAGTTCAAATACCCGACTAACTTTTGTATCTCCGGATGGATACCATTTAGCTTCACTTCCCGAATAGCTGCTCTGCCTAACTTAATCGCCTGCTGTTCAAGTAACGCTCGGTGTTTATCAAAAGTAGAAGCAGCTTTAGACCAACCGCCTTGACCTTTCGGAAGAAGTTCTAGAAGGGCAAGTCTCACGGCTTCGCGATCAACCCCCGCACCACCAGCGAGCTTCAACATCGGTACAGGAAACTCAGCACTCGCCAAGAGTTCTATTTCAATTTGGGCCTTTTCTTTTAAGTCGGTTACTAAGGTCACCCCTTCGGCTAGTAGGCGTTCGACCAACTTTGGATCGACCAACTCAACCGAATTGATCGACTTAGGCCAGTAGAAATCCGGTGCGTAGCGTGCCATCACTCGGGCCATGCTTCTTTGAGCTAATCGCTTGTGCGATGAGCTTAATTCGTCCTCTAAATTCTTCAGCGCCTTCTGACATTCCATTTGCCGCGAATCAATTAAGTTTGTCTGAATCGTCTTACTGAGAGTGGCAGCGTCCACATTGGCAATCCTCTCCAGATCTGTGATCAGCTCTGCCTTTAAGTTCGCTACGTCCTGAACTTTGGTTTCGTAGCCACCCCTTAGAGTCGTAACCTTCGCTGAATGTACTTCCAGTTCCTTGGTCAACTTTTGGATGCGATTCTCTTCGAGCTGAAGCGAACGCTCTTGGGCCTGGATGTCATCTTCTGTGATCTTGAGGTCTTCCTGTCGCTCCAACAAATCTGCTTCGATTTGCTCCGCGATCATCTGCTGCTCCTCCTCGATCCGCTCGATCTCGGTTTGGCGACGAGCCACGACCTGCTGACGCGCATCATTGATGATGTCGTCTCGCTGGGCTTTATGATCTGCACGTAATCTCAAAGGTAGGATTCTGTAAATCCAGAGGAACGCCAAGTAGCCCACGACGACAGAACCAATCCCTAGCAACACGTATCCCATGATCCGACTCCCAAAATGCACAGGCTGAGGCCTTAACTTGGCGAGATGGTGGCAGCCTGCGTAATCCCGTAATACAATACCGCAAATAGGTTTGTCCCGATGTTGTCTCATTGAGCACCGGTGACCAGATCGCCAACGACACTACCGCGAGCAAATTAGTGCCTTTAAAATCAGCTACTTACAATTTCCTTGCAGAGACAATGACGCTGGCCAGTAACGAACTATCAAAGCGCCGCGGTGAAGCGCTTAAAGTCAGCGTAAAACCTGACTCCAGTATAGTCACAGAGGCTGACCTAGCCAGCGAAAAGGTAATCATTGACCGAATCCGTCATTACTATCCAGACGATCACATATATTCTGAGGAGGCCGGCCGGAGTTCCCACCTCAGAACCCCAGGCAGTTACATTTGGATCATCGATCCGCTAGACGGCACCACCAACTACGCAAATGGCTACCCTTATTACTGCATCTCAATCGGCCGAGGCCAATTCGGCGCCGATGGAAAGATCCAAATGCGTCACGGCAGCGTCTTTGACGCAGTACGGCAACGCCACTATCACGCCGCCCTAGGCGAAGGAGCTTACGTTGATGGCAAACGCATATATGTCGCACCGCCCCGAGAATTAAAGCAGAGCTTCCTTGTTACAGGCTTCTATTACATGCAGGGCAAAGACCTTCGCCGGGAGATTGAGCGCTTTGCCCGTATCGCTGAGCAGTGCCAAAGCGTGCGGCGCGACGGAGCTGCCGCTCTTGACCTCGCCTTGGTGGCCGAGGGTGTCTTCGATGCCTTCTGGGAAATGGGCCTACAGCCATGGGATGTCGCGGCTGGCTCCTTGCTGGTCAGCGAGGCAGGAGGACACAACCGTAACTATGGTGCCCAAACGACTCAAAGTTACTACGACCTAGAGGCTGCTGGCATCGTATCTGGGGCACCAGGAGTCGTGGCGTCTATCGCCAGCCAATTATGATAATCTATATGACAAGACAGACAGGAACGATCATGCGGGCATATCGCGGGAGGACCTCTGATGGGCCAAACTATTTTGGCATGGCTAGCTAGTTGTGCACTTGGTCTGACCATGGCGTCAGCGGCTCAAGGTGCAGCCGTTATTGAGTCTAGCGATCGATTGGAAATAAACTGGACCACTTTGCGACTGCGATATTATGGCGAAGCTACCATCAGCTCGAGCTCTGATGATCTAAAAGCTGCTGAGAAAAGAGCATGGCGAGAAGGCCTATCTTATGCCAACGATGCAGTCCGCAACATGAATATAGCGGCGAACGAAGCTTTCGCCTCAACCCCTGAGAAACTTGCTGAAGATGCTAGACAAGCAGCTCATCAAGTGTCGATCGGTACTTCGTCCTACAGCACGACCTACTTCGCCGATGGTACCGTTAGAGTCTATCTGGAAAGTCCTCTAGGCAAAGCCCTAGAAAGCTCAGCTATTCACTTTCGTCAGAAAGAAGCGCCAGAGCAAACGATGACCCAGTTTACTGGCATCGTTCTTAGTGCCGATCATGTGGTCAAGCCACGCGCCACCTATCAGGTGATCGACGAGGAAGGAAAAATTCTCTTTGATGCCAAGGACATGGCTCAGGCATCGTTCAACAAACGCCTGATGGGGCGATGGATACGGCGCCCGACTGCAATGGAATTGGCAGATGCCGTCGGTAAAAATCCGCTACAGATTCCAGTTTCGATGAAAGATGGCAAGTTCCTGGTTCAACGTGATATTTGGGAAAAAGCAACCGAGGGCCACCGGTCGTTACTTGTTAGCGGAATAATAGCGATTGCGCTGCCCTGATTTATTATGTTACCTCCTTCCACCTCAAAGTTGAACGACTCGGTGGCCGAGTCCGTTTCGCAGTTCCGCTGGAAGTAGAGGCAGTTGCGATGTCTTATAAAGTGAAAACCAGGAAAGCCGCGGCAAAACGTTTCAAGATCAAGCCATCTGGCAAGGTCAAACGTGCGAAAGCGGGAAAGCGCCACATTCTTACAAAAAAGGCGCGTAATCGGAAAAACAAGCTGAAGAAGCCCGGTTACGTCCACCCGTCCAATCTGAGTCGGGTTCTACCCTGTTTGCCGAACGGTTAAGTTGAGAGGATAGGTTTAAGCCATGACCCGCGCCAAGAGGGGCTTTAAAGCCCGCAGAAGAAGAAAAAAGATCCTAGCCCTAGCCAGTGGCTTTAGAGGCTCTAGGAAGAATCGCTTTCGCACAGCTATCCATGTAGTGCGACGCGCCTTGACGTTCTCCTACCGCGATCGTCGGGCAAGGAGAGGCGATTTCCGCAAGCTGTGGATCGTACGTATCAACGCTGCAGCTCGCGCTGGCGGCTTGAAGTACTCTGAGTTCATGCACGGCCTAAAAGTTCGCGGAATTACCCTAGACCGTAGCGTTCTTGCCGAACTTGCGCTTCATGACGAGCCGGCCTTCACAAAGCTGCTTCAAGAAGCGAAAACAGCGTTGGCACGCTAAAACGTTATAGTTTAAGTTAGATTCAATAGTGTCGGAGCTCTATAAGAGCCCGGCACTATTTGTGTTGGCTTTGCCCAGCTAATGCTGGTTGTTCTGCCGGACAAGAGCGCAAGACCAAAACACAAAGACCTGCTGACTTTACGCTTCAGACAAGTGTAGGCCAGATTCCTGCCGCCAAAGTGCCAAGCCAAGGAATACGCCACCGCAAGAGCATAGCTCCAGTATCTGAAGTACATTCCTTGGCATCATTATTTTTATGGCGGTCCCGGCAGGAATCGAACCTGCAACGCCGCCTTCGGAGGGCGGCATGATATCCTTTTCACCACGGAACCTAAATCTCATCACAATCGTGAGAGGTGCCGCTACGATCTACCAGCCCGCACTTGCATTGACAAGGCCTAAATCTTCTTTTTCCTGTGTTTTCGGCGATTAAGGGGATTATGATAGGACTAGTCGAAGCAGAGGGAAGACCCATGGCAAAAGAATTTAAAACTGGTTTATCTAACTTCACAGATTGGCAAGAGATTGCCGTCCAGGAGTCGGCAACCGCAAGTGATGCTAAAGCCGAAACGATTACAGCAACTGGGATCCCAATCAAACAACTGTATACTCAGGCAGACCTGGCCGAGGTTAAGCACCTAGATACATTGCCAGGTTTTGCGCCTTTTACGCGTGGTCCTAAAGCTACCATGTACACGGCGCATCCTTGGACGCTGCGCCAGTATGCAGGCTTCTCTACAGCTGAAGAGTCAAACGCATTTTATCGGAAAAATCTGGCTGCTGGCCAAAAAGGCCTAAGTGTCGCCTTCGACCTAGCCACACATCGCGGTTATGACTCGGATCACCCTCGAGTCGTAGGTGATGTAGGCAAGGCAGGCGTCGCAATAGATTCCGTGGAGGACGTAAAAATCCTTTTTGACGGAATTCCGCTCGGTGAGATGAGCGTGTCAATGACCATGAATGGTGCGGTACTGCCAATACTTGCTGCATACATTGTCGCAGCAGAAGAGCAAGGCGTTAACCAGTCGCAACTAAAAGGGACGATTCAGAACGATATTCTAAAAGAATACATGGTCCGAAATACCTATATTTATCCTCCTGAACCCTCCATTCGAATAGTCGCGGACATCATCGAATATACCAGCCAAAACATGCCTAAGTTCAACAGCATCAGTATTAGCGGCTATCACATGCAAGAAGCCGGAGCTGACTCGGCGTTAGAGCTAGCATTTACGCTTGCAGATGGCATCGAATACGTAAGGGCAGCACTTGCACGCGGACTACATGTTGATCAGTTTGCACCACGGCTTTCATTTTTCTTCGGCATCGGCATGAACTTTTTCATGGAGATTGCGAAGCTGCGTGCCGCGCGAACTCTTTGGTATGAGCTAATGAAAGAGTTCGATCCGAAAGATCCCAAATCATCGATGTTAAGAACTCACTGCCAGACTTCGGGTTACACCCTTACTGAGCAGGATCCACATAATAACCTAATCCGAACAACGGTCGAGGCAATGGCCGCCGTCCTAGGCGGCACTCAGTCGCTTCACACCAACGCCTTTGATGAAGCCATCGCATTGCCCTCCGCATTCTCGGCGCATTTAGCGCGCAACACTCAACTTATCCTTCAACATGAAACTGATATCACTGTGACGGTTGATCCCTTCGGTGGCAGCTATTTCATGGAAAAATTGACACAGGATCTTATCGACAAAGCTCGCAGCATTATTGATGAAGTCGAGAACTTTGGAGGAATGGTTAAAGCTATTAGCTCTGGGATGCCCAAACTTCGGATTGAGGCAGCGGCAGCTAGAAAACAAGCTCGTATTGACAGCGGGACAGAGGTGATTGTTGGCGTCAATAAGTACACACAGACATCTCCCGACCAACAGCAAGCATTTGAAGTACTAGTGGTCGATAACGCTGAGGTGAGAGAGCAGCAGCTCAGACGCCTTGCCCAGCTCAAGAAAGTGCGAAATCAGGCTAAAGTATCCGACGCGCTAAGTGCCCTAAGAGATGCTGCAAAAAATGGTGATGGCAATCTCTTAGCGATGACGATCGAGGCTATGAGAGTTCGCGCGACATTGGGCGAGGTGTCAGAGACGCTTGCGGAGGTATTTGGTCGATATCGCGCCCAAAACCAAACTGTTAGTGCAGTCTATCTTTCTGCCTATGGAAGCGGTCCCGAAGGAGCGAAGGTGCTACATAACGTGCAAAAAGAGGTCGATGCCTTTATCGCCCGCGAGGGACGCCGCCCAAGAATCTTAATCGTTAAATTGGGTCAAGATGGCCATGACAGAGGGGCAAAAGTTATAGCTACAGGCCTAGCTGACCTTGGCTTTGATGTCGACATAGGTCCGCTGTTTCAAACGCCGGAAGAGGCGGCTAAACAAGCTATAGAATGCGATGCTCACGTTGTCGGCATCTCTTCGCAAGCAGCTGGACATCGAACATTAGTCCCGCAACTAATGGCAGCTTTACACAAAGCGCAGGCTAACGACATCCAGGTGGTCGTGGGAGGAGTCATACCTCAGCAGGACTATGAGTTTCTCAAAACCTGCGGTGTCAGTGAAATTTTTGGCCCCGGATCACCAATACCTCAGTGTGCCATTTCGATTCTGGAAAGCTTGAGCAAACCGTCTAGGTCGAAGACATGAACATATCAGTCGAGGCTCTTAAAAGTGGCGTGCTGTCCGGCGACACCAGGGCATTGGCTAAGGTAATTACGTTATTTGAAAGTGCTCGACCCGATCATAGAGAAATGGCAAATGAACTCCTTAGTCAGCTGCTTCCTCATAGCGGACAGTCGCTGCGACTTGCTATCAGTGGTTCACCAGGAGTCGGGAAAAGCACGTTCATTGAGGCCTTTGGCGAACAACTTCTCAGTGCCGGGCATCGGCTTGCCGTGTTAGCGGTCGATCCCTCGTCTCCCATTTCCGGTGGGAGTATCTTAGGTGACCGCATTCGCATGGAGAGCCTCTCTCGACATCCGGATGTATTCATCCGCCCATCTCCCGCTGGGAAGATGCTAGGTGGAACTGCGCGGCGAACTCGGGAGGCGATCATTGCATGTGAGGCTGCAGGATTTGATCGCATTTGCGTCGAGACTGTTGGCGTGGGTCAAAGCGAGACACTTGCTGCATCGATGACAGATCTCTTCGTACTGCTATACCTTCCGAATTCTGGTGACGATGTCCAAGGAATAAAACGCGGAATATTAGAGCTAGCAGACTTTGTTGTTATTACCAAAGCGGATGGAGCGCTGATCACGGCAGCCAACTTGGCCAAGAGTCAAATCGAACAGGCACTTATGCTGACTCGCGGTACCTCTCACTATCCACCCCAGGTATTTACAGTAAGCAGCATAACTGGAGAGGGCATCGCGGAACTAGGCGAGGCCTTACTCGCGACAGCCAAAGATAGGCAAGGCTCTGGATTTTTTGCCAACAAAAGACGACAGCAGTCCTTGGCATGGTTTAGGTCCGAATTCATTGATCAAATCGTTGCCGATGCTGACCGGAAGCTAGCTGACGACGCTGAAGCAATTAGAGCTGAAGTAGAAAACTCCACCGTGGCTCCGAGCGTTGCGGCTAGAAAGCTGATCAGTAAAATACTAAAGAAGTAGCTGCCTATTTATGACTAATACGTTGCCAATAGGATTTAAATTCAAATTTAGGCGAGTGCTGCCCATTATGACAGCTGGTGCAAACGTTAGCCGATGATTTATCGGGGCCAGAACCTGGCCTAGGATCCCTTGAGTGGGCCAATCGCGGACCGTGACAATTTTCACATTGGACATTTGCAAACTGCGGACTTTTGTCCAATGACACGAAGCCCCCTGGTTCTGTGGCTCCGAGAGAATGGCACGCGACGCATTCCGGATCCTCACTCTTACTTTTAAGTTGCAGGGTTGCCATGGCCTTTGCGTGTTTACTATTTAAATAAACTCTACTCGCATCAGGATGACAGCTAACACAGACTTGGGCGCCAGCAAACGGAGTCTCTTTCAACTGCTGAAGGCGCTTTGCTCCAGTTTCGTGAAAGCTCACTTGAGCTGCCTTCGTATAGCTCTCGTAGACCTGATCCATTGAGCTATTCGGAGAACTGGTTGCTGGGTCAAGCCAAGTAACTAATTTAGGGTCCTTAAGCCAATTATCTGACCGCCGCTCCTGCACCACGGTCGTCTTAGTGCCAAACAACTCCGACAGCGGCTTGACCTCCTCCAATTGTAGATTGCCACCACGCAGAAACCCCTGACCCCCAAGCGGCACCATGTAAACCGGAGGCAAGTTGCTTCGCAGCAACCGCGACTCTTGACTTCGCTCCTCAGAGCCAAGAACGCGATCAGGCTTTGCCGTATTGGAACTTATGATAACTTCGAAAAGCTTACTCTCAATCGCCTGCCGCAAATCTACATCTGAACCTGAAAATAAAAGCACGCGAAAATCACTGGTATGGTTTAGCAATTTATCACGCCACTGCCGTAACAGTTCGGGGCCCAAGGGCAATACCACATCGCGAATGCTCTCATTGTATACATAGCCAAAGGCAACCCATCCCTTGCCACTAACAAAGGGGCGAACCAATTTCTTAAAATCAGGCTTATCCCGTAAGTTACTAAGAATATATGGAGGCACCATGGCTGCTGACTGCCGCAACCAAAGACTTAGCTGATCAAACCTCTGCATTTCTAGATTGTTAAACAAAATGGCATCAGGAGCCAAGACTGCCTGTGCAGAGAGCAAAAAGGGTGTCTTCAAGTTTGATTCTGATGCCAAGGGCAGGTTATTTCCTAGGTCGAAGAGGAGCAAGCTCGGGTGTACAGCTCGCTCCCTGGCGATCATGCCACCTAAGCGTTTAATCCCACCTAAATCGGTGCTAGGATCGCAGCCGCATGGCTCAATGTGACCGCGCAAATCACCATAGGCTAGATAGCCATGTGCTGCAAAAATCAAATCAGCTTTTAGGCCAAGTAACAGGATGAGCATTCTTAAAATCACGATGCCAACCTCGCACTGCTCGACACAACTAAGCCGCTAAGATACCTAAAAAATCTTACGGGATGCCAACCACTAACGCAAAGGACAAGATAATGCCAAATATCACGCTAACCTCAGATGCTTTGATTGCTGCATTAGGGTTACAGCAGACCGAACCCTCATACCATGGATTACCACTCCGCCTTTACATCGAGGGTAAAGGCTGTGATGGCTTCTATTATGGCGCCACATTCGCTACCCGCGAACCTGATGATGTCGCATTCAGGCAAGGTGACCTAGACATAGTGATAGACCACAGATCACTAGAGTTTATCGAGGGGTCGACTATCGAGTGGGTCAACGACGAGCGTGGAACTGGATTTTTATTCAACAATCCAAATCACACTAGATACCGCGGGAAATTTTATAAGCGCAAGTCGTGGCAAGAAAAATTTAGTTCTTCTTCTCAATCACCAACTTAGTGCCAACAGGAATAGATGTAATTCCTTGCCCCAGGAAAACTATATCAAAAATACCAACACCCAACTTACCTTCACGCAAAGACAAAAGACCGGCTCCAATACGTTCATTTGCTTTCAAGTTAATTTTAGCCGTCGAATTATTTACAGCTAGAGCCTGAATCTGCGGAAAAGACATCGATTTGGAGGTTGATCCTACAAGGACATAATTACCTTTCTGATCCAGAACAATTCCGTCCCAGCCCAAATTAGCAAATAGCCATTCGATCAAATCCTCGTTCCCCGTGGACTTTGGAGCCTGACCAGCCGATAGAACCGTTCGCTTGACGCCATCCGGCCGAATTAACTGCCATTCACCTTTTTCCGGAGCAAGTACAACGCAATCTGCTCCAGTAAGCGCCACCACCGCCGCCAAGCGGTCCATGCCCGCAAATTTTCTCTTATTTAACTTAAAATCCCAGTCGGCATTGATACTGTTAGCAGCAGAGATAAAACTCAATTTATTGAAAGCCTCGGTATCCAAGGGCAAAAAACGCAACTCAGAACCAGGTGTTTCGCCAAGACTGCGAACAAATACTACAGATCGGGGTAACACCCCCGCCTTATTACTGGCTTCAGCCACCCAAGCGTCGAATACTGGCACATCAGAATTTGCGGCCGGAGCCACGGGAGCACCGGAGTCCACGGGAGCCACAGGACTTGAGGCGGGAGCCTCGACATCCGACGTGGCAACTGGCGCAACGACAGTACTCGCCGCGGGTGGCACACTACTTTCCACAGATGGGGGCGCGACGTTAGGATTATCGGTCTGGGCACCAACAGGAGCGGGAGCCGCGAATATAGCGCCACTACCTAAGATCGATAAGATTACTGAGTGCAAAATTTTCGCCATCGCATTCCTCACCAGGATAAGGCAAGTCCGAGTCCTGCATAGCCAACATCGTAAGAGACACCTGAAATTGCAGCCGGCCCGGATGTCGACACAGAATTACTTGTGAGCCCAATCGATTCATAGAAATAAAAAGCTAGAAGTGCCGTCTTCAGCCCGACCCCAAAAAATGGGATCTCAGGACCACCGGTAAAATAAGCATCCACGCCGAATCTATTAGAGGTAACTTTTCCGCCACTCTTCAACAGCGAATATCCGGTATTAATCCCGTACCAACCGCGGACAGTATACCAACTCGACAGCTCCTCTAAACCAACTTCAAGACCGAGAGAAAAAGTCCGACCGAGGTTGAACTCGGCTAATTCCGCGACATTTTGGTTGTTGTCGTATGCGATCGGCAGTGTGGCATTAAAGGTCCATGCACCCAGCTTGGGATCGATAGTCACCCGATCCACCAAAAATCCTGGATTAAAATCCCAGGAAAACCCTACGACATGCCTTGAAAAGCTAATCGATGCTTCAACAGGACCGGTGCTACCCGATAAGCTTGCCTTTGTTCGAGGCATTAAGTCGTAATAGTAACGCAGACCCTTGAGCGGTCCGCCACGCATCTCAAACAAAAGACCAAATATTTTAGTCTTATTTAACAAGGCACCAAGTCCGCCTACTCCTGGCAGAATTTCTTTACCAAAGCGAACACCTACGTAGCCGGAAGCTGCTGCGTCAAGAAGCTGCGTTAAAAGGTCCTTCCCACCCGTAAAAAAATCGTTCAAGGCATCATTTTTTCCTGCCAGATCTAAATCTAGGTGTGCGCTACTGATAGTTTTCTGCAATTCTGATTTGTGCGCTCCCGGACCCTCAGACGACTGCGCCCAAAGGGGGCCCGCCGCAAGCGCGGCATCGACTGCAGGAGTAATCTCATACACGACATCTCCACCCACTAAGGTGGACTGCTTACCCTTCTTCTTTTTCTTTGGGAGATTAACCTTACTGCGAGTAGCTGCCCCCACAACTTGGCTTCGCCACTGCTTCTGATCTTCGTCCCACGCCAACCTATATAAAACCAAGTAGCGTGGAGCATCTGGCACTTGGTATTTAAACTTTCTGGCCTTTCCAGATCGCCAATAGCGACCCGAAAAACCTGGTGGACTACCTTTAATCCGAGCTTTCGTAACCAACATACCCATTGGACTAGTTTCCAATAGAGAATAAGCTACGAGATCGGAGTACTCATCGTCCTTGAAAAACTTAAGAAAGTATTCGGATGGGGGCGCAACGTACTCGCCGATCACGGTCGTCGCTGATCCCTCCTGATGAATTAGCTGAAATTTTATTTCCTTTAAACCATCTGAGAGGTTCACGCTCCACCGGCTTGGTTTATCTGGGCCAGAAACCACCTTACCGCCTTGATAGCAGCTGTAAGATCCAAAAGACCCGAATCCGTAGGGGCCTTTTCCAACGGTCATTGCGGACCCAAGATTTTTACAAGCGCGTTTCCAGTCTTTAAGATATTGCTTGGCATCCGCCTTATCCTTAGGAACCTTACGGCTAGATTTGGCGTCTAAAACAATACGCAAATGATCTACTTTTACCTCTTCACCAAAGGCCTTAGACGCCCCGGCCAGAATCAATAACATAATCAATTTGCGTACAATCAGCTGCACTGGTTACCCACCAATAATTTAGAAACAATGATTTTCAACGTCTCACTTGTGCGACACAATTTCGACTTTTTTGACAAAAATTGCTTGTGCTTGATTACCAATAAAAGATGTCACTTCGGCGCTGGACTTCAGGAATTCATGACTGACTGGATAAAGAGTACCTCTCTTTAAAATATACAAAACATGTCCCTTACTAATCAAGGACCACAAAGGATCTCCTGCCTTACTTTGACCAAAACCCTGAACATCGTGATATGCCGTGCGCTGGCCTTTGAACACAAATTCACCACCAAGCAACGCCATAATCTTATTAATATTCTGTTTATTCGAATCTGGACCAGAAATCTGCGCCACTATTTCATCGTCACGGACGACGAAAATTCCGTCGGATCCAATCGGACTCCTGCGATCGAGTGCCAACGTGGACGATCCGCGCACGAGAGAGGCTAATTTGGAATAGTCAGAACTTTTCGATATAAAAATCGAAATTTTAGCATCTACAAGATCGATCTCGGCTTTCTTTGCCAGCCATACGGACGACAAATTTTCCGACTTTGGATCAAAGTCACTCAAACCTATATTAAGCTGTCCGTCCGGAACCTCACCAAGTGAAATTATTTGAGTACCGACGATCCCCTCGCTTAAAAATTTTGAATGAGCAGATCCACGCACTATCTCCACGCCAGTGCGGGCATTGAATAGATATTTTTTAATGCCACCGGACATTTTAGATGCGCTAACAAATTTAATCGATTTTAGAGGGACTCTTATCGTCAGATCTGTCGCCTGATTCGCAAATATCTGTTCGGTTTGACCGTTTCCAGAAATTTCTATAAATGGCCGCAAAGATAAACTGGAATCCGCCCTCAAACTATCGGGCATGGATACGGGGAAATCAATGTGCTGATCCAAAATGGCCTCTAAAGGACGCATGGTCCAGTACTCCACACCATTCTCAGCTGGCTTTGTCTCCATTTTCACTGACCCGATTGGCGGCAATGCAGGAGCCGGTGGAGGAGCTGTTGCAGGGACCGGAGCGGGAGCTGTTGCAGGGGCCGGAGCGGGAGCTGTTGCAGGGGCCGGAGCGGGAGTTGTTGCAGGGGCCGGAGGAGCGGGACGCGGCACTTGGGAAGCAGCAGTAGGTGGCCGCTGTGCCGCCTCAGGGAGCAAAAACACCGTTGTGAGCGCTACATCTTGGGACGCGGGTGGCGGAGGTGGCGGAGCAATGGCTGCCACAACTGGCTTAATGGCTGCTACAATTTCTTGAAAATCAGCATTGATTGCAATGGATTTAGTTTGAAATTTCCTTACCTCCTTACTGCCCTGAGCTTTAAAAACCGCGACCTTTTTTCCTGCGGAAATAGTGAAACTTTCCTCGCCCGCGCGGAGAATCAATGGCGGGCACTGAGCACATTTATCATTAATTTGGGGAACGGCTGATCCACGCAACAGCTTAATGACAAACGCGGTGCCTTTCTCAGATCCAATCGCAGTGATTTTTACTTGAGTATCTTCACCCAAAAATACAGCCCGGTCCCTATCGAAACGCACGCGTGCACTAGATGACTCGCCAGTAGACAACGTGTCGCCGTCGTGAATCCCCTGTTTGTCAATTAAATCGCGCCATCGCACCAACCCCTCAGAGCGCGATACAACCGGCCCATTTCGGTCGTCTAAATAGGCAACATATTTATTCTCAATCAAAAGAAATCGGTCTTGAAAATAAATAGCGAGGCTTATGGCGATGACCAGGGCCAGCCA
>CAIWTN010000150.1 GCA_903915625.1 uncultured Pseudomonadota bacterium | reverse complement strand
TCTAAGTGTGTGTAGATCCAATTGCCATGAGCCATCAAGCCGTTGAGAAACGATAGCACTAAGTCCAAGGTCACTGTCTTGTCTGAGAGCCAAACCAAGAGGAAAATTAAAAGCTTCACAGATTGGAACGTCATTCGAAGGACCTTGAATGTTCGCCGTAACAATATGGTGATTCGGTGGACCGAAACGATACGCGTAGGCAGTATCGATAAAATGACCGATGATTGCATCGGCTTTTAGTTTGATTTTGTTTCGTGCGGGAATTAGGAGTTGGGTTTTGGCGTGAGTTGTGCGGACTGAATCATCTCGGTAGAAGGATAGGTTCAGGACCCCATGGATATCCTCTGAGGTTTCGTTAATTGCATGGATTTCAAGTCCGTTCAGACCCTCGTCAGTGATCACCAGAGCCACGGGAGCCATGGCTCGCTTGCAGTAATAATAAGCGGCTTTTGGTGTGTCATTTGCATCTATCAGACCCCATCCTGCGCCAGGCCAGAGGTCGCGTAACCACCAAATGATCGCTCCTTGGCAGCTAGAGCCGACTCGGCGCCACTCACCGATAGTGCGAGCCATTACCTCCCCGCTACTGACACGAGACAGAGCAAGGTATCGGGTCATGTCGGAATAACGGAGTTTAGCTGGGTCAACTGAGAAGATCTCTCGGGTGTAGTGATCACGGATATCATCAAAATCCCAACCCGCACCGCCATCGCGCGGTACCCGAGATTTCCACGCCGGATGATGAACAGGTGCCTCGCCGTCTTTGAGAAATCCATTTATCGTAGATTCCTCCGGAATATTCGCAAAACCCAGACATTCCGCCGCGAAGCGGACGCCACTCAGTCTGGCGTCACTCAAGGGCCTCATATAGGCACCTACTCCGTAATAATGCGAAATCGAGGTGTCCACCTGAAAAGGTACGTCGCCTCCACTTGGGCTAGAAGGGCAGTAAATCGTATCAGCTCGCAATGATTTGATGAGTTCCGGTAATGTTTCGGCAAAGAAGAGATCACGCCAGAGTTCTTTGGGTAGGCCAAGCATTGATGTTTGTTGCTCAACATCACTATTTCCACAAAATACTGTGATACAGGGAGATAGCTGTGTTCTGCTGGTGAATTGCTTAACTTCCTCTACAACTGATGCAAGAAAGTTTGTGTCCGTTAATGGATAATCCATGTTCGAGAACATGAAGTCCTGCCAGACCATGATGCCGAGTTCATCGCAGGTTTTGTAAAATTCATCAGATTCGTACAACATGGAGCCAAAGATGCGGAGCATGTTCATGCCAGCGTTTCTAGCGGCAAGTAGTGTGGCTCGCATAGACTTGCTGTCTGCACTTAGCGCGATTACGTCGGTAGGTGTCCAACATGCGCCACGGCAAAAAATTGGGATGTTATTCACAATGATGGTAAAGCTGCCCTGTTGCTGATCGACATCAACTGAACGGAATCCAGTCCTTCCTAGCTCTAACACTGTGGTGAAGTCACTCCCTTCAAGCTCTAAACTCACATCTATTAAAGCTGGCGTCCCGTGGGTGTGTGGCCACCACAATGGCGGATTCTCGATATGCACGCTGCATTCGGTGCGGAAAAGTCCATCACCAATGTCAGTGAATTGGATGAGCTCACTATTGGATCCTGCTCGTAGGGTTGCCTTAGTCAAAAAGCCATTGCCTAGCATTTGTAAGGTAATAGAGGTGTGTATGACTCCTCTAGAGCCATCCAGGCTTGCGCTAACCTGCGACTGTTTGACAAAGACTTTATCACCGCTGTAAATGCTGATCCCTCGAAACGGACCAACCGGAGCAACAGGAGGTGACCATGGTGCGATCCGGCCCAGCAAAGTAGTTCGCAGCCACCGTAGTTGCTGTTGATCGACCAAGCGAGTCCGCCAGCGGGGGCGCGGCCTCTTAACCACTAGCTCGGTTTTTAAGGAGCGAAATCTAATATGAAGAATGCCGAACTTCTGCTTGTAGGTCATGTCGACCCAGTGACTTTGAAACATATTGTTTGAGCTTAAAATGAGCTCGTCATTCCAGTAGACCTCGGCCAGCGTGGCTAAGCCGCCGAAGTAAAGTGCGACAAATTCGGCCCTTGGTAACGTGATCTGACATCGATACCAATAATCTTGCTCATCGTAGTTTAGTTCGCCGAATTTGAAGATGCCTGTAGCCTGATGGCTACCAGCAACGGTTCCGGGTACAACTGCTGGTTGCCAAGTCAGGGGCAGATTCGCGAGGTCGGTTGGAATAAGTGCTTGATTCGGCACAAGCGACACATAATCCCAGCCAGAGTCCACCGGCGTTTGTATACAACTTTTGGGCTGCATCTTGATGGGCATTAAGTGAATTCTTGATGTAAAGCGATCATCAGTGAGTCCCAGCTGATGGAAAGCTCATCAAGCATGGGTGTTAGTTCAACTTCGCGCTTGGTATTGACGGCTCTGGCTGTTTTCATTAATAGCGATTTGGTAGTCGTCGAGATGCGCTCACTTTCAAGCACCATTCCTGTGTGACTAAGCTGCCCGTGCTGTCCTAACCAAGATAAGTAGTATCCAGCTAATTCAAAAGCTGCACCGATTTGCCTTAATGTTGCGAATGCATATGCGTGGAAACTGGCAAGGCCCTCGGCCTTTAGTGCCTCCACGTCACGTAAGAAGCGCGGTGTGAATTGGCGGATCGGATTGGTGCGGGGTCGTCGCTCCCAGTGCTTCTTCGCCAGGGTTTTTGAAATCGCGGCTAGTTCCTTTGAGTTCCGATGAGTAAGTCGATCGAAGCGGATGAACTCCGCGAAAAACGGCATGTGTGTTGGGTCGTTAGGTGAGTCAATCCGTAACAATTTAACGAAGTCTTCGCCAGACAAGCGGTAGTAACCGGCATTGTGAAAGTAACCCAGGGTTTGATTTTTGAGATCGATTTCCTGGATTCCGATGGTGGTCTTTGTGTGCTTTGTCCGGTAATCCGTTCCAGAAGTGTCTGGTAAATAAAAAGCGTCAGTCTCTGCTAGTACCAAGCGACCTCGGCTAAGCTGTTCAATAGTGTTCTCGATCAACGTTCGCCAGACGTTTAGTTCCTGGACATCAACTCCATAAAGTTCGAAGAGATCCTCATGTGGTGGTTTGAAAAAAGTCCACTGATCTCCGTCAAAATCAACGGCCAGCACCATCGATAGACAAGCCGCTGGGTCCAATCCCTTTGTATTGAGAATCTCAATCCAGACATCTACATAGCAGTTTGTCTCTGTCCATGCCCGTTCGAGGCGATGAAGCTCGTGTGGCACGTAGTTCTGTGGATTTATTGAGCTGAAGCAGTAAGTGCTCATGTCCAGAGGACCTCGCGCACCGGTTTTGGCCAACTACCCGGATCCATGCCGTGAGTTTTGAGTAGTGCCATGACGATTCGTTCGAGGCCAAATCCGAGGCAAGCTGTGTCAGCTGTTTCGCCCGTTGACGTTTTGATGTTGAAGATGGTGCCGAATTTATCCTGGTGATAATTGAAAGAGCAAAGTGCCGTAGGCTTCTCGGCTGATATGACCGGGCAAACAACCTCAAATTTTAGTTTTTGCTCACGCTGGTTTGCCGCGAGCATTCGCCCTCCACGACCAAAGAATGGGTCGGTCGCTACTTCTGCCTTAACCGCTAGCCCCAGCGAGAGAAGGATATCCAGTCCACGTTGAAGCCACAGGTCGCGCCAGGCTACTACGACATCTGTGGTCCCTAGACGGACATACTCGTGAACTCGAAAGGCCTGCATTCGGGTCGGTTCGTCAGACGGTTCATGGCGAAATACCCAGTTCTGAACGTCAACTAGCGCGCCATCAGTCGGAAGAGTACCGGTGAACGTTGGATATACTGGGTAGCAAGCTGCTGGAGTTAGGCAGCAATCAGTCATCGTCTGCAAATCGCCCCATGGCTTGTCATCTTTCAGGCGGCTGCTAAGTTCGCGATGAGCAGCGTCGTTTCCAGTAAAGCTAAATACAGTTCCACTCAGTTGCGGGAAGGAGTCAATATAGAGACTTTTTTGAAGTATCTGCCGATTGATGCAGGGGGGGAAGTGTACCTTGGTTGCATGGTCACTCGCAGCAAGTCGGCCTACAGCTGCTTCGAAGCGAGTCAGAATATCTTCAAATATCGCGCCGCGTCCGAAAATACCTGGTACACCGACTGGGATGATGTGTCCAAATTTCACTAGGTCGTCGTAAAGGCTTTTTGAAGAGAACTCTGGAGTCATGAATTCATTACCTCGTAACTTTTTAGTCGTCTTTTAAAACTAGAAGCATCCCAGCATTGGTATGAAGTATGCGGTCATTTCCGACCATCAGAGCAGCCGCGTGAGCATCGCGAAGAACTCGACCAAGAGAAAACTTTGAGTCGTTTTTGTAGCCAGCTACACCGCAAATATTTAGGGCGCGGTTGGCGATTTCTACAATAAGTTCTGATCCAGAAAGTTTGAGATTATTTAGTTTTAAGGCGTATGAAATAGATGAAAGTTCTTCACTCGGTGGATATGATGAAATTAAGCGTTCGTATTCGCTTAGTAAGGCATCGGTTGAGGTTCTTAGCAGTTGGAGTAGAGGCACTACTTCAGCTAACCGCAAGGCTGTAGGTGGCACAGTCCCCGGCTTTGCGCGGGCCTGACCTCGGACAAATGCGCGCGCCTTGCTGACAGCAGCTCGGGCTGTGCCTACCCATGTGCCCGCCCAGACAAAGTGTGAAACCGGAACCATGGTGTGGCTGGAAATTGTTGAAAAAGGGACTTTCAATATCTGGTCGATGTTCCCCTTTGACGTTAATTTGAACGGAGCGCTGCAAGTTCCCCGCATACCCATGGGGTTCCAGTTGCCGTTTTGGGCCATTGTGAAATCGCCCTTTTTTACCAGCACGAGCACCTGATCGTTTGCAGGTGATGAAGGCGACTTTCTCGCTGTAACTAAAAGATCGTCGGCGTAGGCTCCATAAGAGCTAGTGGTGCTGTCCTTCACTAGGATAAAATTTTCAGCCTCCTCCTCGATGGCGCAGATGCTTGATCGCATCTCGCCCCCCACCCCCAATTCAGAGGTGACTGATCCGATTAGATGCTGATTGTGAACCAGGTCGCTTAGATAATTTCTAAAATACTCCCGGTCGACTGCATGATGTACGATGCAAGCTACCTGGATTTGATGCATGGCAAAGATCATCGCAGTGGCGCCGCAGTGACGGCCTAGTTCTTCTGAGATCATAGCGAGATCTCTGAGACTTGCACCCGCTCCGCCTAGGTATTGGGGTATGTAGGCACTAAGTAGGCTTTGCTCTTTCATTGCATTTAGTGCTTCGATCGGAAATCTGGCCTTTTCGTCGACGTCATTAGCCGCAGGTCCGGCAATGTTCTGACCAATGCTGCGAGCGATTTCTATCAATGATGACGTCGCGGATTTCGTCAAGGCATCAGTCTCCGCTGATGGTGAATTAATAGGTCTTATTGCACTGGATATGATTGTCTAGTTAGTTTTTAGCTCTGAAATTGCAGTCTGAATTGCTGAGATGCTTTCAAAGACGCTTCGCTTGAGCATGCGATCAGGAAATTCAATATCGAATTCTCCCTCTAACGCCAACATAACGTTTACGCTTGCATGAGAAGTCATACCTGCCTGGTAAAGGTCAGAATCAACGCCCAGAGTGGTCGTATCGACGGAAAGCCGCCCATGGTCTTTTAGGATTTGCCGAATCTTTCCTTCCATGTTTCCACTCCTTAATTTGGGAATTTTTTTGTATTAAACGCTAATTGTCC
Source organism: uncultured Pseudomonadota bacterium (assembly GCA_903915625.1). GTDB lineage: Bacteria > Bdellovibrionota_B > Oligoflexia > Oligoflexales > CAIYRB01 > CAIYRB01. Next base: position 44,449 of record CAIWTN010000150.1, on the reverse strand, counting down.
CTAGTGGATGTTAATTACTGTTGGTAGGTGGCTTTGCCGATACCGACGACTACCGCGGTTGCGTAGTCGCGTTCATGACTCATACTCAAGGTTATCTGGTCGATACCGGCGGCATCCGCCATTCGGGAAGCGGGTTCATGCAGCTTTATATTTACAGCCCCATTTAGACTCTGCACTACTTCGATGGACCGCCACGGTAGAAGTTGGTCGCGGTCGGGCCGTAACAATTTCATAGTAGCCTCCTTGGCTGCAAAGCGGGCGGCTAATCCCCAACAAGAAATGTCTTCTTTGTTTCTCGTGCAGTTCGCGATCTCTTTTTCTGTGAAAATGAACCTCAGATAGCGTTCCCCGAATTGCTGAACTGATTCCCTAATGTCAGGAACCCAGACAATATCTGAACCAACCGCAACTCGGGGAGTTACCGCTATGGTCAGCAGTTTTCGGAGCATTTTTATCAATGGAAGTTACACTTCTTAGCGGGGAAAATTTTCGGCGGTAAGTGGCTTCTTTAATAGTAACATTTCACACTAGGAACTGTGATCTAACTGTTTTTATCGTTGTTAAAGTATGTCTAAATACGCCAATTTTTTCGTTAATTTAAACCCGAATAGAAAATTTCATTCTAGATTAACGGGGCACTATTCGGAACGAGCGATCAATCGCCTGATGTAGGGACTCTACGGCCAAATGAGGGTCGAAGTATCTCGCGTTTTTAACTGCTGCTTGGGAAGTCATCTTCCTCAGATGTTGGTGATTAATAGGCAATTTTTTTAACGTTTCAGCGAATGTTTCGCGGTCGAAAAAAATTACGTCCTCTTGATTGGTTAGGTCAAAACCGCGCGCTCCGACTGCTGTGGTAAGCAGCGGCAATTCAGCTGCGATCATTTCAGCGACCTTTATGCTGGTGCCCGATCCCTTGAAAATGGGATTAAGTCCCCAGTCTGCGACTCCGAAGTACGGTTCGATCTCTGGTACTGGGCCAGTTGCTATTAGACGTCCGGATTTTAGTGGTTTCTTTGTAACGCTTCCGGTGACGACGAAAGTCAGATCGAGTTCTTCGAGTAGATCAGAATTTCTCTCGGCGAAGTTAGAGAGGAAATCAAATCCTTCTTGATTTGGTGCATAACGACTGGCTGGAAATAGCAAAGCTCTGGTTTGTGCATTAATACCGAGTTGATGGCGGACTGTTTCCCTTTGAATAGAAAGGTCGTGAAAACGCCTTCTGTCTACGCAGTTAGGTATTACGATAAATCGTTGATTTGGGGCCAATGCAGAGAAATGTGTCGATTCCTCAACTGATGCGCAACAAACAAGATTAACTTTGTTGATGGCTTGGATTTCTTGCTGGGCTACCTTGTTCGAAGTATTCTTTTGTCGATCATCAAGAGCATTAAATATATTCTCCTCAATATTGTGCGTATTGAGTATCTTTAGTTGATTTGATTGAGCGATCTCGCAAAACGAGAAAGGGAAATCGAAGATAATAGTGTCTGCCCATTCAGCATCTGACTTAAGGTGAATAGTTGGATTATTCAGTGCTTTGGTTGCCCAGAATGGCGGCCGATTTCGTTTGTAGGAGACCATTGCCTCTACCCAGAGCCACTTTGATCGCTGCACAAATTCGAGTATTTTTTCGCTGATATAGGCAATTCCCTGTGGTTTGCCTCGGAGCATGTCGTGTTTACGTCCAAGTAGAGAATGGATGCGCACAGAATGGCCATACGTCGCTAGGCCCTCCGCGATCATAGCCGTTCTGTAGTTGCCTCCGGAAACCGGTGGGAATATCTGTAGTGCTGATAGTATAAGAATATTAGCCACTGACGATCCTGATGTCCTGTAGTTAAGTTTCCTATCAACGTTGCTTCATCCTATCATAACTACACTATGTTTAACTTAGTCAGAGGTTTCCATGAATCGGGTGCAAGTAGCTGGACTTAAATTTGATAGTCTGAGATTTAATGAAGCTGTAAACAGGATTATTTCGATAGCGAATCGTAGGGATCGGCCGACTCCCTTCGTTGTGACGCCCAATGTAGATCATCTGCTTCGATTGGAAAAATCGCCAGAACTTAGGCAGATTTATCAGAGCGCAGCACTCGTGCTTGCTGACGGAATGCCTTTAGTATGGTTGTCTCGTTTGCGGAGTAAAGGCTTGCCAGAGCGAGTCACTGGAGCAGATTTGCTGCCATCAATTTGTGAAAGTGCGGCAACTCATGGAATCGGTGTGTATCTTCTTGGTGGGCCACCAGGCGCTGCAAAAAATGCTGCAGATTCTCTAAAGAAGGAACATCCGGGCTTAATTGTGGGGGAATACTGTCCTCCGTTTGGTTTTGAATTTGATGACATAGAAAATCAAAGAATTATTACACTAATAAACGAACAGGCTCCTGGAGTGCTTTTTGTTGGTGTAGGTAGCCCTAAGCAGGAGATTTGGATCGCCCGCTTTAGGTCACAGTTAAATGTTGGTATCTGTTTGGGTGTTGGGGCTGCAATTGAATTTCAAGCGGGGCTTTTGAAAAGAGCTCCAAGATGGATGCAAAGGTCCGGTACCGAATGGATCTATCGGATGCTTAGCGACCCAAGACGATTAGTCAAGCGATATGCCTCCAATGCCGCGTTTCTTTTGGTGGTTGGTCGAGAAATTCTAGGTAAACAAAAAAACATTGATATTCGATGACGGGTCCATATCGCGCATAGTGGCGCCAGCTAACGTATACTCAAGTTTGGTGATTGTTTAGCGAAAGCTTGCCTACCGAGGCTAACTGATCTATGCACTTCTGGAGTCTGCTTTCAATATATATGGCTAAAATTGTCGCTCCGGTGGGGTTTGCCCTTGTCGGAGCCATGGCATATTGGAGCGTCAGACGGCGTAGGCTAGATCAACAAAGGGCAGTTCAAGCATTTAAGGCCACAGTCGCCAACGACCTTATCGAACCAACGACCCTACATCCAGAGATTGATGCAGCGCGGTGCACTGGATGCACGGCATGTGTTAAGGCATGCCCTGAAGGTGAAATTCTGCAGATTATTAACCACAGGGCTGTACTTGTAAAACCAAACATGTGTGTCGGACATGGTCAGTGTGAAGTCGCTTGTCCGTTTGGTGCAATTGATTTGGTCTTCGGTACGAAGCGAAGGGGGATGGAACTTCCTCGGATCACGACTAATTATGAAACCAATATTAAAGGTCTCTATATCGCAGGTGAACTGGGTGGCATGGGCTTAATTCGAAATGCGGTGCGTCAAGGGAAAATGGCGGCAGCGCATGCGATCTCGACTCTGTCGCCGAATATCTCGGCAGATTTAGATCTTCTCATCGTCGGAGCTGGCTCAGCGGGATTATCGGCAGCACTGGCTGCGGTGCAGGGTCGCATTAACTACGCATGCATTGAACAAAACAGTGTGGGCGGGACTATCTATAATTTTCCCCGTCAGAAGATAGTCATGACCCAGCCCGCTGAACTGCCGATGGTTGGTGCAATGGAGTTCGCGGGTAATAAAGTTTCGAAAGAGGAGCTTTTAAGTTACTGGAGTAAAATACGGAAAAAATACCGCCTAAAAATTCGAGAGGGTTGTAAGTTTATCAACCTTTCAAAAAATAATGATGTCTTCACTGTGGAAACTTCGCTTGGTGTGCTGACAGCTAAGAAAGTGATTTTAGCGATGGGCGTGCGGGGTACGGCTAGGAAAATTAACGTGCCTGGCGAGGAACTCCCGAAGGTCACTTATAATTTGCTGGAGCCCGAACAATATCGTCGCCGCGACATTGCAATTGTAGGTGGTGGTAATGCTGCTGTTGAAGCGGCTCTACAGTTAGCAAATCCAGCATTGAAAAATCGTGTAACATTGCTTGTTCGTAGTAAGTCCTTTAACAGAGCTAATCAAGAGAATATTGACGCTGTGAATGCACTAGCTCTAAAAGGAAAAATTTGGATCCTATTTGAGAGTTCCATTTCCTCTATTCACCCAATGCATATAATGGTCGATTATGGTGGCAGTCAGGTGAAAATGAATAATAGCTATGTTTTTATATTTGCCGGTGCCGAGATTCCTGCGACCTTTCTGAAGGGACTAGGGATCAAAATTGAAAAGAAGTTTGGTGAAAGGTTGCGAAGGAAATGAGATGTGTCGTTGTGATAGTTGTGGCCGGTTGTCTTACCGCATGTTTAGTGCGTACCCCAGGTATAGGTGCGTCGCAGTCTGTCACCCCAAAATTTGAGCATGCGGAATTTCTTGGCAGCAACACTTGTTCTGCTTGTCATGAGTCGCAAAGGCCGGCTCCAATAGATGATGAAATTCATGGTGCGGGCGGAGAGTGCGTTCGTTGTCACACACCAAAAGACGATAGATCTGGGTGGTTACCTCTTAAGCCATTCAAGCACACCCCAAAGCCGAGTTCATGCAATGAGTGCCATGCTCAGCAGCGTCCGGCAGACCCACATCCGCAAAAGACTGATTGTGTCTCATGTCACAATACAACGAGTTTTTCCACTGGAGCAGGGACTAATTTGCTGCCGAATTTTCTGGTGCCATAGCTGACAACTAACACGAGCATTGATGTTGTTTCGTATCTCATCGCTGTTGTCTATGTTTGCGTCGGTATTATCGACGCCAGCACTGGCCTATGAGTATACCGGACGACTTAATTTAGGTGTTTACGCAGCCAGAGAGAATCTCAATACGACTGATTCGGGATCTCGCGAAAATGACGCATTTCTCACTTTAGCTCGAGTCTACGTCGATGTGACTAGGATAGGGTCTGATAATCTCGAAGTAATAGTGGATGCTCGAGACAAATATGATTCCTTTGGCCGCGTTGAACCAACGCTGGGACGTTTGGTGCAGGCCAATGAGCCTCAACTGCGTCAGCTAGCCCTGAAGTCCCCGCCAAGTAGTGGGGCTTTGTTCTGGTCGCTCGGCCGTTTTGTAGCTGCAGATGCCTCTGTGCTGGGTAACGATGGGGTCGAGGGTGGCTATAAATTGAATGCCAACAGCCGTGTCGCCTTTTTCGGTGGTCTGTACCCTGAACACCGAAGCAACCGTTCATTGAGGCTTACTGAGGAAGATCGGCAGGTTGGAGCCTACGGAGTTTATGAGGATTTGGGGCGTGCTGGTGAGAGCCATACCTACGCCGCCACGAGCCTTGTGATGCGGAAAGCAGTCACTGACATTGAGTCTTTGGACAATCCAGCAGCTCCATTATCAGGAAGTACACTTCCCGGCCAATCTCCGACCCTCCCACCAGATCATCCCATTGGGAATTATTTGTTCTGGTATGCTAATGCGATTAGGCAATATGAAAATGGCCAACGCTTAAGCTACCAGTCGCATGTCGATATTCAACCATCTTTGCGCGTACGAAATCTTTGGGCTTCTCTTTACGAGCCGATTTCCCCGCATTTTATTGGTACTCTCGGGATCATCCATCTGAATTTGACGGAGTATCAGCGCCGTCGTGATCTTCTCGATCGCTTGCCTCCTAGTGCCTACACTCAAGTTGGCGGCGATGCTCGGTGGAAATTGAGTAATCAGTATGCTGTGGTCGGTGAGACGACCTACGGTATACGTGGCAATGACGGAAAGAATCAGGCGCTGGTAGGCGGGAAAGTCGTTGCAACTGGGTTACTGCGTGGCCATCTCACAGTCTTTGGTGGGGCAGGTTACCGGAAGAATTTTATTAGTAACGACATTTTTACAAAAGCTGGTGTGACCTACTACGCAAGTAGTACGTCGATATCTAGTAGTGCCCAGTATACCACTCAAAACAGAGATACTGGCGTCAAGCTTCATCCCCTGATCATCGATCTTGAGGCCTCTTCCATGTTCAACAGGCAACTCATGGGATCGATTATGTTGGAGTCCGCGCGCGATGAGCAGGCTTCGGTGCTGAGTTTCCTGTTAAGTCTGGGTTACCGAATAAATCATCGGCAGTTGACGCCAATGCGAGACACAGCCCCGAGATTGGAGCGCATCTTGTGAAAAACCGGATCCTAGCGCTTTTCTTCGTTACAAGCTGTCTACTTCCCAATTGGGCTCATGCTGGAGCAGCTAAGGGCAAGGGTGTTGACCAGAGTATTCCCTCAGGGGAGGGTCTGATTAATTCTTTGCTCGCACCAGGTCCGTTGATGGAGGGTCATAAAGAGTTTGAACACGGTGGTTGTTTAAAATGCCATGACGCCGGTAATGGCGTTCCTGATAATAAGTGTCTGGAGTGTCACACTGAAATAAAGAAGTCGATAGCGAGAAAGACGGGATTCCACGCGTTAGCTAAGGGTACCTGTCTGAGCTGCCACTCCGATCATAAGGGGCGAGACTTCAATGCAATTGCTTTTAAACAGAAGGGGTTCGACCACAAAAAAACGGGCTTTGCACTAAATGGAGGGCACGTAGGCGTTGAATGCTCTAAGTGTCACACAGAGCGCCGCACAGAGAAGCCAGTGCGTCGAAATGATACTCGTTTTTTCGGTCAGGATAGCTCCTGCGTGAGTTGTCACAAGAAAGATGATGTTCATGCTTTCCCTCCTAAGTGGGGAACTCGTGATTGTAATGCTTGCCATTCGGATAAGAATTGGAAGGATGCATTTTTTGATCACAAAAAGGAAACCGGTTATCCGCTGGCAGGTGCTCATGCCAAGGTTAGTTGTGCTGAATGTCACGCGCCCCGTGGTAAGTCATCCGTTAAATACAATTTTCCAGAGTTGAAGCGTGAGGGCTGTCGAACGTGTCATGCTGATTTTCATAAAGAGAATTTAGACGGCAAATTCAAGGGTGGCGCCTGTGAAAGCTGCCACGGACAGCAGAGCTGGAAAATTGCAAACTTTAATCATGACATCACCGGCTTTGTACTCCGTGGTGCGCATGCAAAAGAACCGTGTGTGGCCTGTCACAAGCAGCCACAGCATGTATCAAAATTAAAAGATTTTAATTTTACTGGACTTGGTACGCAGTGTTCTGGCTGTCATAAGGACTACCATGGATTTCGTAGCCAGATTTCGCCCAAGCTGGGGATGCTGGCCCAGTGTCAAACATGCCATAACGAAATCGCCTGGAAGAGCTTTATTAAATTTAATCATAATACCGATACGAAGTATCCTATAGATGGCAAGCATATTGGAGTTAAGTGCTTTGAGTGCCACAAGCCACTCGCCGGAGGTAGTACTCCTAATACTGCGCGCGATTACTCGTTGCCTGAACTTGAGTCTCGTACCTGCGAGACCTGTCATAAAAGCCCGCATGATCCTGCGAAGAACCCGGTTTTTAAAACTAGCAAATGCTCAGCCTGTCACACGACTAAGGGTTGGAACATCTTGCCCCAAACGTCGGGTGCTGGGTTCAATCACACAACGATGACACGATTTCCTTTGACGGGTAATCATGTTCCCCTAAAATGTGCTGCTTGTCATCTTAAGGATGGTAAGCAAATTTATCGATTCCCCGGTGATAAAACGCAATTCTGCGAGGATTGTCACAAGACTCCGCATAAGGAACAGTTTCAGCCAAAGTATCTTCAGCAGGCTTGCGTCGAATGTCATAACACGACCAAATTCGCCGATATATTCAAATACGATCATAACAAAACACAGTTTCACCTTGTCGATGCGCATCAGAAGATTGGGCAGCAATGTGTAAAATGTCATACACCTACAAAGCGAATGCTTCCGGTGAAGCCGCCGCACCCTGCAGGGAAATATATATTCGGTCATCAGCAAGAGGGATATTGTGTGGAATGTCATAAGAATCCACACAAGGATCAATTCGATCCTCAGACGCGAAGCGATAATTGTCAGCAGTGTCATAATATAAAAAGTTTTAAGGATTTAAACCAGTTTGATCACAATACCACGCAGTTCAAGATTACGGGTGCTCACACTAAGATCAAAGTGGACTGCGTGAAGTGTCACATCAAGACCGACAAGATGCTTCCGATAATTCCCCCAAGACCTGCGGGAAAATTTATATTTGATCATAAGGAAACCGGATTTTGTGAAAGTTGTCACTCTAACGTACACAAGGAACAATTTAGCACTCGATTTGCTTCAAAGCCTTGTATTGATTGCCATGTGACTGATGATTTTGTAAAAAGAAAGCTTTTTGATCATAGTCAAACCGACTTTCAGATCACTGGATCACACCAAAAAATTAAAAATGATTGTGGTGAATGCCACATTAAAACTCAGAAAAATTTGCCAACAAAGCCGCCAAAGCCGGCATCACTGTTTCAGTTCGAACACCAGAATACTGGTTTTTGTGAGGCCTGCCATTCGAATGAACACCAAGATCAGTTCCATGCGAAGTTTGCAAATCAAGCATGTCGCACGTGTCATTCGACTGTTCATTTCAATGCCCCGATAAAATTCGACCACAATCAATCAAGATATGATTTAAAGGGTAAGCATCTCAAAGTTAAATGCGAGGAATGCCACAAGCCGACGGCGAAAAAATTTAAGGAGCCCCCGCGTCATCACAAGGGTACTTTCATTTTCGCCGAGCTTCAGAGCAAGGATTGCGCACTTTGCCATGCAGATCCGCATAAAGGGCAGTACGGTAAAAAGTGCTCGCAGTGCCATGTCGAGACTGGATGGGATAAAACATCGGATTTCCATAAAGATTTTGTGCTTACTGGAGTGCATTACATACTCGAATGCAACGAATGCCATGCTAATAAGCGTCAGCTGACCGGCACGGCTAATGATTGTAAGGTTTGCCACCAGAAAGATGACGCTCACTTGGGGTCACAACCTAACTGTGCTGATTGTCATACTCAGCAGTTTTGGTCAGCCCAGCGCTTTCAGCATTCGATGACACAGTTTCCGCTTCGGGGCGCCCATAGGTTGCTTGAATGTTCGGAGTGTCACGCAAATGGGGTGTATCTGGGGCGATCAGCTGATTGTGCAAGCTGTCATATTCAGGATGCAGTTAAGGTCGTTTTCCCAGACCACAAGCTGAGTGGATTTGAACAATGTGAAACCTGTCATAATCAGTTCTCATTTAGTGGCGGAAAAAGACGCTAAGCGTCAGCTACCGATTTGTTTACTGTTTTTCTTAGTGCTGGCCTTAAAACATGTTTTTTGGTAACATAAAAATCAAGAAAATCGGACGATTATGCATTGAATGGGGCGGCTCAGTTTGGCCCTCACGAGAGAGATCAACCGGTGAATCAGACTGCCACAGCCACCGGCACGGATGTCGAGAGGTCAGCTGCCTCTGCGCTGCCTCCTTTTCCAAGTGACGGAACCGAGGCCGGTAGTCGGGTTACTCTCACTTCATTGCCCGTCGATCATTATGGAACCACTGTCTACCTCAAGGCCCTGAAATATCCGAATACCCAGCACGCTCCGATTGTAATTGTGCATGATGTCGGCGAACACGCGGACTGCTATGAACGGACTGCTAACGCCTTCTATGAGCGTGGCTATTCAGTCTACTTATTCGATTGGCGAGGTCATGGACGATCAGGCTGGCAGCTTGGGCATGCCCCAAGTTTTGATACTTTAGTTAAGGATCTTTTGCAGGTAGCAGCGTGGGCTAGGTATCAAGAGAACGGCCGTGCTCCGATAATTTTGGGCAATGGCCTTGGGGCTCTCGTGGTGATGGAATTCACCAAAAATTACGCGGCTTTCTGTCAGGCGGCGATACTTTGCGCCCCCTGTCTCGAGCTTCAGCCTGAGATGACTAGGCCGCATCGGATTCTGCTTAAGCTCCTGTCTGATATTGCCCCGTTAGTTCGATTGTGGTCACCATTTAGCCCGCGGCTAACCAGCCATCGGGTTAGCTTGCACCCGATTAGTCGCGAGGACGGCAGCCTTAGTGCTAAGTTCCCTGGTGTCACAGCCGCTCTGACTTATGAGTTAGTCCAGGCGATCAAGCGAGCAGAGACGCGATTTATTGAGTACTGTGGGTCAGTACTCATACTGTGCCCCGAAAAAGATGGCATTTGTAGCTATAAGCAATTGAAAAAATCAGCAGCCTTGCATGCCGACCACAATGTAGAGATCGTTGATCTGGTCAATAGTGGTCACGGTGTGTTTACTGATGACGATGCAAGCCGAGAGTCGGCAATTAAGGTGGTTCTAGGGTGGTTGTCTAAGCTGGTGGTGGATAAAGCCTCGGCAAGTGAGAGTCTATAATTTTCAGAGCCACAAAGGATCAAAGCTGTGACGACGCTTAAGTCGGCAGTAGACGAGCGCAATCATATCCAGGCGCATAGCCTTTTTTGGCGGCGAATAATCCTTTGCATCCTTGCTCTTCTACTTGCCGTGCTGGTTATCTCATTATGGTCTTTGGTGCGGCCTCAAGGGCAATTTGAGCAGATAGTGCTCGGCATCGTTACCTTCGGATTGGTCCTCTTCTATGGGCGGCGGCCGGTTTCCTCGCCACCTGTTAATGCTGTTGATTTGGCACTAGCCCTAGAAATTCAATATGGCCAGCAAATTCGTGCCCCTCTCAGTTCGGTGAATGCTGATCAAGAGCTAAGTCAAGAGTGGCAAGAGGCTTTGGCAGCGGATGGAAAGTCAATTCGCCGTGAAGAGATGCGTGTTCGCTTGGCTTTTGCCAGCACGCTGATTATTCCGGTCTTGCTCACTGTTGTGACTCTTGCTAAGGCGGCTCCAAGTCTGCAGATTGCTCTCCGCGAAGTGTCCAAGGTTGTCGAGCGCTTACATCCTTATGCTACGCTTACGGTGTTACAGGGTAGTGCCGATAGTGCGGAGAAGAATTTTGAATTGACGGTGAATAAGCCACGAACGATTGAATTAATGGCGCAGAACCTTATTGAAATCAGAGTGGCAGGGCTGGGTGGTGATTCGATTACTCCAGTCATCGAATTGAGACGCAAGCAGGTCGGTAACGCGGCTGCCGAAAGTGTATTTCAGAGTTTTCAGATGACTCCTATTCACAGCAGTTCGGCAGACGGCACTATTGCAGAGCACGTGATCTCGTTTGCTGTGTCTGAGGATGTCGAATTATTTATTACCGATCTTGATAGGTCTCATTCTTTGGCTCATTTGAGGGTGAGACAGTTGCCAGTGCCGAAAGTTAAGTTGCAGGTGTTGTCTCAGCTTGAAAATCCATGGCCTGACGATCAACCTCTCAATCTTAAGATCCAGGTTAAAGCTGAGCATCCGCTGCAATCCGTGCATCTCCTAATCAAGGCAGATCAGAAGCAGTCCAAAGAGCTTGTTGCCAACATTCTCAGTGAGGATAAGTTTGAGCTTGTGACGGATTACCGGGTATTACTTGAGCCTCACGTCGAAAATGATGTGGCCGAGATCGACATAGTGGCTGAAGCCGTCGATCGGGCATTACCCACCCCTCTTATCGGGCGCAGCGAGACGATTCATCTAACTGTGGCAAGTGCCTATGGGCGATACCGCAGGGCTCTCCAAACACTGAGAGAACTTAAATCATTGGTCGATGGCGCAGCTGAGAAATCACCAATAAAACTGCCTCCCGAGGCAGTAACTCTGGTGAAGAAGGCGGTGGACGAATCCGATCGGTCGCCCTTCTTTGACGGGATGGATAGACTGCAGATTCGCCGTTTTGATACGGGCGTTGACGAATTAACGAACAGGACTGACGCGGGTAGTCTTTATGAGCTCAGTCAGGCTTTGAATGATTTTTTATTTGAACACGAGATCCTCGACGACAGGGAGCGTGACCGTGATTTCTTTGTTGCCGCGAGAATGCTTTCACACCAGCTCGAGGCCGAGCCAGTGCGTCGATCGGTCCCACTGACTACCGTGGTTGAACGGCTGAAAGTATTCTTGAACGGTAGGCACGAGCGTTGGCGTCTGCGTGTAGGGCGACTAAAGGCTGAACTCCAGCCACCTGAATGGAGTCAGATTGACAGTAAGCGGCCTTTTCACCAGTCTATGATGGCAATAGCAGTGCTGGACAAAAAAGTGCCCGCAGCTGCAGCGCAGTCAGAGCAGTTGACCGTCTTGTCGAAGATGGTGACTGATTACCGCGCTTGGATTCAACAGCTCGAGGCATATGAAGACAAGATGCGAGACGAAGAGGATCGACAGCGGCAGCAGGGCCTAGCCTCCGCCAAAGATACTCTGAAGGAGCTGCAGAAGCGGCAGGGTGAGATTTCATCTGAGTTGGACCGAGCTAGCGAAAAGTCGTCCGAGCAGTTGAGTGATCAATGGCCTTCGGCGAGGATGAAGCAGAATACCAATATCAAAGAAACGCGCGCTTTAGAGGGTCAAATGCGTGCGTTATCGCCTACCTCTGCCATGAGGATTCAAGGCGCGCTGGAAGCAATGGAGCAAGTCGTAGAGGCCGGAAGCGCTGCTGATTACCGCTCTGCCGAGGCCGGCGCTGATCTTGCCGGTCGACTTCTGCGGCAGGCAGAGAGCGCTGCTCAACAGTCGCAGCAAAAGCGTCGCAGCCGCGGCCGCCGTCGGCGGGTCACGGGTGATAATTACTACGGGCAGTCGGTGGTAGGGGGGGATGTTGAGATCAAGCGCGAGTACCAGGTCGACCGTCGGTACCGCGAGGATATTTTGGAGGAAGTGCAATCTTCCGGTTATGACGAGGAAAATCGGGCCCTTCTGGAGAACTATCTCCGACGTGTGATACGGTAATCCGCGAGGGACCGCGATGAATTTAAGAACTCCCAACGAGCAGCTCACGCAGCTTATAAGCAGATATGCCCAGGCGGCCATGACTAGTCGGCAGATAGCTCGGCGGGTGTGGTCTCTATTTCCGGCACGCTATAAGCAACTCAAGGGGGAACTCGCGAGGGGCGGCTTCGCAGGGGGGCGTGTCGAGCGTCTAGCGCTCACTGATCCGCGCTTTGAGGACATAGTTCGTGAGCTGACGGACGTTAGCCATGCCGCTTTGCAGGCGCGGATTGAATATGAGACCCATGCCATGCTTTTTAAGGCCCGGCAGAGTTTGCGCGCCCTACGGCAACATAAGGTTCGCTAGTCGCGTCCTAAAGCTTGTGCTAATTTAGGGTTTTAGCTCTCAAGGCAGCGCAACTCATGCGGCTTTTAAGCGTCGTGGCGTAGCAAGGCTGATGGGTTCGTTCGAAGTTTATCAGGAGACGCTCGTGGCATTGATTCCTCATTTGATTTTTGCACTGCTCGCCCTTGGATCCTTTAGCTTCTTGGCGGTTAATCTGCGACGGATCTGGGGTACGATTCACGTCGGGGTCGGCGTTGATGATATCCGCACAGACCGCGTGTTTGAGCGCGTCTTCGGTATGCTTAAGGGCGGCTTCCTTCAACCTAAGATGTTGAAGGATATTGGGCCAGCGATCATGCACTATATGATCTTCTTTGGCTTCGTGACTGTCTCTGTCGGTACTCTGGAAACCCTGGTGCACGGCATTTTTGAGGCATTTTCTTTTCAATTAATTCTGGGTAATGGCGGCATCTACAGCTTTTATTTGGCATCGCAGGATATCGCTAACTTTGTCGTAGCCATCGCTATTGTCGCGGCTTTTGTTCGACGTTTGGTGTTCAAGCCATGGCGGCTATCGCAGTTGGAAAAAGGTTCCCGCGTCGATGCGTATATCGTACTTGGATTCATCCTCTCTCTGGTTGTCACCTCATTGATTTACATGGGCGGGAAGACCTTTATCGAAGGCGGGCAAGGGTTGCCGGCAGGCCCACTGCTGTTCTCTCGCTTTTTCGGCGGTGGAGTAGGTCGCCTTTTTGGTGTGAGCTCTACCGAGGGATGGGAAATCTTAAGCAAGTCATTTTGGTGGGCGCATTGTTTGGTTCTTTTCTCATTCATGATGTTCCTGCCGTCGTCGAAACATCAGCATTTTATTTGGGTTTGGCCCAACATGTTCCTGCGTAGCTTGACTGCACGTGGACGACTGAAGTCTCTGGAATTTGACGAAAATGCGGAGAGCTTTGGTATTGGTAAAGTTAAGGATTTTAGTTGGAAGCAGCTACTCGACGGTATTACTTGCGTCGAGTGCGGCCGTTGCACCGAACAATGCCCAGCTACCAATACGGGTAAGCCGTTAGACCCGCGGTTGATTATGAAACACCTTAAAGTAGCGGTGGCTGAGGTCAGCAATGGCGTGCCCGAAGATCAGCGTACACCGCTCATTGGTGAGCAGGGTGCGATTGTGACGCCGGAAGAACTTTGGTCTTGTACGACCTGCGGTGCCTGTATGGAGGCATGTCCGCTTTATATCGAACACATACCTGCGATCGTTGGTATGCGCCGATATTTGACCCTCACAGAGGGCGCTTTTCCAGCTGAGCTGGCAAATACCTTTAAAAGTCTGGAGACCAGCTCATCACCGTGGCCTATGGACCCATCCACGCGGGCTGATTGGGCTAAAGGGCAGAATATCACGACGATGGCCGATAAGAGCGATGTCGAGTACTTATTTTGGGTTGGCTGCGCTGGGTCCTATGACGAGCGATATAAGAAAGTTTCGCGCTCAATCGCTAAAATCATGCAGACTGCAGGGGTTAGCTTCTCCATTTTGGGGACTGAGGAGCAGTGTAACGGCGATACAGCTAGGCGGCTTGGAAACGAGTATTTGGCAAAGATGCAGATCGAGGCCAACGTAGAGACTTTCAAGCGGTATCAAGTGAAGAAAGTCGTCACAGGATGCCCGCATTGCTTCAACACATTAAAAAACGAATATCCTGAATTTGGTGTTAATCTAGAGGTGCTTCATCATAGTGAGCTGATCAGCGATCTCAGCACTAAAGGAAAGATAAAGCCGCAGCAAGTTCCGGCTGAAATGACCCAGATGACTTACCACGATTCCTGTTATTTGGGTCGGCATAACGAGGTTTACGATGAACCGCGAAATGCTCTCAAAGCTCTGCCTAAAGTTGAACTCAAGGAAATGCCCCGCAGTCGAGAAACGGGTTTCTGTTGCGGCGCTGGCGGTGGGCGTATGTGGCTGGAAGAAAATCAGGGTACACGCATCAACATTAATCGGGCCAAAGAAGCTATCGCTACAGGGGCATCGACCGTAGCTACTGCGTGTCCTTTCTGTATGACGATGCTGACTGACGGAGTCAAATCTGAGGGCAAGGGCGAGAGTGTAGTGGTCAAAGATATCGCTGAAATTGTTGCAGATTCGTTACAGTAGAAAGTTCAGGAACAGATCATAGTGTTTTGCGCAGGGAGGCACCGCATGGTACGGCTTTTGTCTTTATTGATGATGCTTCTCAGTGTGAATGCCGAGGCTGCAGGGTCTAAGGCATATTCTACCCAAACCATGGACACAGGCCTTACACTGGTCGGCTTTGAGTCACACAAGGTCCCTTTGGTAACTATTGTGCTGGCTGCAAAAGCTGGTGCCATGACCGAAACAGCAGATAGCAACGGGTTGACTCACCTTTGGGAACACATGTTCTTCAAAGGTAACCAGCGATTGCCGAATCAAGAGGCATTCAACAAGAGAATTCGGCAGCTCGGCATCACCTATAATGGTGATACCTCAGCCGAGAAGGTGCGGTACTTTATAACCCTACCTTCAGTTTTCTTGGAAGAAGGGCTCCAGTTTATGGCCGACGCTATCGCCACTCCGCTCCTTGAACAGAGCGAGATGGAACGTGAGCGGCGGGTGGTGCTCAATGAGTACGAGCGAAATGCGGCTCAGCCTGCATTTGATTTTATGAATTTACAGAGAAATATGATCTATGGACCGCTTGGATACCGTCGGGATCCGCTCGGTCTTGCGCCGATTATTTCAAATGCTACTCGCGAGCAACTACTACGCATCAAGGATCAAGTTTTCGTGCCCGCTAATTGCGCGCTTTTAGTAGGAGGTGATTTCGTTCCAGCGGACTTAGCCAAGCTGGCAAAAAAACATTTTGCCAATTGGCGCACTCCGGAAGGATGGAAGCCATTGCAGCCACCAGCGTTTCCAAAATTTCCAGCAACGACTAGCTTTGTTATGACCAGACCGATTGTGCAGAACGTGCGTATACAAAGCACGTTTGATGGCCCAAAAGTTCGCCAGCAACCGAAAGAAACTTATCCGTTAGACGTATTGGTTAATTTATTAGAGCATCGCGGTGGCAAGTTTTATCAAAAATTTGTCGACTCAGGCTTAGCTTATGAAGCTGGCTTTAGCTATTACACTCAGTCTCAAGCAGGCGAGATCGACCTGTACGCCACGGCTGCGCCAAAACGCGCAAAAGAGGTTCAAAAGCAGCTCCTAGCTGAGATCAAAGAGTGGGTTAAGCCTGGTTATTTCAATGATGCCCAGCTGGTCGATGTTAAACGCAAAATGACGATACATCGCAAGCGTGAACAGAATTCTCCGACTGAGTTTATTAAAGAACTAGCATTTTGGTGGGCCGTCACTGGCTTAGATTACTACGACAGTTACTTGACCAATATCGACAAAGTTAAGCTCAAAGATGTCCGGGCCAGCGTCAAGACTTGGTTACTAAATGCGCCTCATCTCGATAGCGTTTTGCTGTCGCCCGAAGATGCACGTGCTGTAGGTCTCAAAGATACTTCAGCCCCGTTAGCAGAAAAGTATCTTGAGATGTACAAGGGTCCGGCAACTAGGGAGCTCCCGGCCGACACGGCCCCCGAGAGCTCAGCTAGCCCAGGTTAAGTAGCTATTTTGTGACAACATGCCGAGAGGAGCGTGCCGATGAAGTACCAATGGCTGAATCTAAGCTTGGCTATAAAGTGTCTTTTAGCTGGGGCATTGAGTTGTGTGACTGCGCCTTTAGCAGTGGCAGCAGACCAACTTGTTTCGGACGCATCGATCAAGATCCAGAAGGATCTTACCAGCCGTCATCATTTGAAAAACGGCATGAGTGTGATTGTTAGGCAGATTCCGGATTCCGATATAGTGCAACTTGGTGTGACTTTCAGTTCCGGTCTGAAAGATTTATCTCCAGGTCGCAAAGTGCTTAACGAATGGTTATGGATGGCCTTACCCATGGCCGGCAAGGGATATCCTAAGCAGAAGGTGTACCAACTATCTGAGAAGTATAGTTTGGATATGGCGTGCAGCGGCGGTATTGAGTATGCAGCCTGTGGACTTGGCACTCTGAATGAATATTGGTCTAAAGCTTTGCCGCTTATGGCTGCCTTGCTTACGGAGCCGAGTTTTACCCCTGAAGATGTCGCCTTGACGCGAGAGAGAATTGAAGCCGAGTTAAAGGATACTCCGAGTAATCCGGGTAGCTATGTTAACGAGATCGTAAATTCAATTTTCTACCGTCCAGGGCATCCTTACCGTCTCAATCATGATGAAGCTCTCAAGGAGTTAGACGGTCTCGGCCGAGATGATTTAATTAAACTTCATAAAGAAATACTCACTGCGGATAAACTCCATATAGTGGTCGTTACCTCGATGCCAGCAGCAAAGGTAGTTGCTGATTTAAATCAAGCTTTCGGCGGGGTTAAAGCGTCAAGCTCTCCAGCTGTTGAAGTCGCTGTGCCAGAATTCGACGCAGCTAAAGCCTACGCATTTTACGACCGTGAGTTGCCCACCGCATATATTCGGATGAAGATGAATGCCCCAGGGATTCATGACGAAGATTCAGTGGCCATGCGGTTACTTTATGAAATCCTCAGTGAAGAATTAGGTGAAGAGATCAGGACTAAGCGCTCTTTGTCCTATGCCGTCCATGCCTTTCTTATTGAGTACAATATCGGGGTGGGCGTGATTAATGTATCGACCTCAAAGCCGGAGGCAACGCTGGTTGCAATCCAGGATGTGTTGTCGACAGTTAAATCCAAAGCCTACAGCGACGAAGAGCTTGCAGAATTTAAACGTGGTTTTGCGACTAGTTATTACTTGACGCAGGAAACTCATGCGTCTTTAGCTGGAGCATTGGCAGCATCTGACGTCTTCTACGGCGATTTCAATGAGTACTACGACATGCCGCGCCGGCTCGATAAGGTGACGCCCGCTGATATCAAGCGTCTCGCCAATAAATGGCTGAGTAATCTGCGCATTGGAGTGATCGCTGGTCGTAAGCAGTTCAAGGACGAGTGGGCCTTAGACCTTATTAAGCAAACTGCTGCTAAGGACTAATAGAAAGGTAGAGGTCACATGACTGCCGTGGTTCGCATCTCTAGTGTCGAGAAGATTTATCCTCTGGGTAAGACGCAGGTTCATGCCCTGTCTGGTATCGACATGGATATTCAGGAAGGTGAGTTTACTACGATTGCTGGTCCATCCGGCTGTGGTAAATCAACCCTGCTGAACCTCATAGGCTGTATGGATGTTCCAACATCTGGTGAGGTCTATATCGAAGGTCTCCCAATCGCTAAGCTGAGTGATCGGGAGTTGACGAAGCTAAGGCTGGAGAAGCTAGGCTTTATTTTTCAGAGCTTTAACTTAATTCCCGTCCTTACAGTATTTCAAAATGTGGAGTTTCCGCTGCTTTTGCAAGGGCGGTTTAGCCGTGCTGAACGGCAGCAAAAGGTCACAGCACTGCTTGCAGAGGTAGATCTTACGGCGCAGCAAGGTCAGCGTTCCAGTGAATTGTCTGGTGGTCAGAGACAACGAGTAGCGATCGCTAGGGCGTTGGTCACCGGGCCGCGTATTGTGCTTGCGGATGAGCCCACGGCGAACCTTGATTCCGCAACGGGCGAGCGAATCATTGAACTCATGAAGACAATTAATCGGACTCATAAAACGACATTTATCTTTTCCACGCATGATCCGCAGGTGATGCGTCAGGCAGGGCGGATTATTCGTCTTAAGGACGGCAAAGTAGTAACGGGGCAAGATTCGTGAGCTCGCAGCTAGGTCAGCTACGCCTAATTTCCTCGGTAGCCTTACGTAATCTTTGGTTGGACCGTTTTAGAACAACGATTATCGGCGCGCTGATAGCATTTGGGGCGTTTTTGGCTGTTATAGGCCTGTCTTTATTAAACGATGTTCGGGCCTCCATGCGCGCCAGTATTACTCAGAGTGTCGCTGGTGATCTGCAAATTTATTCTGCTAACGCCAAGGATAGTCTGACGCTGTTCGGTGGCGGCGGTTTTATGGGGCGTGCTGATATCGGTAATTTGCCAGATTTTGCTCCGTATCGTGATGAAATTTTGCGCCATCCAAATGTCGCAGCATTTGTCCCCATGGGACTTGATATGGCGGTCCTGGCGCGTGGTAACGAGCTGGATGACAGCCTGGATGCATTGCGCAGTGCGATTAAGGGTAAGGATTCGGCTATTATAGCTGGGCGAGTAGAGCAGGTGCGTTTTCAGTTAGAGCAAGTTGGTTTAGAGCTAACCGCCCGCCGCCAACTTAGCGCGGATCAGGCTGAGCTGGAACAACAAGAGCGTGATCTGAAAGTCGCCGCCGCGCCTGAGTTTCTGCAAGATGTGAGTAAGATCGGCGAAGAAAAATTGCAGTTTTTAGAGACTCGGATTGCACCGCTTTCCGGTGAGAAGTTGCCAACCTACATTCAATACTTTGGTACAGATATTGCTGCTTATCTAGCCAACTTCCCGAAATTTCATTTGATAGAGGGGACTTTGCTAGGCCCGGGTGAGCGTGGCATCATGCTCAGCCGAAAAGTGCGCGATGAGCAGCTAAAGAATTCAGTAGCTAAGATTTTTGATAAAATTCACAAGCGGCTTACTAAACGCAATCAATCGATCGCTGGCGACGATGAGTGTCGTCGCTTTGCCTCCGACTTAAAAAAACAGTATCAGCAGATTCTCTCATATTTAGATCGTGCGGATGCCGAAGAGTTAAGTCGCAAGTTGACGGATTTAGGTATTGCAGCTGTCGGTGGCGATGAATTGGTACAACGCTTGAGTCATCAGCTGACCATGTTTTTGACGGTTGACGATTCTAATTTCGAGCAACGTTATTCTTGGTTTTACGCCAATATCGCGCCTAAAATTCGACTATATGAAGTGTCGCCTGGTCAAACCATCACGGTCCGTAGCTATACGCGAAGTGGATACATTAAGACCCTGCCTCTCAAGGTGTATGGGATCTATAATTTCGATGGTTTAGAAGATTCAGATTTGGCCGGTGTGCTAAGTATTATGGACTTGGTTAGTTTTCGGGAACTCTATGGACAGATGACTGAGGCTTCTCGTAGGGAGCTAGATGTGATGCGGGCTCAAGTCGGCATCAAGGATGTTAGCGCGGAAAATGCTGAGACAGACCTTTTCGGTAGCGAGCGTCCGGCAACTACAGTCGCAGCAAATGACAAGAAAGAGGCTGCGGAACCGCTTTCCGTCAAGCCTAGATTGGCAGATCAATTTGATCCTCAAGAAGTACAGCGAGGCCTTGCGCTGAATGCCGCTATTAAGCTGAAGGATTCAGGGAAGGAAGAAAGGACACAGCAAGAACTGCTGGCCGCCCTAGAGAATCGAGGGCTGAAAGCAAATATTGTTGGGTGGCAAAAAGCATCGGGTATTGTGGGTCAGCTAGTAAATATTGTTGGAGGGACTCTGCTCTTTGCCTTGGCGATTATATTTTTAGTGGCCTTTGTGATTGTAAATAACTCAATAATTGTAGGCACTTTGAATCGCACTCGAGAGATTGGAACTATGCGTGCAATCGGCGCCCAGCGTTCTTTTATTGTGAATCTGTTTCTTGCTGAGACCGGCATAACTGGGTTCTTTGGCGCAATTTCTGGAACGGCATTAGCGGTGCTAGTAATCATCCTGGCTGGCCGCCTTGGTATTCCAGCTGGCAACGATATCGTTACGTTTATTTTCTCAGGGCCGCGATTATACCCTCGTGTGCATTGGACGGTGGTAACAACGGCTCCAATTCTAATCACCATCGTGGCAACGTTGGCCTCGGTCTATGCGGCTCGCCATGCGGCTAAGATCCAGCCCGCTGATGCAACCCAGGAGAAGGAGTAATGATTACCATCTTCCGGATTGCATTTCGCAACATGATCCAGGCAAAGCGGCGTTCTTTACTGCTAGGTCTTGCAATTGCGATAGTGGCAGCTCTTTTTTTAGTGCTTCGAGTGGTTTCTGGTTCGATTGCAGAGCGTATGATCGAATCCGCTACTACGTTATCGGCTGGTCACGTGAATGTAGGGGGCTTCTTTAAAGCCCGTCGACGGGGCTCTGACCCGCTGATTAGTGATAGGTCGCTGGTTAAACAGATCGTTAAGCAATCTGTGCCGGAAGCTGTTTCGATGACCGATCGCCATCGTGGATGGGGGCGAATCGTCGGCCCAGGCTCATCTTTTAATGTCGGACTAAATGGGATTGAGTACGCTGAAGAAAAGCGCTTTTTTAAATCCCTAAGGTTGGCGCCCGAATCTGAATACAAAGTTGGCGCGAGCGATAGGATTTTGGGTGACTTCGCCGGGCTGCAGCAACCGAATTCAGTGCTTATATTTTCGGCTCAAGCAAAGAAGTTGGGTGTGGGTGTTGGCGACACTCTTACTATGGTTATCGAGGGGGCAAGAGCCAATACAGTGGATCTCACCATTGTTGCGGTGGCCTCTGATATTGGCTTCATGAGTAATTGGAATCTTTTTGTGCCGCGGCAAACAGTGCTTGATCTGTATCGTTTGCAACCTAATAGTACGGGCGTGGTGATGGTATATCTACCTAATCCAGACCGAGCTACTGCGGTTATGGAGCGGCTGCGCGGAGATTTAACCAAAGCTGGATTAACAGTAATGGAACACGATCCGCGACCTTTCTTCTTTAAGTTCGACAAAGTCAGTGGCGAAGACTGGTTGGGGCAGCGCCTGGATCTCACCATTTGGAGCGATGAAATTTCTTTCGTTTTGTGGATAACGCGGGCGTTAGATTTTGTTTCATTTTTTGTCGTCGGAATTCTAGCTCTCATCATAGTCGGAGGGATTGTTAACTCCATGTGGATGGCAGTTAGGGAAAGGACTAAGGAAATCGGTACGATGCGTGCTATTGGCGCACCTAAGTCCATGATTGTGAAGATTTTTGTGGCCGAAGCCCTACTTCTTGGAGTGTTTGCTGCAACGGTGGGAGCCGGTTTAGGATGCGCTCTGGTCGGGGTCACCAATTTTCTTAAGGTGCCCGTGACTAGTGATGGCGTGCGATTATTTTTGATGACAAATACGTTCCAGTTTAACATTCACTGGACGCAGGTAGTGACTACGTTGGTTTTGTTCTCAGCGGTCACCGGTATCGCGGCGCTTTATCCAGCGTTTAAGGCGGCTCGTTTGAGGCCCGTGGAAGCTCTTCTTAGCGGTAAATAGCGGAGTTAATCGTATGACAAAAATATTAGGTTCATTGTCGATACTATTCAGTCTTCTTTCTTTCGCTCAAGT
This sequence comes from uncultured Pseudomonadota bacterium, assembly GCA_903915625.1. Lineage (GTDB taxonomy): Bacteria > Bdellovibrionota_B > Oligoflexia > Oligoflexales > CAIYRB01 > CAIYRB01. The sequence continues at coordinate 22,244 of CAIWTN010000150.1, read as the reverse complement.
AGGAACGGCCCTAACTGATAAAGAGGTCAAAGAATTAGTTACTTTGATAGATGCCAGGCAGCGTAACGTTGGTGATTATGCATCGATAGTATTTATCGATCAGAAGTCGAAAGACGGATCCAGTAAGGCTTTTGAAGCCCGCGTGTATCGTCGAGATGGTGATGATAAATGGATGATCTTGTTTGCGAAACCGAAGGCTGAAGCTGGGAAAGGTTATTTGCGACTCGAAAAGAACTTGTTTCTTTACGAGCCTGCTCTCGGTAAATGGGAACGCCAGACTGAACGTGCAAGTATCGCCGGGACTAATAGCCGTCGCGATGATTTCGATCAGTCTAGATTAGCTCAAGAGTATGAGGCGGTATTTGTAGCCGATGAATCTTTAGGTCGATTTAAGGTCTATCACCTGAAGCTGACAGCTAAGCCTGGTCTTGAAGTTGCCAGTCCTGTGTTGGAAATTTGGATCGATCAAAACGAGAAAAATGTCATGAAACGTCAGGAATTCGCGCTGTCGGGTAAGCTGCTGCGCACGAGCTACTATCCCAGTTGGGAGAAAATGTTCAGCAAATCGAAGGGCGCAGAGGTATACGTGCCAAAAGAAATTCGCGTCTTTGATGAAGTAGAGAAGGGCAATGCGACTACTGTAGCGCTGAGAGATGTAAAGCTTGATGCTCTGGATGTGAATATGTTCACTAAGGCATGGCTTGAGTCACAGAGTCGTTAATCTGAGTTGTCTATTTTTTCTGCAGCCTGACGGACCTTTGAGCAATTAGTTTGTCGTTGCTGTCATATCCAAAGACTGAAATATGAATGCCGCTGCGAATCTGTAGATCGTCACCTAGATTGAAAAATTGTCGCGAGCCCTTCTGTGTTGTGGCCTTGCCAATTAAGAGTTCGCGCTTACAACCGATGCCCCCAGCTTCATTCACTTCGCATATCTCTACAGATTTTATTAATGATCCTGCGGCGACACTGAGTCCGTAACTGTTTCCAGTCTCACCAGATTTAATTGCCAAAAAAAGATCTTTTGCTGTGGCCGCGCGAAATTTCGCTAGGTCTTCTTGATAGGTTCCTTCAGCGTTTTTTAAACCAGCATGATGCCCCAGAAATGCCAGGCCAGTTTGGACGAAGCGACTAGCTAACTTTAGATCATTAATTGTGGCTGATGTGTCCCGAGGGGTATGCAAAGCTTCGTTATAATCAATCGGATTCTCAAAGGGAAATACAGAGTGGAATCCGGCGGCTTGCCAGGAGGCGTGGTCAGAGGTTCCGGCGGGCAGGGTGCCCTCGACCACGTTCCCTCCAAGATAGGTGTTGATGAGGGTCTTCAGTGACCTCCGTAATAGCGCGCTAGTTGAGTTTGTGACTAAGTATATCGTTTGAGACGATGGATTGGATGCCCAGGAATTCATGTCTAGCTGCAGCATAGCCGCAACGGTCCTGCCTGAGGCAGCATAGCTTTCAGCTATATCATTACTGCCGATTAATCCGACTTCCTCGGCTGCATAACCGTGAAATTCAATAGTGCGTTTGAATTGTGCGCCAGAGCTTGCGATCTGTTGCACAATCTCGACTAGAGTCGCGACACCACTGGCATCATCATCTGCGCCAGGTGCATCACCTTCCTTGTTCGCTGCATTTATGCTGTCTATGTGCGCCCCAAGTATAATCACTGGGCCGGTCGCCTGTGGATCCTCGGTGCCGGGAATCGTCACTACGACAGATTTTTGCTCAGTTTCGATATGAGGTACCAATCGTACCGACATACCAGGTATGCGTCCGCCAGCTGCTGTCTCGAACAACTTTTGTACAGTGCTCGAGGTTTGGATCCCGGATTGCGAGGTGTGATAGCGAGTACCGATGCTTTCCAGAGTCTGGATCTTATTACTTAGTGATTGCGTAACTGCGCCAGCGTCAATAGTTGTCAAATTTGCGATAGCCTGTCTGTTTAAAACTTCCGCAAAAAGTGGTGGGGTAAATTCAGATGAAGTTGGTAGTAGTTTTAGTGACAACTTTTGCAGCATTCCACAGCTATGGCTGCCCTGCGCGTGCGCTGCTACTGCCAGCTCGGCTTCACGATTGCTGTCTGTGATGTCTACTAAGGCAAAGCCCGAGTTGGTGCTGTCGCCAGGTGAAAATACTAGAGTTGCAGGATCATTGGCGAGGTCCCGCGACAAGTTACTGTCGATGGGCAGTGACACAATTCTTAGTTTTTTATCCTTAGCCCATTTGGTTAGATCATCGCCGCTATTAATTTGCTTTAGTCGCATGCCGTGGCCGGCCCACAGTGTGCGGTCGGAAAATCCTGCATCCGGCGCCAGCTGGATGCGGGCAGCAAGATCTTTGCGCACAAAAGCTTGTCCTCGGTTATGGCCGCAGGTCCATATAGCAAGAACTGAGACTGCTACGGCGACACTTTTGAGATGTTTCATTCGTCCACGACCTCCAGTGCCGATTCTGGCCAGTCAGATATGCCGTCCCAGGTGCTAGGGGGATCGCCGGGCTTAGATGATTGCTGCGGATTTTGATCTTTTTTATCTTTGCGACAATAAGGAGTAGCGGCTAGCGTCATGGCGATGCCTAGCGGTAGCATCAGCCTGCGGACATATTTGGATGCCACTTCTGCTAGCCTCCCTGGAATTGAGATAAATAGGGCAACTTGATTTATACCTAAGATTCTATCATGAAAATTTCGAGGCTTTTCGCATGCAGAGTCTTCTCTACATGAAAAATTCCGAGAGCGCCGAGGCGGTTTTGGGGCTTACATAAAGTCGGTGTATGAATGCATTTTCATCTTGATTTCATTTGGCTCTCAAATCTACATGATAAACTTGATTCTTATATTGTTCATGAAAGTGAATTTTCTTAGATCCCCACTGATGCGTGCATGTACGAAAAAATGCATTTATTCTGGATTACATTGCGGAGTTGGACATGGGGACAGCTGCGGCTGAATTCGACAGTCGTCAGGCACTCTTGCCGAAGAGCAAAGCTGCAACAGTGATTGGTGATGTGAGAGCGGGTTTTGTTGTATTCCTCATCGCTCTGCCGCTATCTATCGGCATCGCCTTGGCGGCAGGTGCGCCACCGACGGCCGGGATTTTGGGTGGATTGATTATTAGGCACTTGATGAAGACTAAAGATCAAATTCGTCGCGACAGCGGCATTCTCTATCCCGATGCAGTGACATTACTTCTTCTTTTGACCTTGGCATTATCGGCATTTCCGGTCACGCAAGCTTGTTGGGGGTGAGGAAATGCGGCTTGGTGATCTGTGGCTGCGATTGCCGATATTGACTGCCGCTTGCATCGTCGTACTCGTATGGAATGGATTTATTCTGATGCGGCTTTTTGTGAGTTTGTGCTTTGGTCAGGGGCGCGTGGGAGTCCAGTTACCGGGAGCCGCTTTCACCTCTCCAGTGCATGGTGCGACGATTTACGCAGGACAAGGCTCACCGTCCGGTAACTTTAGCACATAGCCCATACCGACTACTGTGTGGATCAGCGTCGTCGAAAAGTTTTGGTCAATTCTTCACTGCAAGGCGATTCAATTCAACGCTAATCATAGGGCTTGTCGGGCATTGAGGTGGTTAGTATTCTCAGCGGCGGACAATCAACCATCGAAACGGATCTTGGCGCCGTGAGCCGAGCCCAAGGGGACGATCTTGGTGTGGAAGTACCTATGTCTACTGCTGTCTTTTGGGCTGACTGCAGCTGCGGCAGGTGAAGATGCACGCGATCAGGACATTTTTGGGGCGCCTTCGGCAGAGCAGAAGGTTGCGCCTGAAACGGACATGAATCAGCGTTTGCTGGATACTCTGCAAATCGGAGGGCGCTTGGAGATTCGGACCGACTCCGGTCATAAAGAGGGGGTCGGCGCTGCTGGCGGGGATTTCGGCAAACTAAAGCAGGCCGATGTTTATTTTGATTCCCGTCCGAATAAGGATTTGCGCGGCTTTTTGCGTTTGCGTTTTTCTGAGGGCGGCTCGTCTGGTGGTGCGCCAGCAATAACATCGGATTCTATCAATAAATCGGATGTGTGCTCCAGTGGTTGCATTCGCTCAGATCTCGATGAGATGTGGTTGAAGTGGGATATTGCGAAAAAAGTTTACGCGACTTTCGGCAAGCAGCATTTGAGGTGGGGTAGTGGACGCTTTTGGAATCCAACCGACTTTACGTCCATTCGCGTGATCGATCCTCTGGCTTTATTCGATCGCCGATTAGGCGTAGACATGCTGAAATTACATCTGCCTTTTGAGAAGCAGGGATATAATCTTTATGCGATTTTGCTCTATGGTTCGGCTAAGCAAATTGACCAATTGACCGGTGCTCTTCGTGGTGAGTTTGCCTTCGGTGGGATTGGTGAGGCAGCAATTAGCTTTCAGATGGCATCCCATGCTCCAATTCGCTTTGGCCTCGATGTTTCGAGCGGCGTTGGACCGGTAGATGTGCACAGTGAGTCGGCGTTGACCAAGAGGCAAAGCCAAGTGCTTTATCGTGGAGGGATAGATACTACCACTGGTCAGTTACCAACTGCTTATCGGGAGCCCGATAAATGGTTTGTTCAATCTCTGTTGGGCGTCGATCGCAGCTTCAAATATAACTCTGACGATGTGGCTACGGTGGGAGTGGAATATTTCTATAACCAGCTCGGCTATGATGACCGAAATTTAGAGCTATACTCTCTGGTCACAGGGCAATCACCGACCCTTTATGGCGGTCGTCGCTATATTGCCGGTTATCTCAATCTACCGGCTCCGGGTTCGTGGGATGATACGTCATTTTTCATAACTGGACTCCGTAACTTGAGTGATGACACCAGTACTGCCCGCTTGACCGGTAGCTGGAAGCTGTTCAAAGACGCTGATATTCAGGCTTTTGTTGCTCAGTGTCACGGTGACTTCGGTGAGCTGTGTTTTCGCATACCTTCATCATTTAGGGGCTTAGCTTCATTGCCGCAAGTGAGCCCTCAGCTGCAGCAAGCAGTCCAGGCTTTGCCGACCAAGCGTACTTTGACCACCGCTGGAGCTGGTGTTGTCTTGAAGTTTTAGTTCCGGGCTTTTAACCCCAGCAAATATTTGCTGGGTGAAGTTTCTTCATGCCATACCTGGTCGCGTGTGGAAGTCCTTGTTTTTTTGATTTTTAATTGATTCTATAAATTACTATAAATATATAAGAAGTGCTTTTCAGTAAATGGAGAGATTTCTCTGGGGCCCTAGATCCTTCGTTGGCGAATGCCTTTTCGTGTGTTACCAATTCTTCCTCGGTTCTGCTATTGAGCCCTCATGAGAGCTCGCAAATTGCCCGCGTGGTGAAATTGGTAGACACACAGGACTTAAAATCCTGTGCTTCCGTAAGGGGCGTGCCGGTTCGATTCCGGCCGCGGGCACCATCACTAGATCTAGATGCCGCGTTGAGAGAAGGCTCGATTTAGTTGCTACTGACCATAACCGACACAAGCCACCTCGACGAAGTTATTGCTTCGGTACTATAATCTATTGGTGGCAACTTCACTTCCAAACAGCCAAGTGCGTTCACCGGCTGGATCTGGCTCCCGAAAGGGTGCGGGGTCTGGTGAGATTGGTGCGTGTTATCATTGCGATGCTAAGTCGGGTTCAAACACATTCTGCGAAATCTGGCGCAATTGGACTTGTACGTCGTGTCTGACTAAGCACCATAAGGCGCATCACAAAACTTGTGTGGTCGAAGTGGAAAAGGGCAAGTTGGTCGGCAAGCAACAGCGCCTTTATTTCACCATTCTCGTGACGCGCTACGATGGTCAGGTTGTGCCACTTCAATGTCGTCTCGGTGAAAAGCTGGAAATGGAAGACCATTGGATGGGCACTTACATTTTTGGCAGCGGTAGTATGATTTTGGTGACGGAGTCACGCGCAGCCATCAATGAAAAAATTCTCAATGGCTTGAGATCTGTTCGATAGAAAGGATGATCTTTGAAAGCCTTCGTATTTTCCCGCGATAAGTTGTCATTCGAAGTCTTGGAGCGGGCGCTGCGAGATGATGATTTTGGTGATGTGAAGTTACTTTCACCTAGTTTGCTCGGCCTAGAATCGGTCGGGGACTTTGGCGTAGCAAGCGTCGTCTTCTTAGATTTGGATGCAAGTGATGCAGCTAGCTTGACGCGTGACCTACCGCCGCAGGTCCCTGTCATCTGCATTGGCTCTCACGAGAGCATCAAGCTCAGCGCTGGTATTGCCAAACATATTTTGCGTAAGCCCTTTTCCAAGGTGCAGGTGCAGAAAGTTATGCGTGCGGCACTTTTTGAAATCGTGCGTCTGCCTCAGCGGGAAGCCATCGCAAATGCAGATGAATCTGTCGCTGTAAACGACTTGAAGCGGCGCTGGCAGCAACGACTTGATGCCATAAGCGCGCGGCGATCAGAGTTAGCGTTGATGCTCACAGCGTCAACTGACCAACTTCGTATTCTGCTACAAAAAAGCAATGGTGAATCGTTGGATCCAGCGACACGCCTTCCTAATGTTGTCTTTCCGATGAATCATGCTCTAATTGTCGACTCAAGTGAGCAAAATGCTCGACAATTGATGCATAGTTTTGCTGCCAAGTGTGTCATGCAAGCTGATGTAGCCGAAGACGGCCAAATGGGTTGGAACCTACTAACAACAGGTCCATACGATGTCTTGGTGTTGCGCTGGGAGCTGGCGCAACTCAGTGGACTAGCATTGTATAACCGTATTCGAGTCACTGAACGTCTTCGGTTTATGCCTGTTGTCATCCTCTCGTCTAAAGTTCAAGCGCAAGATTTTCGTTTGTTGGATGAAGATTTGGCCGTTTCGCTACTGCCGTTACCCATAGGCGACAAGGCATTAAGTGGGGCTCTCAGCAAGGTTGTCAGCAATGCGGCGCTAAGCCGCGAGTTTATCAACGACCTGATGGTGTTGGTGCGCGAAATTCAGAGCCTATCTTCGGCCAATAAGTACGACTTGTCGCCGAAGGGGCGTGACTACGATGAGCTGGTTACGAATGCGCTAAAAATCGTCGGTGATCGTTTTCTCGACGAGGCTAATTTCGAGGCAGCGGAGTGGTCCTATTCTGCGGCCTGGCGTCTCGGTGACCGCAGGCTGTCGCTGGTCACCGGCTACGGGAAGGCGTGCATGTTTTTGGGTAAAGTAGATGAGGCGATGCGTCTCATTTCGGTGGCTGATGCATTGGCCCCTAGGTCGGTGGAGCGACTTTGTCTCTTGGGAGAGATTGAGCTTGGGCAGCGGCACTATGCTGAAGCTAGGCTACAATTTGGCAAAGCTCTGGCGATTGATCCGGAAATGAAAAAGGCTGAGGCCGGAATTCTCGTTGCGGATGCCCTGGAGAAGCAAGAGTCTTCGGGAGAACAGAAGCCGCCATTTGACCAGTTTGCCTCGTACCTGAACCTCATCGGAATCAATCTATCGCGGGCTGGTCAAACCGACGAGGCTGTCACTTACTATGAATCAGCCATGTACTTTGTGCATAATCCAGCGCAGCAGGCCAAACTATGGTTCAATTTGGGAATTTGTCACCTGCGTGCTCGTATGCCTGTAGAGGCAAAAGCAGCATTTGAGCAGGCTGTTAAAGCTTCGGGCGGCAACATGACAAAGGCGGCGAAATATTTAGCGGATTCAGTAGATTCAGGCGAAAAAAGGCCTTCATTAGATTTCGAGCTGATGTGAAACTGGTACCGGGGCTAACAGGAGTCGACCTGGGATAAGGTTGTGTTAGAATGTGCTCGTTGAGATGATTCAGCAATTGCAGAGGCGCCACATGAAAGCAAAAACAATTGGTGATGTCGCGACAGCGCAAAGATCATTTTTAACTATTAATCATACTGAGCATGTAAGTGCTGCTGCTCGAGCCTTGCGGACAGCCTGTGCACAGCCCTTAGTAGTGATGCGTGATGGAGCGTTAGCTGGACTGGTTACGGAGTCCGATCTTTTCGCGCGCGGAATGAACGATGACGGGTTGTCACTCGATTCCAAGCTAACAGTCGCCGACGTCATGACAAAGATCGGTTTGGTTGTCACGGAATCAACTACTTTGGCAGAGGCGATCGTGGCCATGGAGCGCCAAGGTCCTTGGCTCCCCGTAACTAGGGATGGGCAAGTCGTTGCGCTGGTTACAGCCGTTGATCTTTTGCGTCTAGTTACTAGCCCGCAGCCAGGAGTTTTAACCCGCGCTGCGGAAGAGACAGAAGTCATGTTAAGTGCCCCGGTATGGCAGGGCTTGCTAAATTTGTTAGCTGAAGCGGGTATTTGACGATTCACAAAGCTTTAGTCCAAGCTCGCCAGGGCTTGATCTAAATCGGCAATCAGCTCCGCTGTTGGCTCAATACCCACAGCTAGCCTTACGAGGTTGCGCGGAGTGCGGGTATTTGGGCCTTCCATAGATGCGCGATGTTCTATGAGGGTCTCGACTCCGCCAAGACTGGTAGCTCGGTGTAGGTTGCGTACTGCAGCCACGAAGGCCAGGGCTGCGCTCTCGCCCCCTTTCACCTCGAACGAAAGCAGGCCGCCACCAGAGCGCATTTGTGTTTTTGCCAGTAAGTATTGTGGGTGTGAGGTCAGACTTGGATAGTGCACTCGCTCGATCTGACGATGGCCACCTAGAAATTTGGCAATTTTTTCTGCGCTTGCACATTGAGTTTGAACTCGTAGCGACATGGTTGCCATGCCGCGCATGGTAAGCCAGCAATCGAACGGTGAAGGCACGGCACCGCCGCAAATCTGAATGCTCCTAATTCGCTCGGAAAGAGCGCCTTGCTCACGAGCGACGAGCACGCCGCCCAACACGTCAGAATGTCCATTGAGATATTTTGTTGTGGAATGCAGCACCAGGTCGCAACCAAATTTAAGCGGGTTTTGATTGAGCGGCGTGGCAAAGGTATTGTCACATAAGAGGGTGGCTTTAGCTTTTTTTGCGATGGTGCTTAGGGCGGCTAAATCGCTCAGCCTAAGACGTGGATTTGAGGGGGTTTCTACCCAAATTAGACGGGTGTTGGGTCGGACGGCTTCTTGCACTGTCTCGATATGGGTCATGTCGACCAAGTCGAAGGAAAGGCCCCAGCGTGGAAAAATCTGGCGCATCATCTCTTGGGTGCCATGATAGCACTCCTGCGGTAGCAGGACATGATCGCCACTACTTTGAGATAAAAATGCCGCCATCGATGCAGCTGTGCCAGACGCAAAGGCAATTGCAGTCGCGCCTCCTTCGAGTGAGCACAGAGCGTCTTCAAGTTGCTCGCGATTTGGGTTGCCGTGGCGAGTATAAAAATAACCGCCAGGATAAGTGCCGTCTGCATCTCGCGTGAACGTCGTACTCAGCTCAATGGGGGCAATGACCGCTCCACTCGGTGAGCGTTTTGATTTTTCATGAGATGACATAGAATCTCCTACGAGGCGAATCCCAACAACTAGTGCTGATGTAGAGAAGCTGTTCGCATTAGATACTTATTATCTGAACTAATTGTTGTCAGGTATTAAAGCGCCAAACTGCCTGTTAAGTCTTTTGCTTAGCAGAAAGCTGCAATGGTCTGCTTGATATCTTCGGAGTGAAAAAGCTGCACATCGCGCGGCAATGACTTGCGAGCTAGTCCAAATAGTACTTTGCCGGGGCCGATCTCGACATAATCGCGACAGCCAAAAGCATGAGCAGTGGCCAGCGTTTGTGTCCACTTAACTGCACTGTTGATCTGCTCAATCAGTAAATTTGCGCCGTATTCTTGCGTGATTTCCGCGGTGAGATTTGGAATCACCCGCTCATTTGTTTGGTGGAACTTGGACGCTGTTAAGAGAGGTGTCATCGCTTCCCTAGCTGGGAGCATGAGCGATGAGTGGAAAGGGGCGCTAACGGGTAAGATCACGAAGCGAATTCCGCTCGTCTCTAGATTGGCACACAAACGATCTACTGCCGTCTTGTGTCCGGCAACGACTAGCTGCTGAGGCGAGTTATAATTAACCACTTCAACTACCGAGTCTGACCTCGATACATCCCTACAACGACCCTGCAAATCATCAGCGAGGGTATTCAGTACCGCGGCCATCGCTCCGACGCCAGCGGGCACTGCTTCTTGCATCGCTTCGCCTCGGCATCGAACTAAATGAACCGCGCGTGCGAAGTCAAGCTTACCTGCCGCTACTACAGCCGAGTACTCGCCAAGGCTGTGACCAGCAAACAGTGCGGGTTTGATCCCGGACTCTGCTTGCAGGGTCCGCCATATGGCGATGCTTACAGTGAGTATACTGGGCTGAGTATTTGCAGTGAGTTTAAGCTCATCATCCGGGCCGTCGAAACACAAGCGCCGGATATTGAGCTTAGCTGCGTCTTCAGCCTCTTCGAAGGTGGATTTTACAGCGGGAAACTCAGCGAGTAAGGTACGACCCATGCCCACAAACTGTGAGCCTTGGCCGGGAAACATCGCGAGCATTTGTCCGCTATAAGTCATCCCTGCTTATCCTTCGACGTTGAAGTCCTCGCCGCCGAGGTCGCCTTTGACCTTCGGTTGCACTACAACTTTACCCTTGTAGTTGCCACAGTTCTTGCAAACAGTGTGTGCAAGTTGGGCTTCGCCGCATGCGGAGCAATATGCGAAGCTAGTAGCTTTCAACGCGTGATGCGCACGGCGCATGTCGCGCTTGGATGCCGAGATTCGAAACTTTGGAACTGCCATGGCCCTACTCCAAAACAAACTGACGCACAAAAAACGAAGCTACCTCTTAGCGTGACTAAGTCGGAAAGGCAAGCGTTGAGCGTGGAATTATTGGACGCCGGATAGGATAATTTTCGTGCCGCCATCTGCCTTGCGGACCGAGCCGCTAACGTAGACGCTGCCGGTACTGCGTTCTAATGCTGGGCCCCAGATTTTCTTAAAGAATACTCCGCGGACACTGCCATCGCTACTATTAAAGGTAATGGTGCAAGCGGCTTGGCACTGAGAAAGCGCATTTCGGTCAAATGAGAGCGGGCCGAAGTTGCGGACTTGCGTTCCGTCTACCAGACTGCCGATTCCACGGGAGGTGGGACTGGCAGCGGCTTTCGTGATCGGCGGATTAGTTGCCGGAATAGTTGCCCGAGTTGTGCTGGGTGTGGGGCGTGCGGTCGAGGTCGAGGCGGGCACTGCGGCAAGCCGCGGCCGCGATTTTGCGCTGATAGTCGAATTTCTCGGCGAGGGGCGCGCTACCTGGATCGCGATGGATGCTGGGCGACGCCTGGCGAGCTTCTGGCGGCTTAAGCGCTGGCTTTGGGGGTTCGCACGCTCAAGGCTCGGGCGAGGCTCGCGATCCCGTCTGTTAGAGTTGCGGCTACTTGGCTGTGTTGCCTGCTCATTTATGCCCAGCTCGTCTTTAAAGGCCGGTGGTGCGGGAATTGGTGTTAGCTGGAACGGTTCTTCTAAAGGGGTGTCCTCTGGCAGGTCCGCTGACTGTGCGCCGCCATCTACTCTGCCAGTATCGGATATTGTAGCGTTAAATGACGGTGTTTTCGTGCGTCGGGTCGAGGATTTGGGCGCGCGTCGCGCTGGAGTAGGGAGCGAGTTCAGTGACGTCGATGGCGATAGGCTCTTAAGGGGGCGTTTGGATTCCCATGCCAACCGTCCTGCTGCACCAAGCAGAAGTAGTGCTATTACCATTCCGAAGACAGCGAGGGGAGAAATCGGAGTCTCGTTTGCTGTGCTGGCTTTTGGTGAAGTGGTTAGGCTTCGAGTCAGACGCGGGTGTGCGCCTAATTCTGCGGGGCTTCTTTGTCCGTTACTGAAGACGGCTAGGAATTTACTAACTGGTACTTGCGCTGAAGAGCCCTCGCGCATGACGCGTGCGCCCTGTGGTAGCACCCCACGATAAAACAAAGAGCGTATTTCTTCGAGGCTTAAAGGCCCCAACATGCGTGCCCCGGCATCCGTTACATAATAGTGCTTGGGGGTGCGCTGACGTCGCGGTGATTGGTTTCTTGGTGGCGATTTGGCATCGGCGATGCGGACGGTGGTCTGAGGATCAGCTGCCAAATGAAGCGGCCCGCCTCCGATGGCTGGTATTCCTGCGTTACCGGGTCGCTGATTTGGGTGGGTGATTTCTGAGAAGTCTTGGCTGCGATCCTGGAACCCAATGTCGCCAAAGCTGCTCGCAGGGATGTCGTGGCCTTGGGGCTGGCGGACGGCGGTGGCATCCTGCTCTTCATAGGCAGGTTCTTGGGTGACGAAAAGTTCGTCGACCTCGACGATTTCGCGGCGTAATGACGAGCCGTCGCGACCCACCATGTCAAATGGGTCGATCGTTCCTTCCCGCAAGCCTTGCCGTATGGCTTCAGCGGTGAACGGCCCTAGTTGGCCGGATCCCTTGTAGATGTACCAGGCGTCCTTCACGCGAACCCTTCGCAGTTGGCGAGCGGTCTGCTCGCCTCATCTTTATCGGGCAAAGTCTTGCGAAGTTCAGTGGTTGGGTGCTTTTTTTGCAATCAGCCTGGAATTGGTCGGGTCTCCAAAGGCGGTGGAATCACCTTGCATATTGTGGTCTAAAACGCTACAGACGGAGCCGCCTGTAAAATGGCAATTCAATGTCGTAAGAGCAATTATTTTCGAGTACTTATCTATGCGTTTGGGACTATCCGTCATCTCCGAGCGAACTCCTGTGATAATCCGTGGCGACGAGCCCTGGTTGGAGCGGGTCTATAAAGATTTCCCCTTAGCAGAGGCAGCTGGTGGCCAACCATTGCTGACGGCTAAATTGGAGCTAACCGCCGAAGAGTCCGGCGCTGTTTTGGTGGTTGGTGAGGTCGCTTACGCTCCGCGAGTCAATTGCAGCCGGTGTGCCCTAGTGATGAACTGGCCGATGCAAATCGATGTGCGTGTGCGGTTCCTTCCTGAACAAGCAAATGAGACGCCGAAGGAAAAAACCCTGAGCCGAGATGAGCTCGACATTTACTTTATTGAGGATCATGCGGTCGATATCGAGCAGTTGATTATCGATACCATTGAGACTGCGATACCAACTCAGTTTTTGCCAGTGGCAGAGGATGGGCATAGTTGTCGGGTCTGCAAGGTCGATACGCGCTCGGAACAGGTCTACGGGTTAGGTGCAGAGGCTGAGGAGTCTTCGCCATTTTCTGTGCTTAAAGGGTTGAAGTTGCCGCAGTAGACGAGTAGGTTACGGGAGCCGTTTGCCAGTTGCAGGCGGTAATAATAGGCGGGCCGTCCGGATTGAAGGTGTGCTACGGCACTTTGGACGACCGAGGAACAACCTTCACGAGGAGCGATTGAGATGAGTGTTACGATCAACATGAAGGACATGCTAGAAGCCGGTGCACATTATGGTCACCAGGCACGTCGCTGGAATCCAAAGATGAAGCCATACATCTTCGGTGAGCGCAACGGTGTCCACATCATCGACCTTCAAAAGACGGTACGTCTTTTCAAAGGTGCTTGCGACTTTCTTGAGCGGACCACGCAGCGCGGCGGTCATGTTCTTTTCGTTGGTACCAAGCGTATGGCTCGCGATTTAGTCGCGGAAGAAGCAGCACGCGCTGGCCAGTTTTACATCAACCACCGTTGGTTGGGCGGCACGCTGACTAACCTCGTGACCCTACGTCAATCGATTCACCGTCTGAAGCGCATCGAGAAGATGGAGCAAGACGGCACTTTCGATAAATTAGTGAAAAAAGAAGTGTTAGGGCTCCGCCGAGAGTACGAAAAATTGATCCGCAACTTAGGCGGTATCAAAGACATGCCGGGTCTACCTCGGGCTCTGTTTGTGGTCGATGCCCACAAAGAATCGATCGCCCTGCTTGAAGCAAAACGCCTTGGTATTCCAGTGGTTGCTATCGCTGATACCAATGCTGATCCAAACGGCATCGATTACTTGATCCCAGGTAACGATGACAGCTTGAAATCTATTCAACTATTTGTTCGTACCGCAGCAGAAGCTTGCATCGCTGGTAAACAGCGTTCGCGCGATCGTGGCGAGAGCGACGAGAAGTATGACTCGGTCGAAGCTGGTAAATTCCACGACAGCGAAGGCCACACTGTTGCCGTTGAGAAAGCTCGCAAGCCTGATGGCGAAGGCGACGACATCAACTAATTTTAGTGATCTGGTACTCCGGCGTTCATCGAAGCTAATTGGGCTCGCGCCGGTACCAGGTGGCAAACCTTTTTTAATCATCTGACTATATGTAAATAGGAAGGTATCGATATGGCAATCACCGCAGCAATGGTCAAAGAGCTACGGGAAAAGACCGGCGTCGGGATGATGGAATGTAAGAAGGCTCTCGCAGAAGTCGAGGGCGACATGGAAAAAGCCGTGGTTTGGTTGCGTGAGCACGGCATGGCTCGCGCCGCTAAAAAAGAAGGCCGCGTTGCTGCAGAGGGCTTAGTTGAGGTGTTCGTGAACCCCGAGCAAACTGCCGGTGTTCTCGTTGAGCTCAATTGTGAAACTGACTTTGTCAGCAAGAACGAAGAGTTCCGCGCTCTGGCTCATGACATTGCTAAGTTGGCTTACCAGCACAAAGCAAAAGATCATGAAGAACTGCTAGGCCTTAAAATCGGTGCTCAGACTGTTAAAGAAACACTGACCGAGTTGATCGCTAAAATTGGCGAAAACATGAACTTGCGCCGCGTTAAAGTTTTGCACGCGACAAACGGTGTGGTCACTGGCTACTCCCACATGGGCGGCAGAATCGGTACTTTGGTTGTACTTGAAGGTGCTACCGGTGCGGACGTAGTTGAAATTGGTAAAGACCTGGCGATGCATGTGGCAGCAGCAGCTCCTCGCTACTTGGTTGAGACCGAAGTTAATGCGGAAGAATTGAACCAAGAGCGCGAGATCGCACGCAAGCGTTTGGAAGAAGAAGGCAAGCCAGCTGAATTGGTCGAGAAGATCTTGGTTGGCCAGATGAAGAAGTTCTACAAAGAAGTCTGTCTGATCGAGCAAGCCTTTGTTAAAGATCCGAACGTAACCGTTCAGAAGCATGTAGATAGTACTAAAAAAGGTCTCAAGATCGCCTCCTTTGGACGTTTCCAATTGGGCGAAGGCATTGAGAAGAAGAAAGAAGATTTCGCTGCAGAAGTTGCAGCGCAATTACAGAAGTAAACTAGAGAAGTAGATATCCATGAGCCAATGCAAGTACCGTCATGTCATGTTGAAGCTGTCAGGCGAGATGCTGGGCGGTAATCAGGGCTATGGAATCGATGGAGATGCGCTGCTGATGATCGCCAGCGAGATTGCTGATGCCCATAACTTGGGTCTCATGGTCTCGGTGGTGATCGGTGGTGGTAATATCTTTCGTGGGTCGGCCGCTGCCAAGTGGGGCATTGAGCGCGCATCTGCGGACTATATGGGCATGCTAGCGACCATTATTAACGGTTTGGCCTTGCAGGCAACCTTGGAAAACAAGTTCAACTTGCACACACGAGTGATGACGGCGATCAGTATGCCGTCATTGGCCGAACCGTATATTCGCCGTAAGGCGATGAAGCATCTCGAAGAGAAACGCATCGTCATTTTTGCCGGTGGCACGGGTAATCCGCTCTTTACGACGGACACTGCGGCCAGTTTGCGGGCACGTGAAGTGGGTGCGGATATCATCTTGAAAGCTACTAAGGTCGACGGGATTTATGATTCCGATCCGATGAAAAATCCGAACGCTAAAAAATACCAGAAGCTGTCCTATCTGGACGTCATCTCGCAAAAGTTGGACGTCATGGATGCGACAGCTATCACCATGTGTATGGAAGCCAACCTCCCAATCATGGTATTTAAATTAGCTGAGCCGGGATCCGTTAGACAGGCTCTACTCAATGATGGCGTGGGTACAACTGTTAACTGAATTCAGAATGCAGAGGGGCAGACCATGGCTGGTAATGTCGTTGAAACCTGTAAGCAAAACATGGACAAGCGCGTTAAAGGCTTCGATGCCGACCTGTTAAAAGTGCGCACTGGCCGCGCATCCATCACTTTACTAGATGGTGTTAAGGTAGATTACTACGGGAATCCTACGCCGCTTAACCAGGTTGCGACGCTCTCGACCCCGGATGCTCGTACCATTACGGTCGCTCCCTACGAGAAGAAGTCGATTCAAGATATTGAGAAGGCCATCATGAAGGCCGATCTCGGTGTGCAGCCAACAAATGACGGTAATGTGGTGCGGGTTCCAATTCCCGCTCTAACCGAAGAGCGCCGCAAAGATATCGTCAAGAACCTGAAGAAACTCGCCGAAGAAGCCAAAGTGGCGATTCGTAATATCCGTCGTGATTCCAACGACGAAGTAAAGAAGCAACTTAAAGATAAGATAATCAGCGAAGATGACGCCAAGCGTCTGGAAGCTGAGGTGCAGAAGCACACCGACGCTTTCATAAAGGTGCTCGATGAGCGCCTAGCAAAAAAAGAGCAGGAAGTTCTAAAAGTCTGAGTCGCTATGAGCTTTCTTGAGCGTTCAGCACTAGGTTTGGCGGCCGCGATCAGAGCTCGCAAAGTGAGCCCGGTTGAGGTCGCTAAACATTATCTGGCTGTCATCGACAGGCTGAATCCTCAATTTAATGCTTTTGTGTGGCGTCGAGATGAGGAGTTTTTGGCTGAGGCCAAAGTAGCTGAAGACGCGGTGATGCGTGGTGATCAGTTAGCCCCATTTCACGGGGTGCCGATTCCGCTGAAGGATCTGACGGAAGCGACGGGTCAGAGCATGACTCATGGTTCGCGGGCGTCGCAGGGTAAGATTGGCCGCTTTGATACCACGGCTGTGAGCCTGCTGCGGAAGGCTGGCTTTCTCTTTATGGGACGTACAAACTCGCCAGAGTTTGGGACGTTGCCGGTCACTGAAAACGCGTTGCACGGTGCGACGAGAAATCCGCACGGGATTGGCTTCACTCCTGGCGGTTCGAGTGGCGGAGCTGCAGCGGCTGTTGCTGCCGGGATGGCGCCCATTGCGCATGCTAGTGACGGTGGTGGCTCCATCCGCATACCCGCCTCATGCTGTGGCTTAGTCGGCTTGAAGCCAAGCCGTGCCCGTATTCCTAAGGGCCCCTTAGTGAGCGAGGTCATGCATGGGTTTACGACTGACGGATGTGTTTCGTTAACCGTTGCTGACACTGCAGCGGTGCTCGATGTTTTGGCTCAATACGATCCGACTGCGTGGATGACATTACCGCGGCCAGAGACCTCTTATCTTGAGAGCGCTAGTCGTAAGCCACCTCGTTTACGCATCGGCTTCACGGTTCAGGGGCCGTACTCAACGGTATCAGTCTCCCAAAGCTGTATAGATGCAGTCACCCGCACAGCCACGATTTTGAGTGAGCTGGGTCATGATGTGAGGCCGGTGCAAATTGATTGGCCACACTCAGATGAGTCGCTAGCGCGCGACTTTATTGCAGTATGGTGCACTGGTGCTGCCTATCAGGACGTTAAAGACTGGTCGCAGGTGGAGCCGTTGAATCAGCAGCTGCGAGCGATGGCAAAGGCTCAAAGTAGCCATGACTATCTGCAGGCAGTGTTGCGACTTCAGGTATTCGCGCGCAAGATTTTGCATTCTTGGGGCAAGGACTTTGATGTTCTGCTCACACCAACTATGGCGATGGAACCACCACCGATTGGCTGGCTATTTGAGAATGGCGAGACGGACGCAGAAAGACTGCTGTGGCGTTGTACTGAAATGGTGCCGTACACCGGATGGTGCAATGTGACAGGGCAGCCTGCTATGTCTCTGCCAACTTATACGGCACCATCCGGACTGCCTGTCGGGGTGCAATTGGTGGCACCGCCGGCACGTGAAGATCTCTTATTGATGTTAGGAGCGGAACTTGAGCAGGTGTGTGGTTGGGCGGATTAGCTCTCGGGAGTTTTTCGGCCGCTTCTAGGTCAAAGCTCTTTAGACGGTTCGTTCAGCGTCGCTAGATGGCGTTTTTTAATCCGCTCCACGAGTGTCGTGCGGTTAAGGCCAAGTAACTTTGCAGCCTGATTGCGATTATTGCCGGTACGCTCAAGTGCCTGGCGGATTAAATCGTTTTCTAGGGATTCTATGTAACCGGCCAGATCTAGCCCATGTTCAGGTAGCCGACCGAACTCGGCTGGATAAACAGCTTGCGGGCGACCCGTAATGCCGCTGCTGTCTATAGGGTGCCGAGAGGTTTGTGGCAGATGAAAACGAGGGGCCTGAGTGATTACAGGCGCACTCGGCGTTATCGTGGATGTAACAACAGTCTCCTGATGTTCAGCCTCAAAGAGGATCTCGCTCGGCAGATCGTCGACATCGATGAGGCCGCCACCTTTCATAACAATCAGACGCTCGACCAGATTCTGCAGCTGCCTAACATTACCTGGCCAAGAATATGCGGAGAGCACTTTAATTAATGAGTCGCTGAGGTACCCCGGCTCGGACAAGCAGTGCACCCGATTAGCACTCTCGATAAAATGAGCAAGTAGGTGTGGGACATCTTCTTTGCGCTCGCGCAGTGCTGGTAGGTAAATCGGCAGTACATTAAGCCGGTAATAAAGATCTTGCCGAAAGGTGCCACGCTTCATGGCTTGTTCAAGGTTCATGTTCGTAGCAGCGATGACTCGGACATTCACCTCGTGCATGATGTTGCTCCCCAAGGAAGCAAACTTCTTGTCTTGGAGCACGCGGAGCAGCTTGGCCTGTAGTAGGGGGGGCATGTCACCAATTTCATCAAGGAAAATGGTTCCGCCCTCAGCAAATTGAAACTTCCCGATCACGCGCTTGTCAGCACCGGTGAAGGCACCTTTTTCGTGACCGAATAGCTCGCTCTCGAGGAGTGTATCCGGGATGGCACTGCAATTAAGTGGCACATATGGGCGGACAGAGCGATTGGACAAGCGGTGCAAAGCGGCTGCTATGAGTTCTTTGCCGGTGCCGCTTTCGCCCAAAATGAGCACGGAACTATCCGAACGCGCAACTTTGGCGACCGTTTCGAGCACCGTCATCATGGACTTGGCGTGGCCAATGACTTCCGGGAAGTACTGGCGCCAGTGATCGGCAATCCCATTTGGTCGCTCGTCGAGCAGGAAAGATTGCTCGGTTGATTTGTTGCCAAAGCCATTCGGACCTAATGTGCGCATGGAAGGGGCGTCCTCCGGTCGGGTTCGGGCGGTAGAAAGGGATGATGAGATTGAGACGGGAAATGGGGGGTATAGCCGGCTGTGTTGCCAGCAGCGTGAGAAGGTTGGTGTACCGTGTACTTTTATCTTACCAAATCCGACAATTGCCGTGCAAATATTGCCGCCACCTGTCTCCTGTCAGGGGTGAGTGTCTGAGGTAGCAAAAGTCGACGAAAAAGACTTTGCCGGCGGCAGCCTGGGTGCGCTTTAATGGGGCTACATTGACGATAATTGGCGATGGTATTTTATGCGGGTTGCTTTTGTTCATGATTGGCTGGTGACCTACCGAGGTGGGGAGAAAGTCCTTGCGGCTTTGCTCGAACTTTATCCAGAGGCGCCAATCTTTACCCTGTTTTACGACCGGGCGGCGATGCCGTCTACGATCACGGAGCGGCGAGTATTGGTGCCGCCTGTGTTAAATAGTGTCCGGCGTCTAAGAAAGCTGATGCTCCCGCTCTTGCCGCGGGCCATAGAGAGTCTGCCACTTCGTGACTACGACTTGTTGATCAGTACCTCCTCGTGCGTGGCTAAAGGTGCGATTAAAGGGCCAAATGCCAAGCATCTTTGCTATATCCATTCACCGATGCGTTACATTTGGGATCAGCAAGCGGAGTATATTGCCGGCGTAAAGCATATCCCTGGAGCAGCTGCTGGCATCAGAGCAATGACACCCGGACTACGTCGGTGGGATGTTGGCAGTGCCGCAAGGGTAGACCGGTTCATCGCCAACTCTTCTTTTGTTCGTGATCGGGTGCAGCGTTTGTATGGCCGCGAAGCTCGGGTTGTTCATCCACCCATTGCGGTCGAGAGCTTTCGGCCTTCCGAGGTTCGTGGCGACTATTTTTTGGCAGCTGGAGCCTTGGTGTCTTATAAGCGCTTTGACTTGGCTATCGCTGCTTGCCTGAAGTTAGGTCGGCGCTTAGTCATTGCTGGGTCTGGACCGATGGAGAGTGCGCTGCGGGCGCAGGCAGGAGGTCAGGTAGAATTCGTCATCAACCCAAGTGATGCTGTTTTAGCTCGTCTCATGGCTGAGGCAGATGCTCTGCTATTTCCAGGGGTTGAAGATTTCGGCATGATTGCGATCGAAGCAATGGCGGCGGGAACGCCAGTGATTGCTTTTGCTGCAGGTGGAGCGCGTGATTTCGTGATTCCCGGTCGCACGGGCATCTTCTTTGAAGATCCAAACGTGGAATCTTTAGCAGCGGAGATTGCTGCGTTTAAGCACGATCAATTCGCGGCGCCAGCACTTGTCGAATACGCCGCTGGATACAATCGCAATCATTTTTTACAACGCATGCGTGGCGAGATCGCGGCGCTGATGTCCGGGAGTCCGTCGTGAGCCGTCGAGACAATGACCTCTTATTAATGCTGCGAGTCATATCCGACGTGATCATGGTCATGTTGGCCTGGGTACTTGCTTTTATGCTGCGATTTTCTGGGGTCTTCCCCATTACTAAGGGTATCCCCGAGCCGATTCTTTATATGAAGCTGCTGCCCTTCGTGGCGGTCATTTGGCTGTTGGTTTTTGCATTATCGGGATTTTACCGGCGTACGCGACGGTCAAGATCAGCGTTTTTGGAGGCGCTTGATGTCATCCAAAGTTGTTTTCTAGCGACGATTGCTTTCATCGCATTCACCTATGTGTACGAAGAGTATCGTTACTCACGTGTCGTGATGGTGATTTTTGCGCTGTTGCATCCTTGGTTTATCATGGCAGGCCGTAGTGGGATTAGGAAGGCTTTGCGACTCTATCGCCTCCGGGCAACACCGAGGCAAACACTGATTATTGGTAGTGGTGATGGGCTGCGTCAGGCTGTTGAGATGACTCGGACTGGAGATTTAACGCGCGGTGAGATTCTTGGCGTGATGCTGGCCGGACCTGCAGAACTCGTGGAGGTAGGCGCTCAACTCTGCCACGACAATCAATTGCAGATTCTATCATTGCCGATCAGTTGGACTGATTTCTTTTCGCAGCATCCGACGGCGACCGTTGTTTTTGCTCTGCCGCACAGTGCTTACGGTTTACTTGATCAAGCACTCGAGCAGGTTGCCGATCAGGTTCCGGATGTGCGGTTACTACCCGACTTGGCTAGGTTCAGTCGTTTTTCTACTGGCGTTGATATTATTAGCGGCACGCCGGTTGTAACTATTAATGAAAGCCCGCTGGCGGGTGCGGGTAGCCTCATTAAGCGTGCTGTTGATGTTCTAGGAGCCCTGGTGGCGATCACATTATTTAGCCCGATTTTAGCCATTGTCGCTATTGTGGTCGCCGTGACCTCCAAGGGGCCGGTACTTTATCGCCAAGAGCGTATGGGCGTCGATGGTAAGACCTTCTATATGCTCAAATTTCGCTCCATGCGTGTGGATGCAGAACAGGTGTCAGGAGCTGTATGGGCTAAAGCCGGGGATGACCGTACCACTCCTGTGGGCAAGTGGTTGCGGCGTACTAGCCTCGACGAGCTGCCACAGT
The DNA here is from genome assembly GCA_903915625.1 of uncultured Pseudomonadota bacterium. Classification (GTDB taxonomy): domain Bacteria; phylum Bdellovibrionota_B; class Oligoflexia; order Oligoflexales; family CAIYRB01; genus CAIYRB01. The sequence goes on along the minus strand of CAIWTN010000150.1, from coordinate 681 downwards.
TTTTTAATGTCTTGCGCGGTGAGATGAGTTTGGTGGGCCCGAGGCCGGAACGCCCTGTATTTGTCGAACAATTTCGTCGGAAAGTGCCTGGTTACTACCTTCGTCATAAAACTAAGGCCGGGATCACTGGGTGGGCTCAGGTCAATGGCTGGCGCGGCAATACCAGTATCGAAAAACGCATTGAATGCGATCTCTACTACATCAAGAACTGGTCGCTCACTCTCGACTTTAAAATCATCCTGCTCACCGTACTGCGGGGGTTTGTGAACAAGAATGCTTACTAGCACGATAAGCCGCTATATCATCCGCGAAATCCTGCTCCCCTTTTTGGGTGGGCTTGGCTTTTTCTCGTTTCTCCTTCTCATGTTCCAGGTATTCAAACTGGCCGATCTTATTATTTTGCACGGCGCACCGCCAGACTTGGTTGGTAAGCTAATCGTCTACATTCTGGTTTCATTCCTCCCGGTCAGCTTCCCAATTTCATTCCTTCTTGCCACTTTGAATGTATTCGGGCGTCTTTCGGCTGATAGCGAAATTACCGCGATGAAAGCAATTGGAATCAGCCTCTACGAGCTGCTGGTCCCGACCCTGTTCGTAGCCCTCATAACTACTTTTGTTTGCCTGTACTCAAATTTCTATTTGGTGCCTTGGGGCAACCGGATGTTCCGCCAGACCATTATT
>CAIWTN010000149.1 GCA_903915625.1 uncultured Pseudomonadota bacterium | reverse complement strand
CTCACTCGAGTGGACCATGCACGATACGCCCCGGAAAAGTGAACAGCAATCCCAATCAGATCAACAACTTACGAATTCGACCCCGCGCCGTTGCTGGCTTCTCGTACCGTCACTTATTGCACTGAAAACGAGTGGACCCCGTCGATCTCCACGACGAGCAGATATCTCCATAGGCCAGAGGAGCGGCTGAGGGCTGATTTGGAGCGATTGGCGCGCGACTGACCTGCTGCTGGCCCATGTTGGCTCAGTTTCTCCAACCTCCGGGACAGTTCCTTCAGCCTTAAGCCCATGAATGTAGGGTTTCAGGCGAAAGCGCGCCAATCTGAACGAAAAGTACGAATACCCCTAACAGGGGACTACCGCTGGCGCACAAGCGCAAACACGGCCATGGCAACTTCAGGCCTCTACGGTCCCTCAAATAGACCTTAGCGTACGATTTTTTCCATTTTCTGAGGCGACCCCATCCTCACAAAACAATAGACTGATTGCAATACGGGCAACGCACGCCAAAGCCGGTGTACCCTACCACCTGATGAGGCTCGAATTTCTTGGTACAACGGGGACAGATCGTTGTGCCCGAGGGGACCTTTTTCGGAGGAGTGGGTTGCTCAATTTCCTCCTCGTCTTCCGCTTCAGATTCCAGTCCGGTTTCTATGTTGGATAGGTCTTGCTCTGGATCGTCATCTGGCACATAGTCCGGATCCCAGGTGAAGATCTTTCCGCGTTGCTCTAAGAGCCATTTGCGTGTCTGGCCATACGAGGGAAGCTCTGCAGCCCATTCGGCGAGTACGAGGGCAGTGGAAACAGCCTTATGCCTGTTGATCGCGTTGATTGCACAAGCAATCACCTCATCGGCAAAGCTATTCGCCACAGCCTGAAATCCGGGGTCACTCTCGCCTAAAGAGTCCCGGAGTTCATAGATGATGTGCTCGACCTTAGATAGCCCATTTTTCCGACGCAGGTCATCTACAGATGTGCCCTCATCGCGTTTCGCCTTGCTTCTATCAACCGCATCTTGGATCGTATTATTAAGTGGCTTGGTGATCTTTGAAGCGAAATACTCCAGAGTTTGGTGATGGAAGTACGAACAGTGTTCGGTCATTCGAATGGCATTGGGGCCATAGACCTGCTCACTTGATCTGATAGCTATCTCGATCAGTGCATCTACAATTAGCTCTCGAACTCTTTGAGCAGAAACCTGAGATGCGCCCGGTATTGACGCAGTGGCCTCGTCATAAAGATCTTCACAAGCAAAAGCGATGTCTTGTAATGCCTGCTCAAAGAAGACCGTGCCCGAGTCCTCTAAATCGCCCGACATCCAGATGGAAAAGGCGCCACGGTTTATTCTCCAAGAGACTTTTCCGATTCCAGAGTGCTTCTCGAACTGCTTGGTCCATACACGGTCTGCCTCAAGCAGCTCGAAATTAGTTAGGCATTCAAAGGCAAGCTTATCAACGGTATCACCGTCGCGGAACCAGAAAAATGAGTGACAGACTCTCATTTCTGGCAGCTCAATGCGGCGCGCAGCGTCCTTGATAGACTCCATAGAGCGATCAATGTCACCTAGATCAGGGAAATCGTTGGGGTATGTTTTGTCTTTACCTAACTCGGCAAACAGCTCAAGATCAGAGACACGTTTGGCAATTTCACGACTACTTGCCGTGACAGGAAGTCCAAGTACGCGAAACGGGTTTCTCAGAACCAAGTCCATGCAGCCTCACCTCAGTCTTCCGATGAGAAGGTGCGCTTGTCTCGGAATTTTTCGTATGAGCGAACCTGCTCACGCGAAATCGAGGGTTGGTGCTGCTTAAGAACAGCATCGAACTGGGTGTTCGAGATCTTGAGTCGGTCTTTGAGGGCTAACCGAGAGGCTTCATTGACTAGGAACTTAATGTCGCTTGAGACATACCCATCCGTGAGAGCAGCAAGACTGGTAAGGTCAATCTCTTCAGAGACAGGCCTGTTTCTCAGATAGAGCCTCAACATCTCCTGCCGAGCAAAAACATCTGGCGGAGAGAGGTAAACAACTTTATCGATCCGCCCGGTTCGCATGATCGCTGGATCGATGTTTTCTGGGCGGTTTGTCGCCGCAACGATGAAAATGCCCTTGTCAGCACAGTTGGTCATCTGTGCAAGAAATTCATTTACTTCTGAAGATACGTGCTGATCAATCCGACCATCACGGCTGGGCAGGACCGCATCCACTTCATCGATGAAGATGAGAGTCGGGGCTTTTTCTGCGGCCTCTTTGAACATCTTGCCAATTTTTTCCTGCGTCCCATGGATGTAGATACTGGCCAAGTCAGACGGCTTGACTTCGATGTAGTGATATCCAATTTCCTCCGCAAGCTTCTGCGCGATGTACGTCTTGCCGCATCCTGGAGGTCCATAGAGCAGCATACCGTTTGGCGGAGAAACCCCGTACTCTTTGTAGAGCTCTGGTTCTGATAGAGGTCGAATGATGTCTTGGTACAAGGTCTCTTTGAGTCCATGCATGCCTGCAATGAGGTCAAAGCCCTTGCCTTGATTCTTCGCCGAGTAGTCCTTACTCGGGAGCTCCGAGTTAGATGTGTCTCGCAATCTTTTAGGCAGATCTTCAACAACACCATCGCGCCAATTCTTCAGTGCCGCCAAGAAATCACCGGCATTGCGATATCTCTTCTCTAAGTCACGCTCAATGGCTTTAAACAAGATGTTATCGAGCCGTTCATCTTCATCTTCTAAGTGGAAGGACGCAGCGCGAGGTGCTTGCTTACGGGCTCTAGAAATTTCCGTGACGACATCTTCAGGGTCTGTATCTTCCCACTCGATTTCGTACTGCCATGGGTGAATGCCTGTGATCGCGCGATACATGGTCACGCCTGCAGAAAACACGTCGCTAGAAAGGATGTACGTACCCCAAAAGCACTCGGGTGCCATGTAGGGATAACGACCTGCAGCGCCAGGCAAGTGCTCGTCAGTATCGAGAGGCTGCGCTAAACCGAAATCTGACAGCAGGCCACGAGGAGTCATACCATCATATGACAGCAAAATGTTGTCTGGGTTGATATCTCGATGAATGATTGGAGGAGCCATTGAGTGGACGTGATTAAGCCCCTCCAGAACGTCAATCATGATGTTGACTGCCTCAGCGCGCGACAGATTTATTCTCCGAGCCAGAAGTTGCGTTAGCGTCTCACCAGACACAAAGCCCATCGTGAGGAAATGGCGAGCCTTAGCGTTAAGCTGTAACGAGTTGCATTCGAAGACGCGAACTACATTGGGATGCGTGACCTTCGAAAGAACTCTTGCTTCGCGTGATATTTCCTCAATGTCGACTGATTTCTCGAACTCCTCTTTGAACAGCTTGAAGACCTGAACACCCAGGTATTTGTGTTGAACGCGGTACACCTCCCCAAAAGCCCCTTCGCCGATGAAGAAGAGAACTTCGTAGGTTCCGTCGATGACTTCGCCTCTAGCGAGGGTGCCGCGCTTTCTCATTTAAGCCTCATTGGCGCAAGATGTCATCACTTGCACGCTGAGCAGCCTCTCGCTTCTCTTTGGGCATCAAGGACCAGAGTGTTCGAACCGCTTCTTCCACCTTCGACTTCGAGGGATTGGTGGCGATCATTGTCTTCGCGTCATTGAGTACGCGACGAGCTTCACGCTTGTCAGTCCACTCAGTGGTCTCGAAGTCTTGGTCGTACTCCTTAATCCAGCTCATCCACAGCCCGATGTCTTGACCAATCAAGGCAAACGAGAAGGCGTGAATCTCGTCGAGGAGCTGCTTTCCAGCATTGAAGTTTTTCTCGGCTTTGGCGTGACGAACACGTTTTTGATAGTCCGTAACAAGCTGCTGTGATTTTTCGTTGCCATAGCGTTGATCGTTGATCAACAGATACTCCATTGCTGAGTCCAATTTTGCTTCTAACTCAGGCCACCTATTGGTGGATTCGATTTTGTCCAGAGCGATGAACGTCTTTTGTAGTTTCTGTCGCGCTAAAACTTTGACGTCGACGTCGTTGCCCCGGTTATTGAGCAACCGTTCGACTTCGTTCAGCTCTTTCTTGAACTCAGACACATCGGCAGCTTTTTCACCCGACTCCAACATTTCAGCAACCTCCCGAGCCTGTTCGACGTCACCCATGAGATCGGTCACGTCTTCGGACTTCAGCGTACTGCTCTCAAATTGCAAGTCGATAGTCTCATCCAGTGTTGGGATGTAAATAGATAACGAAGCACGTCGAGATGCATCAATGCTTAGAGTAAGTTCAACTTCGCTTTGCGCCGGCAGCATAGCGGGCAGCTGTTCACCCGTCACAGTTGCTCCACCGTAGAGATCGTTCAATATCGCGCGTGAGCCTTCATCTCCATAGGAGAACTCATAGAACTGAACCGTGAATTTGTCAGTCCGATTACCGGGACGAATGTCCCTCGCCGTCTTGTATATGCCCTTCCCCTTTGCGGGAAGTGTTTTGTTCTTTTCTAGACCTTTAAAAGCATATACTCCCTGCTTTCCATCAAGGGTGTTGTACACCTCTAGACCAATGGAATAAGGCAAAGTTGGGTTTGCGATCTTCAGACCGTGGATTATAGTTATTGAACTTGGTTCGCACGGGATGATCGAACCATCGGGGCCAAATAGTTTAATATCGAAATTATTTGCTTTCCCATCATTTAGAACAATCTCAACGATCTCTGCATCACCATCCATTTGCACCTTGCCGCTCGACCAACCCCGGTCAGCACGAATAATTTCGAAGGAGAAAGAAGACGGCAGGTTAGCTGTAGACTTATTTCGGTCAACCCGGATCCCCAGATTTTCGTGTGTTTCAACCGTAGTTTCGGGATACTTGAGCGTGAGCTGTGCTTTGCTGGTATCGCGTTTTTGTAGATCGCTCGGGATGTTCTTTGTAGATGCAAAAAGTGCAGCACCTTTGGCTACAGCGGTCATGGGGTCAACTGATGTATCGATACGACTGGATATCTGATCCTTTAGCATCCGACGCAGTGTCTGCGAAAAGGTCGGACCGCCGACCAAAACGATAGAGCTCAAGTCGTTCCCAGTTAACTTGTTTCTCTCCAGGAGTTGTTTGCAGATGTTGATTGCCTTCTGGAACAGCGGCCCGCAAACTCTTTCATATTGCTCTAGTGAGATAGCCAGATCGACCTGCAGTTCCTCGCCCTCGTCGTCTAATCCGAAGTCCTCAAGGAAGTGATCCCATGAACTTTTCGACGATAGTGCAATCTTGGCCTGTTCGGCGTATCGCTTAAGTGCATCTTGCAGCAATTTTTTACTGACCTCGTCATCCAAGATGCCATCAATTTCGCACTGCTTTGCGATTTCAGTAAGAAATAACTGGTCAACGATCGCTGAATCAATGTTCTTGCCACCGAGGTGGTTGTCCCCCTCCGTGTCTACGACCTTCATGATCCCATCTTCGACGTGCATCAGTGCAGCATCGAAGGTGCCACCACCGAAGTCAAATACCAGCCAGTGGCCGCTGTTGTTGCTGGCCTTGATTCCATAAGCAATGGATGCGGCGATTGGTTCTTGCAGAAGTTCGCAATACTTGAAGCCGGCCAGTTCTGCTGCACGCTGAGTCGCGTCAATTTGGTTCTGCTTGAACATGGCAGGAACTGTGATCACCACGGAGCCGACTTCCTCGTCACGGATGTAGCCGCGTAGCTTCTTCAGAACTTCGGCTGACAGGTCTTCAGACGTAAAGCTGCGCTCTATGTACACGGACTCATATTTATGATCAGTTCCCATGGTTCGCTTGAACTCAAGATAGCCATTGCTTGGCGCTTGACGACGAGTACGAAATGCGGACGAAGCTTCGCTCTCAATTGCATTCTTGGCGTTCTGACCTACGAACATCGTCTTCTTCTTGTTGAAGGATACGCAGGACGGCGTTGTGTCCATTTGGTTATCATCGCTCTTGATGATGAGGGCCTCACCTGCATCCATCCGCGCGATAGCGGAGTTCGTAGTGCCGAGGTCAATGCCGTAATCAATTTTTTGTCTCATTTTATTTCCTCATTCAAGAACCAATGCTTACTTCAATGTCTGCCATTCTGATCATTACGCCCTGATAGTTGACTTGGGGTACAACCACTTTGCTGATGATTTTTTGGTCTGTACCAAGTTCATCACTCGGGACAAAGCGAGCCTTAACGGACAAGTTCTCGGTGTAGGCCATGCCTGTATGGTCAACGATTTCGTAGCCTTGCTCTCCAAGCTCAGATTCGAGACGCTCTAGAGACTTTTGCAGCGGTGTGAGCCCCTTTGTGTCTTCGGGAAGTGAAGCGAGTCGTTTGCGCATCCGATGGATTTCATCGGCAAGTTTCAAGGGTAGATGATGATCTGGCTCTGCGTGGTTGGCTTGTCCATTGGCCACCGCACTCATCTCCTGCACCTTCAATTTGTTCAGGATTTCAAACAGTGAGTCCGCCAAGGCCGTGTCGGCTTTCGCGATCTTTTCTTCAGTAGAGCGAACGGTATCGATAGCACTCTTGACTTGTGCAGACAGCGATTGCTCGCTTGCGTCACTTCGGCGTCGGAGGTACCAGTAGCACCCGCCTAGCAATAGCAAAACAACAGCAATCGCTGCTCCATACCACTTCGAACGGGTTGTAATGGCTTCGTCGATGGTCTGAGTCTTTAGCTCAGTATCACGAGTCAACTGATCTAAAGATCCACCCAAAACTGTTTGCTTGCCCTCAAGTGCAGCAATCTTTGAGCTTATCTCTGTCAGCTTTTGCTGTTGAGTCTTGCCGCTCGCGGCTAGGTCCCCGTTCTGCTTTTTCAAATCAAGCACAGCATCTTGGCTCTGCTTGGCAGTCCTTTCTAGGATATCAATGCGCTTCTCTAGTCTCTGAATTTGAGATTTAAGCTGGTCACAGGACTCTTCTGCAAGGGCCCCTCCGATCGCAAAGGTCAAAATCAGCCCTATCCCTAATTTGTTGTACATGCTTTTCCTTTATTAACCGCTGCACATCGATATTAACAAGACTATCCCAGCTAACCACACCCAGCCCGGAATCTGATCAAAGATATTGTTCGTGCTGTCGGACTGATTCGGTTTCGCCGTCATTGCTACAGTCAATTGAGTGTCAATACCCTCGATTGTTTCCAAGTTTTTGTTGACCCTACTTCGAGTTTCAACATCCAAATCTAAGAGAAGCAGCTTTCGAGTTAACTTTGTCGAGTCACTTATCGTCGACTGCAGATTTGACAAGTTTTTGGACTTGTCGAAGGTCTCTTGTGCTGAATTCACAGTATCGATCAGAAAGCCTAAGATGTGATGGGCGCATGCAGAGGAGATTTTGAGGTACCGCTTGTCTCCACCCCCGACCTTGGCCTTGACCTGACCAAGCAGGCGCCTTAAGTCCTCAAACATGTTAGCTGCTTGAGTCAAGGTGTATACATTCACCTTCAGCTTCTTGACTATCTCCCCAAACATTTCATCTTCTTCGTCTTCCTCAACCCATTCCTGAATTGTTTCCTTGTTTTCTTCGATTCGAGATTTAATTCTTGAAAAGGAAGGAAGGCTTTCTGCCCATTGAATAAGCACCATGGACAGTTTCGGATTCTTAAAGTCGTTTAGCGCTTTCACTGCGCACGAACACACTTCATCAGCAAAAGCATTTGCCACCGTCTGAAATCGAATGTCATCGTCTCCAAGGATTTCTTTGAGATCCCAAACAAGCTTTTCGACCTCATCTAGCCGGTTTTTCACCTTCAATGCTTCTAGATCATCGTTTGCACGGAGGTCTTCACTGACCTTGATCGCTTCATTGATCTCTTCAATTAGAGGGTTAAGAATCTTCGATGAAGCATATTCGCGTGCTTCGGACGGGAATGACCAGAGAGACTCAACAATCCTTACTGAATTCTTTCCATACGGATTATTCGAGTAGGATTGAACGAGCACGACGAGTTCATCGACCACCCGTCTCCAAACGCTTTCCCTGTTCACTCCAGACTCATTGCCTGCAAGGACTTCCTGAATTGAATTATCCAGGTCATCATCAATAACGAAGCCTAAGTCCTCCAAGGCTTCATCCATTTCTTCCTTGTTCAGCGTTTGACCATGGGCTTTAACGAGACGAATTACGCTGCGATTGAGTCGCCATGTGTATTTTTTTGTACCCTTCTTTCCAAGCTGCCGGTCCCACAGTTCAACCGCCTCATCGATGTTGCCAGCTGCCAGAGTGTCGAGTGCCAACTCATCAACTGTGTCGCCCGCACGGAACCAGAAGAAGGAGTGGAACAGTCGCCCTTCGGCCTGTTCGATTTTTCTGGCTGCGTCCTTGACAGCTTCTAGGCCTCGATCGAGCGCGCCAAGACCTGCAAAGTCGTGCAGATACGTCTTCTCTTTCCCGAGTTCGGCAAACGTCTCTAGGTCTGAGATTCGTTTGGTGATGTCTCGCGTGCTTGCCGTAGCAGGCAATCCCAACACTCGAAACGGATTATTTAGAACGAGCTCCACGCTTCAACCCTCTTAGAAAGGCCACCACCTACTTTTGTTCTTTTATGGAGCTGGAGCTCCACCACCTATTAAACGTCCCACAGGTGTCTTTCGAACGTTTTCCAGTTGTTTCAAGAGGTCATGCCGAGTTTTCTCATCTAAGTGTGGAGTTTTACCCGCTGCAACTGCTGCCCCCATTTGCTTCATGGTAGTCGCTTCAAAGTAGTGATCTGTCATTGCCAACGAGATCACCAATTCATCATCGGTTACTGGTCTTGCCGCACAGTGATGGCAGTTTGTGAAAGCTCCGTGCTTGATCTCGCCGCACTTAACACACACTGCTTGAGTCATCTTTTATCCCCTCGCAGCAACCAAAAGAATGTTCATCAGCCCATCGGCAACGAGCAGCCTCGTTTACAGTCTCGCCACCCCAGCGTTGGCAAGTACACGCTGTTTGGGTTGATCAACCTCTTGCTCAGAGACGGGGGTTGTATTTCACACGATCTTATGTCGGCAGGACAGCCTGTTCCAGGTATCCCAACGCCGCCGACTGTTTGCTGATGGCAACGCTTACCACTGACCCCCCTCACATCACAGTTCGCTCTTCTTGGCCGAACCAACTCTTTGTCCACCAGAGGACACGCGCGAGTACGTCACGGTGATCGATGGGTTGCTGTAAGAGTTACCGTCGTCGGTCACATCGAAGTAGCGTGTCACACTGACAGATTCATCCTTCGGTGTAGAGAATGCGAAGAAGTAGGTCCCTGGGCAAACGCCAGGAACGGTAACCGTCCCGCGTGTATCTACACTATTGCGACGAATGACTCTTGACCCAGGACGTCGACCCTCTCTCAGCTCGATATTTATTAGTCCTGAATAGTTGGAAGAACTGATACTCAAAGTCACTTCTGACTGACATGCAAACGCAGATTGCGACGTTAATGCCCCTACTGTGAGAGCCAAACAGAATAGTGCTTTTTTCACTTAATTTCTCCTATCATTGAATTGCATTACCAGATAAGCCAAGTTGGCCATAAATCAACCGAATAGCTTTTTCCACAATGAAGTTGTATCGCTGCCTGACTTCAATCGAGGTTGGTCGAAATATTGCCGAGCTTGTTGTCGGAATTTGGCAATCTCCTCCCTGGCTCTCGACTCGATCATTGTCATTAAATCTGGGAAAAGCTTATATACCTTCTTTTCATTTTCGGTGAGCGGGATATATTCAAGTTCGGCACGAACAAAGGCGCGCATCCAATTTTCAAAATCTGGCCATTTTGACTTGGTTTCATTTTGCTCCTCCTTTTCATGACCTGGATTGGAGACAATCGCAATGATTTCTGACTCCATTACTTCGTATAAATTATAGTAAAAGCTGTCCTTTATATGTCCGCGCACTGAGTACTCATTAAATTTTATAGGTGCCTCCCGATCCAATCTATCAGGGCTCAGCAAAATATTTGGATATGGGGATTTGTAGAAGCTGCCAATTAGCCTTCCTCCACATACGCCGTGACTTATTCCAATATCACCCACAAATGTCTGTACGAGCTCTTGGGAAATCGGTTCGACATCATCATTACCGCAGGAGAGGCATACGGGTCTATTTCGAGACAAATGTAAACTCAACCATTCATGTCTATTATGAATAATTACTCTGTAGAAATCATAAGCGGGCTTGCCGCAAGATATATCTCCCGATTTGAATATTTCTATTTGTCGCCTAAAACTGTCGATCTCCCCAACTATTTTTGATTTAGTTGGAAACTCTTCCATCCAGTTTATTTTGTTGCACGTCTTACAGTACCCATGATGCTTGTAAAGAGGCACTCGAGCCCCATTTCTGAGCAAGTACACATCCTCAGAGAAATCGCCTCGTGCGCGATATGGTATATCCATCTCCTTTTGGCACTTTTGACATTGAAGTCTTCTGATCAAGTTATCTGACATTGTCAAAGCTCAAGGAGTTAAATTTTGAGAGCTAACCAATATTCCTCAATTTGGCATGAAAGCAGTAAGGAATTGAAGATAATTCTTTAACAATCTATCGAACTGATTTATATGAGGAATAAATCAATTGAGTCACTTTTTGCGATAAAGACGTTACGCCGTGTTCAATCCACCACGACCCGATATAACGCCGGCCCAACGCTAAAGATCATCGCACCGCCGGCAATGAACACCTGCCGCGGCGCGGTGTCGAGTCGCAGGGTGGACTGCCCTGCGCTGCTGGACCAGGTGTAGGTCTTACCAGCTTCGGCGTAGGCCATTCGTCCACCACCGTTGGCCAGCAGGTTGGTGGTGGTCAGGCTGGAGATCGTGCGGGTGGTGCCGTCGGTGGCCGCCTTGAGCGCCCGGCTCGTCGTGGTGGGCGTTTCCATCCACACCAGCACACCATCGCGCAGCACAAAGCTCGTGGCCTTGGTGGCCAGCGTGGCAGGCGCCACGTTGGATAGCGCCGTGGTGGTAAGAGCAAAGGTGCCGTCAGACGACCCGCCGATGGGAGATTGCTGCCAGGCTACCCGGTCTCCGTCTACCTGCGGGTAGATGTTGCGGCTGCCGCCAGAGGTAATGCGAGTTGAGGTGCCCGTGTCAGAGCGCCAGCGGAAGATGTCGAACTGCGAGGTTGTTCCTTCGCCGCCGGTCTGACCCCAGAACCACACGTCCGCCACACCGCCCGAGACGCTGAAGTCGAACTCGTTGTTGCCCACGTAGTTGACCCCGGCAGGCACGCCAATGCGTGTGTAGCTGCCGGTGGAGATCCGGTGCAGCGTGTAGCGCCCCGTCGCGCTGGTGGCTACCCCAGTGTCCGCCGCCTTGTCGTTGACCCAAAGCACGAAGTCGCCGCGAAGCACAGGGTGGAGGTCGTAGGCCCAGCCGCCGCCGATGTTGGAGGCCCTGGAGTAGGGGTTGGCATTGGTCAGGTTGCTGATGGCTCCGGTGGACGACCACAGGTACACGCAATACAGCACGCAGTCCGCGCCCTTGCCGTAGGCGACGGCCCGGCCTCCGTCCAGCCGCCAACCGGCGGCGTACTGGATGGAGGCGGCGTTGGTCAGGGTGACCTCGGTGCCTTGCACCAGGTGGCGCATCAGCACCGTGCCGTCGCCTGGCGTGTAGAGCAAGTGAGCCCCCTCAGCTGCCAGCAACTGCCCGCCTGTGGGTAGGGTGAACACGGGTGTGTAAGCGCGTGCGGCGCTGGAGGTGACGACGATATTGCGCTGGATCTGACTGACCTGCCCAGTGCTGTCGGTCGCGCGAACGGTCAGCGGGTAGGCCCCGGCGGTGACGCCCGTGAGGTCGTAGCTGCCGCTAAAGTTGCCACTGGTGGTGGACAGGATCTGAAGGTCGCCCAGCTTGGCGGTGACGGTCACCGCACCGGGCTTGTCGCTGGTGAAGCTGCCGTCCAGGCGCAGCGTGCCGAACACCAGAGCACCATCCAGCGGTGCGCTCAAGGTAAGGCCCGGCGCGTTGCTGATCGGCACATCCACCGTCACAGAGCGGGTGCCGCCCGCGGCGTCTGTGGCGGTGACGACCATGCTGTGACTGCCGCTGCCGGCACGTGTCGCGTCCACGGTGAAGCGGTAGACGTCACTGGAGCCACCGCAGAAACGGCTACAGGCGTTGGGCTGGGGCAGGGTGCCAGCGTCCACGCCGTCGAATTTGGCGGACACCGTGGTGATACCGGTCGTGGATGTAGCACGCACGTCCACGTTGATCGTCCCGGTGGTGCCCGAAACGGTGGCGTTGAGCGTGACCGTGGAGTTGGAGACCGTCACCGTGCGGCGCACGTCGATGGCGCTGCCGCTGGCGGGCTGGATGCGGGCCAGCAGTTGGTGCTCCCCGTTGGTCACCCCCACCGTGTTCCAACTGATGGAGTTGCCATCGGCCGCATTGCCGCTGCCCAGCAGCCGCAGGTCGGCGTACCACTCCACCGCTCCGGTGACGGTGCCGGTGAGCGAGAGCTTGACCGTGCCGGACAGCGGCTCGGCCTGGCCCCCCAGTGAAATGGCGGGCGCCACGTACGGCGCAGTGACCGTAACGGAAACCGTGGCCGAGGCGCTGGCCCCGCGGCCGTCTGCCACGGTGACAGTGGCCACGTAGGTGCCGGGTAGGTCGGGCGTGAAGCTGGGCCGGGCCGTGGTGGGGGTGGCCAGGGTCGCTGTGCTGCCCGCCGGGCTGGCCAGGTTCCAGGCGTAGCTCACGCTATCGCCGTCAGGGTCACTGCTGGCGCTGGCGTCGAGAGTGACAGCCGTCCCTGCAGACACGCTCTGCGCTGTGCCTGCGCTGGCCACTGGACTGCGGTTGGCTGGAGGCTCCGGTGCCAGCGGTTGTCCGCCTGCGCCCGATCCGCCACCGCAGGCTGCTATCAGTCCTGCGCAGCACATCGCAACAAGCGCTCTTAGCAGGCGACCGGTCTTGGTCATGTTTGACTCCCTGGAGTCATTCTCCAACTTTGCTTCACAAGCGCAAGAGGGTCACATTTCCCACCAGAATGTTGTGCTCTGCAGCTCGGTCACGTCACACGCAGGAGGCGCCTCTTCCGTGTACTGCTCAGCCCCCTGAACCGGAAAGCGCCGCTGCCAGCCTGCGCAGGAGGCCAGGCTTTGTGACCGGTCTAGTTTGAGAAGGCACCGCACCCAGGTAGCGCTCCAGAATCTGCCAGGCACGTCCGATGTTGGTGGGGATCAAGCCAGCTGCCGTCACTGGCCCCACAAGCACCGCGGCCATGGCTGGGCTGCCGTCTGGGGCGGGGCGTTGTGCGATCCACAGCGCCAGCAGCAGCCATACCAGCGGCTCTTCTGGCGTCAAGGCCCGCAATTCCGCAAGCGCTTGGGTGTAGGCCCCCTTCATGGCTGGGTCGACCTCAAAACCAGACACCACGCTGGGCAGGTCTTCCACCAGGCCTCCACGGGCCAGGTGGTCGGCTACTGCGCCAGAGATCTCAGCCAAGCTCGTGTACTGGGCAACGGCGATCTGCGCCTGCGCAAAGACTTCCGGATCTGCTTGTTTGCGCAGGAATGCGGGAATCTCGATGTAGTCCATCGCATCAGCAGCCAGCGTAGGCGTGGAAACGCGCGCCGAGCGCCAGAGCGAGGGTGTGCTGATGCGATAACAAGCAGCGGGGCTGGCGACGCTGCGTCTCGCGTTCATATCGACCCCAAGCGGCATGCTTATCGTGGATGCCATCAAAGTCTTGGCTGGGGACTTCGCTACCCGCCCCGAGTTCCCCCAACCCGCAGCCAGCATGGACTGCACGCGGTGCAGAAGCGACTCGTCCTCAGGCTTGTCTGCCTCGTCCCTGCGGTGGACGAGCACTGCGTGGGTGTGGCGGCTGACCAGCCGATGCTCCAGTGCCAGGGCTGGTGCAAGGGCTTGGGCCTGATCCAGTTTGGCCTGCTCCTGCTCAACCTCGTCCTGATTCCACAAAGTTCTCGGGTCTTGATTCGTGAGCGCATCCAGCGCGGCCACCCGCCTGGCAGCAGCAATTCGAGGCAGGTCGTCGCCGCTGGCTTCAGCCACCGTGCAGACCCGGCCAATCTCCACTTCTTGCCCATCGGCGCCACGAGCCATCAGGCGCACCTCCTGCGAGCCGGGTAGATCTGAAGCCCCTGGCGAGACCCCCGCCTTGTCAATACCTGCCAGAGACAGCAGGGTGTCCCCCCCGAAAGCCCGCTTTGGGGCCGGAAGTTCCCACTGGGGCGTTCCAGTGGTGCCCCAGTCCACCCGCAACCCCGTCCACACGCTCTGGCGCATCCGCTGGAGCATCCGGCCGGCGGCGGCTTCCAGCGCTTCGCCCGGGGTGGCGAACTCACACGCCCCGCCCGTGGCCTCGGCCAGATGGCGAAGCACCGCTTCGGCAGGCGAGGAACCCACCCCGATCACGAATACCCGGTGCCCGCTGCGCTGGGCTGAGGCGATCATGCGCTGGGTGTCCCAGACCTCCCCATCGGTGATAAGCAGCACGTCGGCACAGCCCGCTTGGGCAGCAGCACCCTTGTCTGACTGACTCTGGCTGAGCTTGGCCGAGGTTGTCGGCTGCAGCCAGGACGGCAGCGCGAAAACGCCCAGCAGTGCTGCCTCCATCTGCGTACCGCCCAGGGATGCGTCGGTCGCCTCCACAGCCTCACCCAAGCTCTTGAGCGCCTGATGTGTGCAGCGCTGGGGTGGCATCACCAATTCGGAACTGGTCCCAAACCGGGTCAAGCTCACCTCGTCCTCCTGGGTCAGGCCTTGCGCCACACCCAGCAGGGCGCGCCTGGCCGAAGCGATGCTGTCACCTCCCATGGAGCCCGAGCAGTCGACCAGCAGCTTGAGCGCAAGCCCCCTGCCCCTTCGGCTTTGGGTGCCACCGGCAGCTCGAAGGCGGCCAGTGCCACCCCTTGCGACCAGGTCAGCACCTGAGGCCGTGCCTCCTGCAGCGTGACCAGCAGCACCACGTCCCGGTCCATCCGAGCGCCGGCTGCCAGCGTGACTTCCAACCCGCCATCCGCCGGGGCGCACTTGGTCGGGTGCGTCGGGCACTCCACGCCACCTGCGGCCAGGTCGCCTGCCACCTGGACAGTCAACTCCAGCGGGTAGTCCGCCTGCACAGACACCTCGGGCACCTGGTGCGGGTACAGGCCAGCGTGTTCGGGGTTGCCGAAGCGCGGAGCAATCGTCATGGGCACGGCCAGGCGCAGTCGCCCCTGTTCGAAGGCCACCAGCTGCGCAAAGCGGATCTCCAGCACCACCTCCTCGCCTCGCTTGAGGTTGCCGATGTTGGCCGTG
>CAIWTN010000148.1 GCA_903915625.1 uncultured Pseudomonadota bacterium | reverse complement strand
TTTTTCATAATAAATATGATTCGACAGGGCTGAGTCTTCGAGTATTCTGCTGGAAGCTTTCAAATCAATTAAATGGCTGAACGTGCAGATCCTATCAATCATACAATCATAATCGTGTTTTGTTTTCACGCAGCTTGATCACCGTTTGCCTGCCTCATGACTCTCAAAAACCACTCAACCTTCTCAAACGCTAATCTGATATCTCGCATATCTCCATGGGCCTCCCAGTCATCAATTTGGTTCATGGAGTCCATTGTGACCAGGATCTCATCCATCGAGTAATCACCCTGCAAATACATTAGGCATACGCTGATTGGGATGCCCCACATCCCGTTCAGTATGCAAAACGTCGTCTTCTCGTAATCCTGCAGTTTTTGGAGAGCATTTTTGAGAGAAGATGTAAATGCCATCGATTTGGGATCGATAAAGTTATGTATATCTAGCTTGGCTAGTGTCTGAAAGGCGGCGGGGCGCAGGTGCTCACTGTTGACGCTCCACGGGCAACTACATTTGTTGTAATTCAAAACATGGTCGTTGACGGCTAAGTCATTGACTAACATGTCAGTTATGAACTGCCTGTGCGCAATGTGGTCGGCATAAGTAGAGAAGATAGAAAATATTCCAAATTGTCTGGTAGCATCAAGCTTCTTGAATTTTTGACGCTCAGCAGCTATGGCTTCGATTAGCCGCCTTGAGATGGATCTTACCTCCGAACCGCCGGGAGTTTTTGTGCCAAGTAGGCTGAAGAATTTGCCGTCCTGCACTATCATGCGATCTATCGTTGATGTTTTGGCGGCAGGTAGGTTGTTGTAACGCTTTTCCCCATTTTTTTTCATAAGTAATCTCGCTCCTAATGTTAATTAATCATCTCCAATAATTCCCCGACTCGCCTCCTTCCCCCAACGCCTCCCGCAACAATTCCCCAATCACCACCGCCGCCGTCCCTCTCCCAAGCCAGCTCTGCTCAATTCGCAGCCTATCCACAAAACTGAGCCTATCAGCCAATGTCTCTGCCCCGTCTCCAGTCGCAACACTTAACGGCTCGCGGCTAGCGTGACTGCGCCTTGCTACTGCTTCAACAACCCGCAGTCCTCTGTCCAATAAGATCCAGCGGAAGTTTGGATGTGTCACCGGGCCGATTTCAGACGAAGTCTTGCTGATCTTGATGCCAAGGGGCTTTGGATCGCTTAAGGCTACGGCGGTTCCGGCGATAGCTCCGCCAACAATGCCGATGACGGACCCCATCATGAAGCTTGCTCCGCCAACGCTAGCGTCGATTGCTGCGCCCGTGGCGCCACCAGCTGCGGCAGTGAGCGTGACGAGTTGTGTGGCGCTTAGACCAAGGAGTGTCCAAGTTTCTTCGGAGAAGAGGTCGCTGACCAAGGTGGAATAAGGAGGTGTCGTGTCGCTCTCAACCCCAGCTATGGTTCTGAAACCGAAAACTTGCATGATCTGCCGCCATGCATCTAGTTCCATTTTGCGAAGGTCAGCTTCAAGTTTTAAACGGAGGCGATCGGTGAGAGCTGCCTTTGACCCAGGAAGTAACAGGAGCGTGGCGTCACGATCTTTGATCGGTTCCGTCACTTTGTAATTTGTAGCGGTGTGTATTAGTTCAGCTAGGATTGCTGCGGCTGTCTCAATTTGCTGCTTGTTTCTTTGATTTTCTGCATTCGCTAGCGATGTGAACATTGGTCCCAGAACCGGGACGTCGGCACCAATCTGTGTAAGGAGTGACTGCCTCGCCTGCATTCTGCCATCACTGAGATCGACCTTGATTGTTGGAAGGCTGAAATCTGCAATAGCTGCGGCCCAGAGGCTGACTTGCTGTGGGACAGTTTCCGCCCGATGATCTAGTTGGTCATAGGTAATGACAACCACAATTGGCCGCGACATGAAGCTTAATAACTGCAGATCACTGACGACATGCTTTCGGTAAGGTCTATTACCATCCACAACGTAAAATACGGCAGTGGCTGATTCAGCTTGTTGCATCGCGCCACACTCTGCTGCAAAATCTAAGGAAGCCCCGCGTGAGGCGAGAAATTGACTTAGTCTTGATCCCTTTGCTAGGCCACCGAGGTTTGGGGCGTTAAGCCACTCCACCACTTCTGGAGACTGTGATAAAGCTGGTAGGTCGATGAGTGTTAAAGTCGAGTGGTCGCTATGGTCGATGGCGTGCGAGTTGGCTGATGAGCGCGGCGGCCATGATTCTGACTGGTCGACTGAATCGTCTGCTTTTAGTAACGCTACAAAGCGTGCTTTAGCCGCATCGCTTTGGCCGATAAATGCAATAGATGGTGCTCCAGGATTAGGCATAGCGACCTCCATAGTCGCTAAGAAGTCCCGAGTGTGGGTCCCCTTGTTGCTGTATGACACTCTGCCAAGGCAGAAGCTCACTGGGCCTATTTAATCTGGGTAACGGGTCTTCGACTATCGGGGCATACAGGATGGTCAGCCGGTCGTTGACTACCGACCGCATAGCAGCAATGACCTTGCTTAGGGCGGGATTCGGGCGTTCCCAGTGATCCAGTATCACCACCATTAGCTGCGGTGCTTCTGGCCCTGAAAGTGCAGTCTGCAGGGCTGATCTGTCGGTGGCAGTGCCGGAAATAGCAAGGACTGAAGTTGGAGCAAGGTGGTAGGGTAGGGCTACATGCATAGTTATTTCGTCCCTGGTCATCGGAACGTCTCGCCATGACACGATGATACAAGGCACACGTGGTTTGGCGGGGACTGGTGCTGTGCGTCTTTTCCAAAAAAGGGTGATGCTCCTAGATACAGAATGATCCGTTAAGGTGCCGTCAGACTCTCGGGCAAGGCGGCGAGCCAGACTAACGCTTGCGTGATCGTCAAAGGTCAGTCCGGCTAGGTAGTGGCGTACAGCGAGGTTGCCGGCCACAAGCATGAGCACACGCGGCAGCAGCCCGTAGGTGACAAGTGATGCGGCTAGAAAGGTCCACCATGTCCGACTATCAACTGAGCCACTGGTAATCGAGTCGGTCGCTGCGAGAGCGCCAATTCTTGTGGCAGTGATGAGGTTGTCCGAGGGTGCGCCTACAAGCCAAGCGTATGGCAGGGCGCTGATGTGAATGAGTGACCGGATGAACCCCATGTCGTTGACTACGGTGGTACCCCATTCAAAGGTCATGTAAGTGAACATGGCGCGAATCAGCAGATAGACCAAAGCTCCGCCGTAGAATCCGATGCCAAATACCTGCAAGAGCTGAAATGCCTGAGCTCTTAGCAGAGGCAGGTACAGTTTGCGTATTCGCCCGAGTGTCATTATCCAAGATTTTGCTAATGCTCTCGGGGCGTGACGCTGTAGCAGCGAAAGGAACCTGTCGCCCATTATCCGCGCTAACGGACCTTGCCAGCTAGCATTTGCCGAGGGACGACTGCGGCCAATTAATGACAGCAAGACAACGGCCCCGCCGACAACAGTCAGGACTAGTGGCAGCAGCCCAAATATTAATAGCCAATGAAAGATATCAATCTTCGACTCTGTGCCACTGTGCAGAATCATTCGCGCCACTCCTGTGCCGGCCATCAATGCTGCCGCTAGGGTCGCAAGATGTGCGTACGTCAGATAGGTCTCACATGCCCTTCCAGGTAGCCTTCGTCCGTCAGCTTGCTTGAGCACCGTCATCCACGCATGCAGTACCTGCCAACGCTGCGAGATCCCGGGTGCTAAGTGCTCCCTGATGACGCGGTCGCGAGTAAGTACTGCCTCTGTCGGAGGAGTCTCCTCGTCAAGGAGCAGCATCTCGTAATCGATTAACTCAGCAATGGTTGGGCGTTTGTCACTCATCTGAGCGTGTTCCGGTGGTGGTCTTGTGTTTAGTAAGTGGCCGTCATAGGTGCCCGTGTCGGAATGATATGAGCTTTACTTAACCCGGTGAGTTGCAAATTCCCGAAATGACTGGGGTATAATTGATTAATTCACTGATTGACCTGCCTTGGCTTTGTGCGGCCACTTTGTCTCGGCCGCC
The DNA here is from genome assembly GCA_903915625.1 of uncultured Pseudomonadota bacterium. Taxonomy (GTDB): domain Bacteria; phylum Bdellovibrionota_B; class Oligoflexia; order Oligoflexales; family CAIYRB01; genus CAIYRB01. The sequence continues at coordinate 3,944 of CAIWTN010000148.1, read as the reverse complement.
CCCCCTTTTTTCATGAAGAATGGGCAAAGACCTTCGCTGCAACGAGAGAACTACGTTGCTGATAATCCTTGAACACCCTTTTCAATACCGACCAGCCCTAATTAAGCTATTTAGCTGTTGACGAACTATTGCCGATCCCCGCGTATGTCCCTGACAAAATCTCGGCCCCTTTGACCATCTGCCACATAGGATTTGTATCTTTACCGAGAAAACTTGCACTGCCTGTCCACTCGTTGACAGTGATGTCAACTTTCCCGGAACTGTTGAATTTCGGCCTACCACTCGCTTCAATATGTACATTGCGATCGACTAGCTTTTCGTAAAGCCCGGTCTTGCCAACAAATTCGGCTACGTCGCTTTTTAGAACGGTGCGCTTGGTCAGACTGATCAAGTTGTCGCTAACGTATTGATTGCCATTTAGAGTCATCGAGTAAGGAGCTATCTCAGAGGTGCCAAGGTAGCTGATTGTACGGTAGCGACCTGTATACGATTGACCTCCCGACTCAAAAGTCTCATCAGTGTCAACTATGTGCTGGACCATCGCTATCTTGTTGGTGACGCCGTCACAAGCTGACTGATCCATGTTAAAGATTTCCAAGAATGTTTTACCGGCATAAATAGAAAAATTACCACCCGCACATGCTTTCAAAGCTATAATTTTATAATCCCCACCCACGGCATCGTCGTTCGGGCTGGATCCGCATGCCGATAAAGGGCCTTCTCCTTCTGCCATCATATAGTCGCTTCCCAGGGTAACCTTGATGTCCTTAGCGCTAGTGATAATGCAGCTATCTGCTCCGCCAGTATTAGGCTCGTTTGCATAGAGATCGGTCATGTTTGCCATCCTTGCAGCAACATCATCCTTTGTCATTGGAGTTACAAAGGATCCTGGGTCAAGGTCAGCTTTTGTCAGCAGGTTCTTTAAACTGGATAAATCTAGGGATAGGACGCCAGATTTTTCGGAGTTACGACCGCAGCCAGCAATGATTGTGACTAACAAAATGAAGCATCTCATAGGCAACCTTTCATAAAATTTATGAAGATCCACAATTTGCTCTAATTTTCATTTCTGCCAGCCATTTTTTGAATCATAAGCCTGCAAAGAATTTTATGTATACGTCACCAAGAAGCAAGATGTCGCCGTCATGAATCTGTTGCTTGACCACGACACGCGAGTCTCCAATAAACGTCCCTCTAGTGCTATTAAGGTCTAGGATAAAGTAACCTTCCGGTCCTTTCGTTAATATAGAGTGGACAGGCGATAACGAATCCTCGTCAATTTTAAATTCAGCACCGTCACCTCTGCCGATGGTGACAGTGTCACCAATCCAGTTAAATCTTCGACCCAATTTCTTGCCACTGTACTGAACCAAACTAGGACCTTTCTTCTGGTCTGACACTCGGCCATCTAATAGGTTCTTTAGCATTGAATTTTTGAGATCTTCTGACATTTGTTAATTCCCTGGTCTGATTGTTTTTTTACGTGGCGGTGGCCACTGACATCTTGATGTGTTTACTTGCTCCGATACGCACTAAGTGCTTTAAATTGGACTCATCAGCGTCTCTCTTTGTTGGTGCTTGCAGACACCCCGCTCAAATTCTTTCCGTCTTGATTCCCTACATCAATCACTTCGACATTCTTTATTTCGTACGCTACGCACCGGTGCAATGTGCAGTATTGTATTGGTAGATAGCCATAGCCATGGTCACCCCATTTCTGACCCCATGAATTACGTACGATGAAGTAATCCTTGCGGTGATCTTCCAGGAAAAGCCTATAACCAACAATAGTCATTGCGTGCGAATCATCCGTATGCGGACCATCTGCGGAAATCCATCCATTTGTCGATTTTTCTAGGCTGGAATTAACTTCAGTCACGAGTATCACTGGATTACCAACCGAAATAGGCTTTAGTATTTCCTGCGTTCCGTCGAGAGATTGGCGTTCACCAGTTTCGCGGATCAAAGCACCCATGTATGATCCGCCTAATTTTTTTCCATCGAGAGAAATAATTCTGACGTAGTGTGATTGGTCGCCTTTAGCAGCAGTAATTGCATCATCAACACTGGGTGTCTTGTACCTCGACCATAGGCTACTCTCAGATAATTTCACCTTCATTCCGATTTTGCGATTCAAGTAATTTTCCATAGCTGCGACCGTGGCGAAGGCGGAGCATGAACCTTGGTCGCCCTGATTTTGGACCGGATTATCATAGTGTCGCAAGTCTACATAAACAGGAAGCTGTGGCCGATGTTCCTTAACTTGCTCAACCTGCTCTGTATGGTTAACAGTCAGAGGTTTGTGGTCTCCCGCGAGCGATTTCCAAGGTGTTATTGCGGCTCTTGTAACGCTTGCGGTTATTCGCGAGCTATTTCGCACCAATACATTCTCAGATCTTGATGTGACGTGGTTTTCAAAGTGAGGAGCATTATGTGGCGCTCGTTCGATCGCCGTCTCGGCAAAATGAGAGATTTGACCGGAGTGCTCAGTTACGGCGCTGGTCAACAGTCGCCCTTTTGCAGCAAATGCGGCACCGAGGCCAAGGACGATTGCTGCTGATTTGTTATTTGGTGTTTCCATTACTAACCTCCGCGGGTGCATAAGGTCCCTGATGTCAAACGCCACCCGTTACTGACTCACTGATCGGATAGTGGTGTGTCAGATAGGGACATCTGGGATACCTGAAGGATTCGGTCTTGTGCCCGGGATTTCCATTAAATGATCAATATTATTAATTAATTAGTCGATATAGATAGCGTGTCTTTTGCTCATTGCGCTGTAATAGTCCACCCAGTGCTAATGCTGTCGGGAAACTCTTTGCCAACCCTTGTGAAGGGGCAGCCACTGGCATTGGCTGGAACTGGGTTCTGATAACACCATGAAGTACTGTTATAGCTGCAAATTTGGCTGCAACTACCCGTGGAACTGGCACTTCTAAACTGAGATCCTGACACACTCCCACTGGCGCAATCGTTATCGATAATAAAATCATCCGTACTGTTATAGCTATAAAGCATGTGCTGTCCGGCAAAAGTAGAAGCGATCCAGGCTGAATTATTAACGTCCCAGTTACAGCCATACCCTGCACAGTTTTTGTAAGTGCCGTTTGTAGATGCGACTACGTAAGCCGTGCCACTGCAGTCAGACGAAGTATAAATAAACGCTGTCGTTGGCAGCTGGGCCCGGACTAAACCTCCGTGAGTGCTCCACGAACGGAAATATTTACCGTCACTTGTATGTGGGCTCAGGTTGTTGCTTTTGGAGTAGAGCGTTTTATGTGAGCCATTACTCACCAGAAAATATTCTGCCTGTACTTTGCCGTCAGCACTGTACTCAGTGTACACATCGACAACCTGCCCCACGGTCGATCCGTCTGGAGCTTTTAACGAGCCACCCACAATGCGGTCACCGGGATCACCCTTGTCACCTTTCAATCCTGCAATCCCTTGTGGACCTGGCAGACCATTAGCTCCTGCTGTGCCGGGTGTACCTTGGGCTCCTTGCGCTCCTATTGCGCCGTTGGTACCATTTAAGCCCGGTATTCCCTGGACTCCTGCTGGACCTGTTGGCCCCATTAGACCGGTTGCACCCATGGGGCCGACAAGGCCCTGATCCCCTTTGTCACCCTTTGGGCCTGCGTCACCCGGTGTACCCGATGGTCCACGCAAATCTAGATCTTCCCATTTGGCCTCGCTGCAGTTCTTGAAGGTTTTGGTATTGCGCAGGAACACAGTTTGACCTTGGTGACTGCGATCGCATGCGGGTAAGTCAGCATCGATGAGTGCCAAAAGCCCGGAAACTTCGTTGCGAGAATCATTTTGGGGTGACGGGGAAGTAACTGGAGCACTAGACGATACAGAGTGATCAGGCTGAAAGGCGGGACTATCGGCGCCACCATTCTGACCTGGAGAGGTAGCTTGGGGTTGAGATTCCGTGCATGAGG
>CAIWTN010000147.1 GCA_903915625.1 uncultured Pseudomonadota bacterium | reverse complement strand
TGACAAAATTGCGGGGAGCAATGCTGACCCGATCGTGAGTCCTTCAATACGGGCATACAAAGTCAAAAGTTCAAAAACCAAAAAGGCAAAGAGAGCCGCGGACATTCGAATGATCACGGAATTTAAAACGGACGGTGAGGGGCCAGGCACTGGCGCCAGCCCATCTAAATCACTAGCGTGCCACAAGTTGCGGTCACAACAATCAATAAGATCCTGATCTGCCATCAAAAATCACCCAGACCCAAGATTTTAACCACAGCAAAGACAACGCCAAGCGTATTATCCATAATACGATGATCGGCATTTTTCGTCTGTTGAATCATACGACTCGCGGGGGGTCAGGCACTGCCGCCAACCCATCTAAATTACTAGCGCGCCACAAGTTGCGGTCACAAAAAAACCACAACCTTTCCGCAGCTTAACGCGAGTGCCCGACCCCATGGGAACAAATCAAAAGCTTTCAGCGACTTAGCGTGAGTGCCCGACCCCATGGGCATAAGTACCTGACCCCACGGGAAACTTGAGCTATAAGCTGTCGCGACCGGCTGAGTTTCAACCATGTAAGAGAATTACTATGAACGAATTAGCATCCCAAAAAGAAATCGAAACCGCGCTCAAAGCCCTGAAAACCTTCAACGGCTCGTTCCCCCGCGAAGCAATTGAGACAGCTGTCAATCTCGGCGAATCATTGCGTCCGCACTTGTTAACTATATTAGTGGAAACCGTCGCAGCCGCGTCGCCGACAATCACAGACGACGACTGGCAGTCATTCACTATTGCCATTTATCTTCTATCTAAATTGAGAGCTCAAGAGGCATTCAATTCGTTCATTGATGTCTGCTCCCTACCGGAAGAAGTCACCGACAAATTATTTGCAGACATGGTAAGCGATGGACTCCCCAAATACCTTGCCTCAACTTTTAACGGCGACTTCGCAGCTCTGAACAAAGTCGCACTAAACAAAGCGCTAGATGGTTACGTCCGCAGTGCTGCCATCACCACCTACCTGTTACTTTTTAAAAATAAACTGATCAGCCGCAATGATCTCATCTTGGCATTCAAACAATTTTTTTCCGACCTCCATCAGGACAAGTCGTATGTGGTATTAACCAGTCTAATCTGCGACAGCGTGACCATTCATGGCACCGAACTCCTGACCGAAATCAGAAATGCCTTTGCCGGTGGTTACGTCGACAGCTCGGTAATCTCTCTTGCTGAGGCTGAAGAGAATTTAGCCGAAAATCCTGACCAGGTTCTGGAAGCATTTCAGGCTGATGGCTTATATGATTTGATCGACGATCCAATCGAGGAAATGGAGTGGTGGAGTTTCTGGCTCGAGAATCAACCAAAGCCCAATCCCAAGAAGATTATTCCCGAAATACCAGTATCACCTGAGTACGAGCCCCCTATAAAATCCACCACGAGGGAGGTGGCAGCGCCCGCTATACCTCACATCAACGAGAATCGGGATGTTGGACGCAACGACCCTTGTCCATGTGGTAGCGGCAAGAAATACAAAAAATGCTGCCTCGGTAAGGCCGACATAATTGCGACTAACAATGCCCAATCACATCATCAAAGCATCGAAGCTGGGGTGTATCAGTCCATCAACAATCTCATGGAACTTGGATACAGATATCCCGGCGACAGCTCCAAGGCTTGCACCCACTGGTTAGCAGCCTGGGAATTTTTCACGACAGTTTTCACTGCGGAAATGCGTCTTCCCAATGCTATTGACGAAGTTGTTGACGGCGATCAATTCTTCTCTAATTGGGTGTTCGATCTTTCCACAGAACTTGTCAATGCGGCACAAGGTGACAAGACCTATGCAGAGAAAGGCATCAAATTTATTAAAGAGTACCTCGCGCAGTTTACCGACGAGGACCCGACAAATGTCTGCGCCTTCACCGCCGACCTTGCCGAACTATACTGCCTTGCTGGAGACGTCACCGAAGGCGAGCGCCTGGCACGCTCGCTGACAGAAAAATGGCCCAAATCATCCGTAGGTTATGTCACGATGGCGCGGATTCTTGAGTTTCGCCCCAACACAGACAAGATAACCACGCAGAAAGCACAACTCGAATGGCTCGAAAAGGCTAAGGCTGTGCCCGTAATCGATGGCGATGATTTCGACCTAGACGAAAGAATTGAGGGGGTCAGGCACTCCCACTAACTCATCGACTTATCTAATTCCGACGCCGTCATCGGTGTGTCCAAACTTAGTTGCCAATCGGCTGCCATCTGGCATGGCTCAAAATTTAGGTTAACCAGCCGTTGACCTACTGCGGAGGCCGAGCACCATGGCCAGGCCGCAGCCGAAGTCGTCAATTTAGCGGTCAGCGCGTTTCTTTCCACGTAACGCAAAGCCGTCCACAGTTGCCGGTCGTCAGCTAATAATATTGCCTTATACCGGCCCTGATACACGGGTCCTTGACCAACGGTCTCATGCGCTACGTGATATCTGCGAGTGTGAGTATTGCAAAGCCAAAACATAAACTGTGAGAGCTGCTTTGCGTTATTTGGCCTCAGTATCATATGCCAATGATTGGGCATGATGCAGAAGGCGACGATGCGCATCTCGTACTTAGCCGCAGCCAAATCGAGCAAGCGACAAAACTTGCGATAACTGTCGTCGCTACCGAAGATAGCAAAGCGTCCATTAGACCTGTTCAGAACATGGTAGGGCGCGCCAGCAATGATGTTTCGTCTTGATCTCGGCATGGACTGAAACTAGCGCCGCGCCTTTTGAAATACCAACGACATGGACGGACATAGCGGGCGACTTAGTTTGTTTCGTGAGAGCGAGGGCAGGCCAATATGAGAATATATGAGGACAGTGGCGGGGATTTCGCTAACTTAGCCTAAGTGCCTGACCCCATATATTCAAAATCAGCGATTTCGAGATTTCAGCAACTTGGCGTAAGTGCCTGACCCCATGATCAAGTGTATAATTTAATTAATACCTACCGGCCTCTCACTCTAGGGGTTCACCTAAATTGCTCGCGCAAAAACTCGGCTTTGCAGCCACAGCTCCTATATCAATTGCCGACGCGCCCACAACGACACTCGTTGTGGACCTTGACGATACGCTGGTGCGCACTGATCTACTGTTTGAGCAGATTCTTCGGCTATTTAAGTCAAGTCCGCAAAAAATTCCGCGGCTGTTTTTTTGGCTGCTCAGTGGTCGCGCGCGCTTTAAGCAAAAATTAGCCAACAATACATCGGTAGACCCTACACGCCTTCCGTACCACCAAAATGTTCTAGAAATGATAGAACATGCGCACAATAAAGGCCAAAAGGTCATTCTGGCCTCTGCCTCCCACGAAAGTGTGGTCCACAGTATCGCCGAGCATTTAGGCTGCTTCGACGGTGTCATTGCGACCAGTGTCATCAACTTGAAGGGACAACAGAAACTCGACGCCATACTATCTCGACTGGGCGATAAACCCTTCGTTTATATTGGCGACTCGCGTAGTGATCTCGTGCTTTGGCAACACAGTGCAAAAGCTATCGCAATCAATCCCGCACCCAGCGTCGCGCGAGATCTCCGTCGCTTAGGTGTCGATCATGAAATCATCCAAAGCAAAGCTCATGGGCTTAAAACGATCCTGAAACAAATGCGGATATTTCAGTGGTCGAAAAACTCGCTCGTCTTCTTGCCGCTCCTTGCTGGTCATCACTTCCTCGACAAACTGCGCTGGCGCGGCGCCTTGATTACCGCAGCTGCCTTTTCTCTCTTAGCGTCTGCCGTCTACGTGATGAACGACATGCTGGATGTGGATGCCGACCGCGCCCATCACTCCAAAAACCGCAGGCCGTTTGCCCGCGGCGATCTACCCCTTAAAACCGGCTTCTTGCTGATGCCGCTACTCTTAGCGGGTTCAGCACTGGTTTCGCTGCCACTTAGTGCACAAACACAAGCTTATCTCGGTATGTACTTCCTCCTAAACGTCGCCTATTCGTGGCGGCTCAAAGAACTCGCCCTGATCGATACGGTGACCTTGGCTGGTTTTTATACGCTGCGAATTTTAGCAGGTGGCTCCGCTGCAAATACTCCGGTGTCGCAGTGGCTGCTGTCCTTTTCTATCTTCTTCTTTTTCGGCCTAGCGATGGTCAAGCGCTACACGGAACTTCTACGCGGCAAGGGCAGTCACCACGTCGAAGGCCGCGGCTACTCGTTTAACGACAAAATGGCCGTCTTCGTCACTGGGGTGGCAAGCTCGTTTTTGGCCATTTTAATCTGCGTTTTATATCTAAACGGCCACGAGGTGGCCGCACTATATTCGCGACCAGACTACCTGTGGCTGCTCGCACCTATTCTTCTTTACTGGTCCTCCCGCGTTTGGCTTCTCGCTCATCGCGGTGAGCTTCATGAAGATCCGGTCGTATTTGCTGTGAGAGATAGAGACAGCTGGATCGTAGCGATATTGATTGCGGGCATCTTGGCTTTGGCGATTTGAGAGACCACGATGACTAAGTTTGAAAGCTGGGGGCGCGTGCCACGGCCAAATCAACAAGAAGCAGCACCACTCACCTGGAGGGACGCGCCGCTAGCGCTGCCCATCGACATCTCAAACAAAGTGCTTCCCTACGGACTCGGTCGGAGCTACGGGGACAGCTGCCTGAACGACGGCCATACCCTTCTACTCACGCGGGGCCTAGACCGCTTCATCGCCTTCGACAAAACTTCGGGTTTAATCACCTGCGAGGCAGGGGTTTCTCTGGCCGAGATTCTCGCGCTTATCGTGCCTCAAGGCTGGTTCTTGCCGGTGACACCAGGGACCAAATTCGTCACAATCGGTGGTGCCGTCGCTAATGACGTCCACGGTAAAAACCATCACTGTGATGGCACATTCGCTCACGCCGTGCGCCGCTTTGAACTGCTAAGATCGGACGGCAGTCGCGTCATCTGCTCAAACATGGTGAATGTCGACTTGTTTCTGGCCACCATAGGTGGCCTGGGTTTAACAGGCCTAATCACGTGGGCTGAGTTTCAACTTAAACCGGTTGCAAACCCTGCCATAACGCAAGAAGTAATCAAGTTTGGAAATCTTGACGAATTTTTCTCTCTCTCATCTGGATCCGAACGAGACTACGCCTACACGGTGTCGTGGATTGATTGTCTGGCGCAAAAATCGTCTCTGGGACGCGGTCTCTTCATTCGCGGCAATCACGCGGCACCAGACATCGGGTCACCCCCGGTAGCTTCATCGCGCAAATCTCGAGTGCCTTTCGATCTGCCTGCTTTCACGATAAATCCTTGGTCCGTGCGAGCATTTAATTTTGCTTACTACAACAAGCAAAGACAGCCGCGCGTCGCATCAACCGTACACTACGACCCGTTCTTCTACCCACTTGATGCTGTCTACGAATGGAACAGAATTTACGGCAAACCAGGATTTTATCAGTATCAATGCGTCGTGCCTTTTAGTGAGGGTACAGCTGCCATCCGCGAGATCCTCACTGAGATTGCAAAGGCAGGACTAGGATCTTTTCTCGCGGTTCTGAAAACATTTGGCAGCCGGCCTTCACTGGGCATGCTGTCCTTTGCCAGACCCGGAGTGACGCTAGCTCTAGATTTCCCGAACTCCGGAGAGAATGTGCTGCGCCTATTCGAGAGGCTGGACGCCATCACGTTACGCGCACGGGGTAGCGTCTATCCGGCGAAAGACGCCCGAATGAGTGGCTCGTCATTTAAACACTTCTTCCCCCGGTGGGGGGAATTTTCCAAATATGTGGACCCCAGATTTTCCTCTAGCTTCTGGCGCCGCGTGATGGAGTCGGCATGAAAAAAATACTTATTTTAGGCGCCAACTCTGCGATAGCCAGAGCCGTATGCCGGATCTATGCGGAGCAGGGCCACGCCCTCTATTTGGTTGGTCGAGATCCCGCGAAACTTACCGCAACAGAGCTCGACCTAAAGGTCCGCACCAAAGCTCCAGTATTTAGCTTAGCTTGTGATCTAACCGAGACAAGTCGGCATGCAGAGATCATAGCAACGGCCGAGGCGACGCTCGGCGGCCTAGACACCGTGCTGATAGCTCATGGCGAACTCGGCACCCAGGCCGACGCTCAGAATTCTTTCTCCCAAACACATGAAATCCTGAGCACCAATTTTCTCAGCCAAGTATCTCTACTCACGCTACTCGCAAATAATTTTGAGCTTAAAAAATCCGGCACCATTGCCGTGATCACTTCAGTAGCCGGTGACCGCGGTCGCAAGACCAATTACGTGTACGGTACGGCAAAAGGTGCGCTCTCTATTTTTCTCAGTGGACTACGCAACCGGCTATGTTCATCCGGCGTCCGTGTCGTAGATTTACGCCTGGGTTTTGTCGACACACCGATGACCAGCACGTTTAAAAAGGGCCCACTTTGGGCTAGTCCCGAAGCAGTCGGGAATGCGATCGTCCACGCCATAAGTCGCGGCGACGATATCGTCTATATTCCCTGGTTTTGGCGCTGGATCAT
>CAIWTN010000146.1 GCA_903915625.1 uncultured Pseudomonadota bacterium | reverse complement strand
CATCATCTGGAACACCGAGATCCAGCGTTTTTTGCCAAGCACCTAAAGCCTGACCAGCATTGGCGCTTGTTCGGCGACTTTCAGGACTCGGTAGCCTATGTCGACATCGAAACCACTGGCCTTGATAAGAGTAATGACGAAATTACGACGATTGCGCTGTACGACGGCGCCGAGGTTAAAACCTACGTCAACGGACGCAATCTTCAGGCATTTAAATCCGACATCGAGAATTATAAACTACTGGTGACTTTCAACGGCAAAACATTTGATGCCCCATTTATCAGACGCTATTTTAACATCGAGTTACCGCAAGCACACATCGATTTGCGATACGTGATGAAACGCCTTGGATACTCAGGTGGGTTAAAAGAAGTCGAACGACGACTCGGCATTGATCGCGGCGATCTACGTTCGGTGAATGGTTTTTTCGCGGTTAAATTATGGCATGAATTCAAAAATAAAAAGAACGAGGCAGCTTTAGAGACATTGCTGGCATACAACTGTGCCGATGTCATTAATTTGGAGCAATTGATGGTGATGGCTTACAACTCCAACATCAAGGACACGCCATTTAGTTTACAAAGGCAACTGCAAGATCCTCATCCTGCGAGTATACCATTTCCTGTTGATACAAAACTCGTCAATCGTTACGCCTGGTAAAATAACTCCTTAAAAAAAGTTCCGACGACTATGCTAAATGAAGGAATCGATTTTTACTGGAACGAGAACGGCCTCATGGTGCTGACGAGAGAATACCACCTCGCGCGGGGCCACTGCTGCAAGAACGGCTGCAAGCATTGTCCTTACGACTTTGAATCCAAACAAAATAACTTCGAATGCAGTACGGAGACTGATAATGAAAAAATGGAATCTGATAAGTGAATCGCAGACACCTGATGGCAGTGTCATGTCTCTATACGAGCACGATGGTGATTACTCAATCCGTGTAGGTGGTATCGAGCTCATGTCGACACGGCAGCACTCGAGCGAAGAACGCATGGCAGAGATAGGCTGCGGGCATCTCAAGCCGCAGGCGAAGCCGCGCATACTCATAGGTGGACTCGGTTTTGGCTATACCTTAAAAGCAGCGCTTAAGTTTGCACCCGACACGGCCAGCATTGCAGTCGCAGAGCTAATGCAAGCAGTCATAGATTGGAATCGAAATCCCGACCTTCCGCTAGCATCAGATGCACTAGCAGACCGCCGAGTTCGCCTCGTGAATAAAGATGTCATGTCTTTGATCAGCGCCGAACGTATTGGTTATGACACAATCCTGCTCGACGTCGACAACGGACCGAGGGCTCTGAGCACCGAAGGCAATAGCGACCTATACGATGACGTTGGTCTACATCAAGTGTATGGAGCACTGCGGCCGGGTGGATGCGTTGTATTTTGGTCCGCCGCAGCGTCTCCTGCCTTTGCCAAACTCATGGGCAAGGTTGGCTTTGAGGTCACGGTTAGTCGCACAAAATCCAATGGTATGAAAGGAAGCTGGCACACTTTATTTCTTGGTCGAAGGGGACATGGCGCACCGCAGGTCGCATCAGAAGGACGTAAGAATCGGAAAAACTGAGTACCCTAGGCGGTTTTAACTAGGTCGGTTGCCAGCAAATTGACAGTCCGCTCGGTTTTTTCAGTTAAGCTCAGGCGCTGCACCTGCGTCCGACCATCAGGCCAAACCACAGTGATAAGATTTTCGCCTAAAGGCATTTTTCGACGCACAGAACCATCCGCTGGATGAGTGCGGCCGTTGATAATCAGTTCCTTCGCGCCACTGGCTTCTAAATCGTATTCCTTTGATGCATCAGCAAGGGCGGTGGGTAGCATGGTCAACGGTTCTAAAAACGAACAGCGAAGGCGCACACCCTCAGCATCAAACTCCGCTGACTTAATGACTACAAAACAAGAGTAGTTCCCTTGTTTCTTACCCCATCTGACTGATGTCTCCATGAATCCCACAGAGCCGATAGCTGCCGCAGGGTCAGCGACTTTTGTTACAGAAAAAGCACAACCACCACGCGATAGATCTACAATCGATGCTGACATCACAGATTCCTGTGAGAAATTCAACATATCTTGGCCTGGAGATAAGCCTCTTACGGAGTCACGTGCAAAGTAATTTATTTTACGCTTTTCATCGTAAAGCAATTCGTATCGCTTAACCATGTAATTGCCCGCAGCCAGTTGATCAATTTGGTTAGGCTCGAGAAACCAGAGATTAGCCATACTGTTCAAACCGATTCGATTATAAAATCGAGGGTTTATCGGGGCTAGCGAGATCCTGTCCGCGAATACTTCCTTAGTGCGCACTTGAACAAAGTACTCGCGCTTGCCGACACCAAAAACTATTACGATTGATTGATTGTTACTAATCGACAGTTTGCTTGCACGACAATGCAACAAATATCCGGAGCCAATGTACTCAAGCTCGCCTTGGCTGGCACGAGTAGCTTTGCTCAGAACCAGAACTTTTTTACGAGTAGACAAAGACTCGCGAATATCAGCATCGTGAATCATCTCACCCAAAGAAATCTGCCGGCGAGCGGGATTTATCACATTGCGTACGGTCTCTTTGTGCAGCTCCGTAAAGTGCTTAAAGCTCAAGCATCGCCCCTTTCAGTCTCAGTCCGTCGAACGGCCATCTTTAGAGTTATCGGGCAGATTGATGTCGGAGTTGAGCTTTTTACCAGATTACAGCCCTGAAGCGGGTTCAAGGTCGCCGAAAATCAATCTAAGTACCTGTAATTTTTGTTTTAATCCAAGCACTGTAAGGCCTGACATCCATGTACAAGCTACGTTCACGGCAGCGATAATCGCCGCCATGGGCAATTCCAGCCACTACCGAACGACCATCGACTTTGAGGAAGGCAGGCCCGCCGGAATCACCGAAACATGAGCCTTTGAATTCAGTTGAGAACGCATGTTCTACGAAGCGAATGAAGTGCTCTTCATCCATGATCGCGCTCACAGTCAACTTTGCCATTCGCAAAACACCGGCATCTTTGACATCAGCACCAGTTGAACCAAATCCAGCGATAGTCAATAGATCGCCGGCATTAATCTCGGTATTTGGAGTAATCAGATCTACCGCTGCATAATCCTGAGGCGCGTCTGCACTAAGAGTAACGATGGCAATATCATCCTGATCAATCGAGCGATCATCTAAGCTCTTGCCATGATCCTGGCCATACAGAAGAAAATTACTCGCAGCAATTTGGACACTATGATCCTTGTCTCGTTGCAGACCGAAGGTAATAGCCAAATGCTCTACATTACCCGCAGCGGTAAAACAATGTGCAGCGGTTAACACCAACCGCTTGCTGATTAAGACTCCGCTACAGCCATTTGTCTTATTATTCTCGTTGTCCCAAACGAGTCCGACTGTCGAATGAGCAACCTCATCGCCTGCATCAACTAAGGTGCCGCCCACCACCTTGACCTCACTGGCTTCAGATCCTAACGAGCGGCAGCCTAAGACCCCTAAAATAATGGGAACTGCTATTATTATTTGTCTCAATTTTAAATCCCCTCGATCGCTGTCTGGATTCAGCAGCTTTATTTACATACTTGCAATATGCTATCTTTAGAAGATTCAGCTTAAACTTTATCAATATCACTCACTCGCTAAGTTACCAAGTGAGGTCGCCAATGGGCCCGCATTGATCACTATGCAGGCGAGCTCCGTGAGAGAGGTTACTGGCTTTCCGTATAGCGACAGCTGCCGTGCCGAAACCGCAGGCACAGATTGCGACTCGTAAGATTAAGAGACGGTAAGCCCCAAGCCAAAGGAACCCATGATGACTCGTCCAAGACTAGGTACGATTGCTCTTTGGGTGGCAGGAATGATGGTCATCAACTGCTCTGGACAACGGCCAAAGAACGCCGCCAATCGGGGAGAAACGCGCCCTCAAGAAAGCGTTTCCGAAAATAAAAAAGCAGAGAATTCCGACGAATCAGACTCAACACAGTTAACTCACGATTCGGCTAGCTACAAACATCAAATGAGGTATCAACGATATCTTGCCGATCACCCTGAGTGCGCAAACTATGTCGACACTTGTCCCGTGCCGGCTGGCATCACCTGGCAATGCAAACGACGTTTTATGCACGGCGTAAACTATGCTTGGCACAACTTCGGCAGCGACTTTGGCGGCGGCAGTCAATGGGGTAGTGCTGGCGTGGCTGGCACCCCAGCCATCGCCAACGAGCTTGCTGATATGAAGGCACACGGCACCAACGTAGTACGCTGGTGGATCTTCCCCGATCTTCGAGGCGATGGTGTTATTTTAGATTCGAACGGCACTCCCAGGGGTCTGGGGGGCAGTTTTATTGCGGACCTTAACGCAGCCTTAGAGTTGGCCGAGCGCAATGATTTGTACCTAATGTTAACAATTTTCTCGTTTGATGCGTTCAGACCGTCCTCAGGCGCTGCTGCTCGCGTTATCCCGAGCCTTCGCCCCATAGTCGTCGATGCAGCGAAACGGCAGGCTCTCTTGGATAACGTAATTGCACCTATGGCTGCCGCAGCAGAAGCAAGCCCCAATAAGAAGCGCTTGATCGCCTGGGACCTCATCAATGAGCCTGAGTGGGCAATCAGGGGCAAAAGTTTATACGGGGATCCGGATTTCGATCCCATAGCCGGACTTGAGACCGTGAGTCACGAGCAGATGCAAACATTTCTCGCCGAAGTCGGCTCTACTTTGAGAGCCAAAAGCAAGGCGCTAGTATCCGTTGGTGCTGCAGCAGTTAAGTGGAAACATGCTTGGCGCAATTTAGACTTGGACTTCCATCAATTCCATATCTACGACTGGGTGAATCAGTATTGGCCGTATCACAGATCACCCTCTGATTTAGGAATCGGCGATAAACCAGTGGTGATGGGTGAATTTCCTCTGAATGGCCTAACCGGAGCAAGCGTACACGAGATGCTCACAAGTTGGCTTGGCAACGCCTATGCAGGCGGCCTTAGCTGGTCGGTCACCGATCCAACTTTTAAATGGCACGAAAATAAAACCTCGCACCTGCCGTTCGCACGGGCAAAATCGTGCGAGCTTAGCTTCTAGACGATCAGGCCACGCCTTCTTTTGGCCATGGCCTAATTGCCGAAAAATAACGAGTGGACGTTACGGCCAGATCTTGCCGGTTAACACTTTGTAGTCAGCTTTCATATCGACATCGGAATAATCCGCGGTTTCAAAGGCCGGCATCGTGCCCTGACCGTTACGGACCGCCGCCTTCCAACTCGCCGTGGTGAAGGCCGTGCTGCCCTTGAGAGCACCTTTTGAGCCAAAGTTCGTGGCGCCATCCTTGCCGTGGCAAGATTTGCAATTGGTGCCAAAAGCAGCCGACAAGGCGGCTGTCGTCGTGGTTGGAGTGGTTGGAGACGCCGGCGCCGGTGAGGAACCGCTAGATGAACTGCAGCCTCCGGCTGTGAGTACACCAACCACGGCACCGCTAAGAACTAACGAACGGATCAGCAAGGCATTCATCGAATCTACTCCTTTAAGGTGGTTTACTGAGCGGTTGACACGGTTGGCCCAGTCTTAGCCCACATACAATGGGCATATCGGCACCAAGACAGAAAATGTTTAACCAAAGAATCTCGACATAGTCATACGGACCCCAAAAAATCTCAATTAAGCTAGGCATCCAGCCAGTTTTACATTCCCAACGCATGCTTAGGCATGCCACGAGGGCTTTACCGATCAATCCGATTTTACAGAAGTTTTTTCACTTCTTACCATGTTATACTCCGGGACAAGCATTGGCTGAGAACAAGGTGATCGATTGGGCACGCGTCTTTACGTTTTATTTTGGTTCACTCTGCTGGTTGTGCTGACGGCAGCCTGGCCTTGGTATAATGCACGCAGCGGCGAATATTTCCGTTATTGGTTAGGATGGGGCGGCTTTAGCGTCATTTGCCTCACCAACCTCTACATCCTGCGCAAGAAAATACCGGCCATCAAAGACCTAGGCAACGTTTCAGGATGGTTAAATTTCCACATATTTTGTGGCTTAATTGGCCCTACTTTAATCGTTTTTCATTCGAATTTTCGCGTCAACGGCCTAGTCGCAATCAGCTTCTGGAGTATGATGATCAGCGCCATCAGCGGTGTCGTCGGTCGCTATTTCTATACTCAAATTCTCCAGCAACGAGGATCTTTGAAAGGTCAACTTCGCACCTACGATCAAGGCTTTGTTAAGCTACAACAAGTGGCACCCCAGACCTACTCAGCAGCGATGCTTTCCCAAGCAAAAAGCGAGGCCCTAAGAATGGCTTTTGGTGGCCATACGCTGAAGGAGATTCCGCGAAGCCTAACGGCTGTCCTCCTTTATTCTATACTCGGTGATATTCAATTTTATTTGAAACCATTACCAGTCCCCAATCACACATCTCGAGCGGTTCGTCGCAAGTTAAAAGAATACGGCGTCATGCAGCGCAAACTTGCATTACTGGATGCATATAAACGCTTAATGGGATACTGGCATGCATTTCACGTGCCATTTGCGATATTTATGTACGTGGTGGCGATCATTCATATCGTAGCAGAGCTTCTTTTCCGCGTTAAATAGTTCGCGGACCTTGGAGGATGAGAGCATTGGATTGGCCTGCCCTTTCATACTGGACAGCGGACAATCTACCCTACCTGATGGCCACGGCCATCTTGGGCCTAACTTTTGCCGTTCTATCCAAGCGAAAGAAATCCAATCTTCGGGCCTCAATTGTTTTAAAAGACGCGATTGAAAAAAACCAAGCAGAGCCGTACTCGCTGCATCCCAGCATCGACCCCAATTTATGCGCTGGCTGCGGTGCTTGTGTGCGTGCGTGCCCAGAGGGCGAAATTCTTCAGCTGATTAATCACCGTGCGGCACTAGTGGCACCAACAAAATGCGTCGGCCACGGCGAGTGTGAGGCAGCCTGCCCATTTGACGCGATCTCCCTAGTTTTCGGAACTAAAACGCGGGGCAAAGACATACCGCGGATTACCAGCCATTATGAAACCAATATTTCTGGCCTTTACATCGCCGGTGAACTGGGCGGAATGGGGCTTATTCGCAATGCCGTTAGGCAGGGGCGCAAGGCGGTAGAGCATGCTGCAGAGCAACTCAAAAGGAAGACACAAACACCTGCGGACTTCGACCTAATAGTCATCGGAGCGGGACCGGCCGGTATTGCGGCCGGACTGGCAGCACAACATGCCGGGCTAAATTACCTCTGCATAGAACAGGGGCGCTTTGGTGGTACTATTGCTAACTTTCCTCGCCAGAAAATCATCATGACTCAACCTGCAGAGCTCCCTATCGTGGGCGTCATGCGTTTTCCACGCCATCGAGTTAGCAAAGAAGAGTTAATGCAACGCTGGGATGAGATTCGCAGGTCGACTGGACTTAAGGTTCAAGAACAGACAAAATTTGAAACCTTGGAACGTATTGATGGCATCTTTCACCTCAAGACTAGTGCTGGCCCCCTCAGCGCGAGGCGAGTCATACTTGCCCTTGGCGTGCGAGGAACACCGCGAAGGCTTGGCCTGGTCGGTGAGGGCCTATCTAAAGTAACTTATAATCTGATTGAACCCGATCAATATAAAAACCAGCATATTTCGGTTGTTGGCAGTGGCAATTCGGCAGCCGAGGCTGTGGATATGTTGTGCAAAAAGCACCTGGGTAACACGGTCACTTTACTCGCCGCAACACCAGGTTTTGATCGGTGTAATTTTGAGAACGAAGAAAAGGTACGTAAAGCCGAAAAAGATGGCTCTGTCAAAATCATGTTCGAAACTAAGGTCGAAGAAATCCATGCAGATCGACTAGAGATTAATATCAAAGGTCAGCGGCAATCGATAAAAAATGATTATCTTTTCATTTTTATTGGGGCCGAGATGCAAACTAAGTTCTTCACAGATATCGGGATTAACATCGATCGCAAGTTTGGTGAACCGCTGCGGAAGGATCACGGAAAGGAATGATGCGACCGCATTGGATTTCATCCCTGCCTATCACGGAGTCGATGCGACGGCCGCGAAGGCGCGCCACATTAGCGTGGCCATTTCTTATCTTGGCGCTTTTTGTGGCTAGGGAGGGTCTCTCGTATGAATATCATGGCTCACTTTTAAGCGGTGGATATCTGGCCCGTGAAGATATTACGGGAGAGAGTGAATTAAAAACCGACAATGACCGTGCCGTATTTTCTGGTCGAGCCTTTCTAGATGTCAATCGGATCGGCTCCCAACAGTATCAATTCACGGCTGATCTACGTGACAGGCAGGATTTTTTTGACAAAATCGACACGCAGCGTCTGCAATTAACCGGCAAGAACACTCCTCGTTTAAGACAACTAGTGCTTAGGGATCCCGGAACATCGCAATCTCTTTATTGGTCTGTTGGCCGCTTTCTTCCCGCCGAAAACAACGTCATCTACAACGACGGACTCGAAGGCGGCATTCATCTATCCACTAATCATAAAGTCGGGATATTTGCGGGCTATAGGCCAAAAATCAATGAGGAACGCGCCGCAAATATAGGATCCAATGCCTATCAAACTGGCATTTACCATGTATATCAGAATGACGCATCCTCCTGGGACGAAGGGAAATACCTCAGCAATATGCTGGTCTACGCTCCGCAATATTTCGACGACCAGCCCACCTCCACCATCGCATTCATAAATCAAGGATTCTTGCACCTTGGCGCCAACAATAGGTTGGTGACCTACCTCAACATCCAGGGCACCCCAGCCGCTCGAATCGAAGATGCAAAGCTCGAGTTTGACAAACGCTTTAACGAGAAATTATCGACGAGATTCATCTCTTCACGCATTGATCTCATCGAATATCGCAATCAACGGGACATTTTAGAACGCCTTCCCCCGACCGCCTACTCCCAAGCAAAAATTGCCTGCCAATATCGCTTGAATGAGACTATACGACTGGACGGAAATCTATTAGCTGGCGAGCGAGAGAGTGACAAATTGCGTAAATATGAGGTATCTGGCGGAGCAAACTTCACCAAACTTGCCGCTGGTCATGTAGCCACAAGCATTTTATTTGGAGCGCGCCGCAGCTTTATTAGTCGAGATTTATTTGCAGCCAGTACGATCAACTGGTTCACAGATAAATGGCTAATCGATGCCGATCTCCGAGTAACTAAACAGCAGCGCGACTCGGGGGTAATCCGCAATCAATACGTCCTCGGATCAAATCTCGGACTGTATGCGACACGTTCCCTGCTCGCCACTGCTGGCGCTGAATTAGCAAAAGACGAAAATACAACAATCGTCAGCGGCTTGCTGACGATCGGATACCGATTTGGTAGTCGTGAATTAACACCGCTGCGCGACGTAGCTCCGCCAAATACGAGGTTCTAAATGTCGCGGATGCTTAGTTTGATCTTTTCGATTTACATAGCTCTTTGCTCTGCGTTCACACCTGCGCATGGACAAGCTCAATTAAGAGCGAAGGCTCCGGCACCCTCCTCCCAGGGAATCTTGAACAAACTTCTGGCGCCTGGCCCATTGATGAAGGGTCACAAAGACCTTGAGCATGCAGACTGCCTAAGCTGCCATGCCGCTGGCAAAGGCGTACCAGATCGCAAATGTCTGGATTGCCACAAAGACATCAGGCAATCCATGGCTAAGCCAAAATCGTTTCATAAGTTAACTGCACAGCCGTGCATCGGTTGTCATAGTGATCATCAGGGCCGTGACTACGACGCCGTTCAGTTTGAAACCGAAGTATTTGACCATTCGAAGACCGGATCGCCTCTAACAAAGGAACACGCAAAATTAGAGTGCTCTGAATGCCACACAGATACACGAAAAGAAAAAGCGATACGCCCTAATGACACCAGATTCTTCGGACCAGTTGCTTCATGTAAAAGCTGTCACATTAAAAACGATGTCCATAACTTTAAGGGCAAATGGGCAGCAATGGACTGTAATGAATGCCATCGAGAAGATACTTGGAAAGTTGCGAGCTGGTTTGAAACAAAAAAACTTAGTGGCCTAAGACCTCAACAAGGCTTTAATCACAACACTCAAACTCGCTACACAATAGACGGTAAACATAGCAATGTCGGTTGTAATGACTGTCACAAGTTAATACCGAATCAAAAAGCAAAATCTGACGCTGAAAGGCAGTATCTCTGGCCTGACTTAAAGACGAAAACATGTGAAAGCTGTCACAAAAACCCGCACATTGGAAAATTCCCACCAGCTCTCCAGGCCAAATCATGTACCGACTGTCATGTTACTAGTGGCTGGACAAACTTCCCTGCACTAGAGAAGAATTTTGACCACAACCATTTAACTAGATTTGCTCTAACAGGAAGCCATAAAGACATTGAGTGCAAGTCTTGTCACCTTCGTGACGGTAAGCCGATTTACAAATTCCCCAACGACTATGCTGGGTTTTGCGTCAGCTGCCATAGCAACATACACAAAGACCAATTCCGTCGCGATTACTCCTCCGAGTCCTGCGCAACCTGCCACAGCACCACAACATTTTCTGAGCTCAAGCCGTTTAATCACGACAAGCAATCCAACTTCAAATTGACCGGTGATCACTGGCGAATAAAAGATCAGTGCATCAAATGTCACACACCAACAAATAAAATTTTGACCGATAAACCGGTGAAATATGCTGGGCGATTCGTATTTGACCATCCTGAGAAGAACTACTGCATCGACTGCCACACCAACGTACACAAGGACCAGTTCCACTCAAAATTCGCCGAAAAGCCCTGCTCTGACTGTCACACGACAGTAGATTTTTTCAAACGACTTCCATTTAACCACAGCACAACCAGCTACTCGATTACCGGTAAGCATAGTGACGTGGGCTGCATCAAGTGCCATACACCTACGAAAATTATATTTCCGCCACCGTCTAAAAAGCCGAAAGGCAAATATATATTCCCCGACCTCTCCAGTCGCAGTTGTGCCGCGTGCCACAACGATCCACACAAAGGCAAACTAGGCACTCGTTGCATGAACTGCCATTCGGAGTCTCACAATTGGTCATCGATCGAAGATTTCCACAAAAACTTCTTACTCGTTGGCGCTCATAACCTTTTGAGTTGCGAACAGTGCCATGGGCAAGACAATCACCGTCGGCTCACAGGGGCGAGCGAGCGTTGTGTTTTCTGCCACAAAAAGGATGACAATCACAACGGCGGACTACCCGAGTGCCAACAATGTCACTCGCAGCAAACCTGGCAAGCAACGACGTTCCATCATTCGATGTCGCAATTTCCATTGCTTGGCGCTCACCGCACGGTCGAGTGCAATGCCTGTCACCGTAATGGTCAATATCAAGGCACACCGACGGATTGCGCCAGTTGCCACGTCAAAGATGCTCGCGCTGTGACGTTCCCGAATCACTCGCTACCCGGATTTGAAGATTGTAGCGAATGCCACAATCAGTTCTCCTTTCGAGGAAAAGGCCGCTAGAGGCTGGCGTTTTAGCGTCAGCCCCTCCTGGCTTAGACCAACTAGGGCTCAATGCATTTTCTTGCGAAAAGGCAACATCAGCCCGCCAATCACGCCTGCGGCAAAGACTCCACCAAGAGCATAATAGCTGTATGGCCTTTTATGCAGGGTGGCATCGGCAGCAATAAGTTGCCGCTTAGTTTCTGCGCTGATTCTTGCCACTTGATCGGCAACAGCCTCTAACTGCTGAGTGACAACTGTAACCCCCTGATCCACGCGGGTTTCCACCAAGTCTGCAATCCGACCAGCTGACGTAGCCGTCTTAAACTTACCTTCCTTAACTAACTCAGCTTGAAGGCGTCCGAGATCCTCGATCATTTTATTCGCATCTTGACGCAAACTATCTACATTCTTACCGAGAGAACTTTTGCTTAGCATCATTTGCCTCCTTGTTTTAGCGCGTCCAAATCCAAGAGGACGCACATAATCCCAAGTACAGCTCTTCAAAGTTCATGCCATTGCAATAATCTTAAACGGGCAGGTTATCTTTACTCTGTAGTCGCCCGATCACGAGGAGCGCAGCCTCAAACATAAGATACATGGGCGCCGCTAATGATAACTGTGACACAGGGTCCGGCGATGGAGCGATGACAGCCGCGATTATGAGAATAGCAACCAGAATGCCGCCGCGATGTTTCTTGAGCGTCGCCTGCTGTACTAGTCCCAAACGCTCTAAAGCTATCACTAAGAGCGGCAATTGAAATGCAGTGCCGAAGGCTAGAATCATAAACATGAGCATATCTACATACTCACCGACACTGATAATAGCGGAGGCCTGATCGCCACCAAACCCAACCAACCACTTAAGGCCAACGGGCAACATAACATAGTAACAAAAGGTCACACCGATCCCAAACAAGACCAGTGAACTGATGAAAAAGGGCATAACATACTTTTTCTGATGTTCAGGAAAAGCCGACGCCACAAAACGCCATGCCTGATAAAAAGCAAGCGGTAACGCCAAGAGAAAAGCCATTAAAAATGAGACCTTCATGTAAGCCATCATGACTTCTAAAGGTCCGGTAAAATGCAGTACGTTTTTCTGGTGAGGCAGAGCCTCGGACAATGGGATTTTCAAAAAGCTGATAATATCTCGAGCAAAACAGAATCCGACTCCGACCAAAACGAATAAAACTATCGCCCAACGTAGCAGCATCGCTCGCAACTCATCGACTCGCTGCAAAAGACTTTGAGCTCTGCTGCCTTGCAGATGTTGCAATAATGTCTGTATAGGAGAAAGTTCTTCCGACATTCCCGGTGCTTCCAATGCTTCATCGCCTAAGCGTCAGCGCTATATCCCTGCATTCCTAGACATGACGCATAGCATCAGCGACCACCATGCGACTAGCACGACGTGATGAAAACCAAGCTGTGCCAGTAGCTAAAACAGACAGAACTGCAGCACTAATGATCCAAGCTCCGACAGAATAACGGACCTTAAGATTGATCGGCACAGACAAAATCCCAGCACGATAGGTCAGCCCTAGGTGATCAATCGTAAATGTGAGGACCAAAGTCATCGCAAGTCCAACTACACACGCTATTAGGCTAAGGAATGCTCCTTCTAACGCAAACATATAAACCAGATGACGCCGCAGAAACCCCAAACTGCGCAAAGTCCCAATCTCGCGGATACGCTCGTTAACAGCCTTCATCATGGTATTAGCAACTGACATCACGCCAATCAGCACTACGATGCTCATAAAAAGATTGCGAAATACATGCAAAATTTGCAGTCCGCTGCTCACATAAGCAGCCATCGGATGATCTTCCCAGGGGTCTACGTCGAGTTGAAACCCCCTAGACTTAATTGCATCGCGCAAACGTTGGATAAAGGCCTGCCGATTGTCAGCATCCTTGAGCTGAATCCCTATCATAGAGATCTTGTCCGTATCTAAAAGACGCTGGCCTTGGGCCAACTCCATGCGGATCGCTCGTTTATCCAACTCCCTAAAACCAGCATCAAACAGCCCGGCTACTGGCAGGTCAATTGCATTGACCTGTGACGCTTCCGTGGTCGCCGATAGAGTCACGCGCGGATACTTACAAGAGAATGGACGTTTCTCAGCAATATAATTTCCGTCCTCGAGTATAAAATTGCGTCCTTCGTAAGTTGAGGCACAATCTACTAAGTGACCAAGCCCAACGCCCAGGAGAAGAGAGGGATCTTTGACCTGATCTAATGGCTCACCCGCAAGAGTCATCCAGTACCATCTGTTGCCCCGGACTTGACCGCCTTCCTTGACATCATAGGCATAGCCACTAAAAACAGTATTGTTGGGACCAGCATTCACCATTCCAGTGAGAACCAGGAACCGAACACGACGGACAAAATCAGGATCAGACCTGAAGTACTCCTCTAGAAAGTCCTGCTCCGGTCGGCCGATCGAATACAGCCACTGATCCTCTGACGCAGCTTGGTTTGCTCCAGTCTTTTGGACCAAAACTTGGCCCAACATTCCGCGCGTCGTGTAGCTATCAATGTTACGTTCGTGCAGTTCTTTGAGAAAACCATCGAACAGCGACACAGCCATGAAACCCGAAGCAATTGCCAGAATCGTCGCGAGACTATGTCGCCAATTTCTGACGACATTACGCCAAGCAAGTCGGGTCATTTGCACATAGACGATCATGTACTGTGCCATCATGCGCTTATCTCACCAGATTATTGATATTGAACAAGCTATCAGGATGTTTATCAGCCCGGGGGCTCGTGTAACTAATGACCGTATGGCTACCAGCCTTCAGCGTGTCATTGATATCCATCTGACTGACGAAGGCGGCCTGCTTGCCTTCTAAGTTGATCTTGTTGTCATATTTGAACAATGCACTTTTAAACATTTCCCCACTGACGGTCAAAAACTCTGCCTTTAGACCCAAATGATTGGATTTCGAGATCCAATAGCGAATGCCATCGTAAGTCACGTTTTTCGCTTTGGCCTTGAGTTCAAGTTTATAGCAAGGAACACCATCGACATTTTCCTCACCAACAACTTTACCCTCGTAGTCACGATAATAATTGGTGGAAGCAATATCCCCATTGGCAGCCTGGCCCATCAGCTTTTGGCGAGCAGAAATAGCCACTGGCTTCTTAAGCCCGGGCTTAAAAAACCAGAGGTTCCTATCATTAAAGAGCATCATCTCACCCTTGTTGCGCGCTGGCGCCAACGCTTCTGCAAGGGCGTCTACTCCCTTTACTTTAACAATGTAATGAACCTTATTCTGATTTCCCTCGTCAAATGTCTCTACATCGATCTCCCAGCTTATACCGTCTTCAAGTGCACCGCGCGCGCGATCGGCATCCTTCAGTAGTTGCTCGGCTGTCGGAGCTACCGCCGATACATCAGCGGCTTCAGATTCTTTAGCAGCCTTGCCGCCCTTCGATTTTCCTTTAGCCAGTGCAAAACTGGATGGCAAAACTGTCGCCACAACTAAAATCATAGAAGAATACTTGCCGATTTTGCTCATGATACACCTCTAGAGAATTTAGATTCGCTACCGCTGTGAACCTAATAACAGTGTCGCGATGTTCGTTTTTGCAACAGACCATACAGCTATCAACGTCGTTAAAATTGCCAAGCTCAACGTGAGCGCAGCAGAAGTCGACACGATCAAGAAATTAGGGGTGAGTTGAAGTGTCATATGCCCTGCGATTCCAGGCGCTTTATAGGGCACCCCAAGACTATTCACAACAAAGACCCCTAAGGCCGCCACGATGCCTCCACAAACCACCGAAATACCAGACAGGAATACCATTTCCGCAACAAACAACTGGCGGATTTGGCGGCGTGTAAATCCCAACGACCGCATCATCCCGATCTCTTGCGACCTCTCGATAATGGTCATTGTGGCAGAATTAAAAATGGAAAGTATAACCACAGCAGCTAAAACAAAAGAAATAAACCCAACCATCACATAAATAAACTGCATCGTGCCCGTATAGAACGGCGCTACTGATTCGTCCATCCACGGATAAAGCTCGGTCTTGAGCCCAGCAGCAGCTAAGTTATCCTTCAACTTAGCCATGTCGACTGATAATTCTTTTGGATTCTTCAACCATAGAGAATAAAATGTCGCGTTTTGCGTATCGTAGAGCTTTTGCAATAACTTGAGTGAAGTCAAAATTGCCGAATTATTAGTCTCAGTAACAGCTGAAGCAAAATTAGCTACGACTTCCCCGTCCAACGCCGACATCATTCCAGACCAACCGCCAGCCACCAATTGAACATTGGTATCGGCCGAAATCTTTTCCTTGGCATCAGGCGCGGAGCAATCGACTACGACAACAGATTTTTGATCTTTTGGCAGTTCATCAAACACTCTGGACTTACCCAACAGTCGGGCGAGTCCATTGCTTAGCGCAATGGCACCTTGGCTCTCGTCATAGTTCCATAGACCGCGGCCCTTGTCGAAATCACGCAACTTAGGCATCCACTTACGCATCTGAGAGTGATTACGAAGCAGCAAATCGATCGAAGGATCGATACCATTAGCTATAAATGGAACGGTACGACAGCCATTGCCGATAATCCCCATTCCTACAATTTGGGCACCGTGCATCTCAACGTTATCCATTGATGCAACAATATCTTGGATCGTCCTGAGCTCATGTTCGTCCAAACTATAGAGCTTCGGCTTTGTCGAAAAACGCTCAAATCCGTGCTCTTTATAAATATTTATGTGCCCGACTCGGGTTGCATAGATCGTGTACACGCGCAGATAATTTTCCATGCGGTTCACAAATCCACCGAGCGCAATTAGTGCAGCAAAGCCCGCTGCTATCGCGGCACCAGTAGCGAAATTTCGTCGCTTATTGCGACTGAGATTTCGCAAAGCCATGGTCAGCTGGCCTGCCCTCATACGCGAATCACCCCGTCTTGGATGTTCACTATCCTGGACACACGATTCATGAGGTTGGCATCGTGAGTGGAGAAAAGAAACGTCACCTTGCGGCGAGTGTTCAACTCCAACATCAGATCAATTATCTTACCTGAATTGGTAGAATCCAAGTTAGCCGTCGGCTCATCCGCCAAAACTAAATCCGGATTACCAGCTAATGCTCGGGCAATTGCAACTCGCTGGCGCTGTCCACCGGACAGCTGATCAGGACGGTTCTTCATAAATGAACTAAGACCAACATCCGCAATCGCTGCAGCCACCCGTTCACTGCGCTCAATAGGTGAAATAGAGTGGTTAATCAGCAGAGGCAGTTCGACATTTTCTTCGACGTTTAATACCGGTATGAGATTAAACGACTGAAAAATAAAACCTATCTTCTGATTTCGCAAATGACTTTTGGCATCGTCACTGAGTTGCGTAATCTCTACTCCATCAAATTTAATACTGCCGCTGTCTGGATTGTCTATACATCCGATCATATTCAGCAGAGTGCTCTTTCCTGAGCCTGAGGCGCCAATAACAGCCGTAAACTCTCCCCGATGCAGCTCAAGATCAACTCCACGCAGAGCTGAAACTACAGTCTGGCCCAGGCGGTAGTTCTTCACCAAGCCTTTTAGTTCGACGAATGTCTCACCAGTTTTCTCATTACTATTCATAGAACTCTCCGTCACCAATCATGGCGGTAAGCTAAGTATTCAGTGGGGGCGGAATAGCCCTTCAACTCTCCATCTTTTTTACCGGCACCGCCACCAACTGCGAATGTAAGTGTGCCGCCATCATTTACTTTATAGTCGAGGCTAAAATAGGACGAAGAGCTATGGTCAGTGAGTGAGTAGACCGTCCTGGCGCCTAAAATAAAATCGGTTAAAGAAAGGAAATCAGGCACATGAATAGATGTGTAGGCATAACGCTGACCCGGGACATCTAAATTGGGAGAAAAAAAGCGGCGTAGATTCTCCCCGAGAACCGACTGCTGAAGTGGGCTAGTAGGAGATAATCCGGCAAGCGCTAGATCCCTCTGGCTTTGAGTATAACCAGCCTCATTGTAAACATATTCTCCGCGCAAAATAGCACCGCTAACGAAGTCATACCTCAAGCCAACTACTGCCAAATTGTAGACGCGTTTGCTCGCCTTCTCGGTCTTTTCAAATGTAACTTGCTGCCTTGGACCCACTGGGGTTTGCTGCAATTTAGCCACGGGATACCACACATCAGCACCTCGCTGCTGACTAGCATCGCCGAATAGCGAGACGCCGTCAAAGAAAGGCATGCCGACACTAAAATACTCGCCGACCCAGGGAAAACCATTTGCCTGACCACCGACAACCAGACCAAAGTAATCTGAGCCCCCACTCCAACTGTACTCGCCCTTGGCCACTACCGTTGGTGTCCAAGGTGTATCCGCACTGAACAGCGGGGCATCTTTATCCTCTTTCATGTCAGCCATAACAACCGCACTAAATTCTTTGCCTAAGCTAAAATTAACACGGGCTATGTTTTTACCACGCACTTCGTACCGGACGTTCCGGTTCGACGCGACATCATGAAAAAGACGATTGCTAGGACTGAGCGTCTCGGCCGCTCCCCACTGATAACACTGAAGACCATAGGCCATGGACACGGAATCCGAGACTGTCCATTGCATAAAGGCGTCGTTGAAGTACGACAGGGTCGTACTCTTAGCTACACCCTCATGGTCGTTCACTTTGATCGTATCACTACGGTAAATCACCCGTGGTCTAGCGACAAATTGAACATTACTCGCGGTAACCTTGAGATTAGGGCGAAATAAAGACACCATCGATCGATTCGGGATCTGGAGAATTTGATTCTCTGGATTGATCGAGGCTTCGGTATTTACCGTCGTCAGCTCAACAACGTTCAGCCACTGCAACCACCCCCGAAAAGTCAGCGGGTCAGTTTCTGCTAGCGCAGTATAAGATGGCAGAAACCAAATGAGCGTAGCGCAGATTTTTAACCTATTTCTCATCCGTTGACATGGCCTCAGAGCCTCATGGCCGTTTGAGTTTAGACATGTAGCCAAGGTATGCTATCAAATCTTCCAACTCAGCGTCAGGTAAAATGCTGGGCGGAAATGCGCTCATACGTGAACGTGGAAAATAGCGGAGATCCTGCGGATTCCGAATCAGTGTGCGGAGCGCCCCAGGAGTGAAGTATTCCGTCACACTACTAGGAACATTCAAATCTGGGCCAACGTCAGAAGGACCGGATTTATTCATAGTATGACAGGGGAAACAGTTCCTCGAGAAAGATTTAAAACCACGCTGTATATTAGAAGGTGCACCCTGTGCCGGGAATATCGCCGGATACATTGCCTGCAGACTTCCTTTGACTGCAAAGCCTGCTAACTGGAACGGCCATTCCTCCTGCGCGATGGAGGACAACTCTGGATGTGACCAAATCAAGTAGAAAGGTCCGGCCGAAGGTCCATTTGGCTTTACTGATGGCCATGACTCACCCACTGACTCTATTGCTAAATAAGCCACAGACCGCTTGGGGTCTGAGTTAAGAATGCGAGACTGGCTTATCGTGGCTGCAAATCCGTCCGAGCATTTGAACTCGATGACTGCATCTGGAGCGATTGAGGTTTGTGCGAACAAAGCAGCAACAGGAACCGCCTGATAAATCATAACTCGCCCTGGATAACTCGGATCCTCTTTGATCTCAATTTTTTTAAGATCGCTCCGTTTGAGAAGGTCTGAGCGGGAAAAGCTCAGTCTCTTGTCACCATTTTCTAAGGTTAAAGTCGGCTCCACGATTTCTCCGCCGGCCATTATTGGCGTAGCAAAAAAAACGAAAAGAACGACGGTCTTTCGCAACAACCTAAACATTACGCGAGTGATCCTAAGTGCCTTAAGAGATTACTTAAAACTCGAGTATGGTCGAGATCCGCATAGCAATGCAATATAAGATTTATGTTTACTTTCTGTCCCGGACTATAGAGTCGCAGGCAGATCGGGCGAACGCCTATCGCCGAGCAAATGATGGTTATGGGCTCGCAAAGCCTCAACCACACGATCGCGGTCCGTATATAGGCTGTATTGTTGCAAGTGAATTAAAGCCAAAAGCCCCTGATAGGCTATGCAAAGCCCAACCAAGCAACCAAACCAAGTCCGCCGCCGCTCCGAATTAAACATAAAACTCATCCCGCTAAGGGCGGCAAGAGCCGCAAACGGGAACAAAATATAGTAATTGCGAGCAGTGGGAGGCCGTGACGATGCCAAAAATGCCCCGCATACCTCCAAAAGACAAAACACAATCAGAATACGAATTGAAACCGGAGTAGTTTTTTTAGCTAAACTCCACAGCGCCAGCAGGGGCTGAACCACGCCCACTGCGCCTAAAACAAGAAAAAAGGGCAGAAGGTACGGATGCGCTAACAGAAAAGGCCACCTATCCTGCGAACGCTCGGTCAAGAATCGCGGCAACTCATAAGCGCCAAAGGAGAGTAAACGCGCCACTATAGTGAGCGGTTCACGCGCATTGGCATCATTGATCCCAGAATTCGCCAACATCGGCGCAAATGGCACAGAAATCCCATATTTCACGATAGTCGGCAGCAGAGCCAGGGTCGGCACCATAAAGCCGATAGCTAGCATCAGACCGTGTTGCCAGCGCCAACTTCTATCTCGCCAACTGAAAAGCAAAGCTACGGCGAGAAGTGGCAGCAAAAGCGGCCAGGATAAATGCAGCTGGATGCTCCATCCAATAGCAAAGCCCATCATACAAAAAGCCCATGAAGGCGCCAACAGACCAACCCTTAGGTAGGGCATTACCTCACAAAATGCCACAAAAAATAGGCAACTCGCGAAGAGCAGATAGGAAGGGTTATACACGTGGGTGGAGATATTCAGGGTCCAGGGCAACGTGAATAACCAGAGGCATAAAAGCGATCTAGGCAACTGCGGAAACAGCCGCCCTAAATAAACGGCAAGTAGCAGCAACCCCGAGAATGATAGCAGATTGACCAGAAGAAATGGAGCTTCTGGTTGCCTCCAAATGTGCCATGGCAATCCAACCAACAATGGCTGCAAGGCTCCGGCAATTTGCTGATTCGTATGCACGACATCTGGCCCAAAATAAGGCCAAAGCCCTGTCGAAAACCATTCTAGACCGAGCAAGTAGATTTGGCGTTCATCGTCCTTCCAGAAGTTCATGCTTAATCCGTAAAACAGGCGAAACAAGAACAACGCGATCAACATCAATGCCAACCCAAAGCCATGGTTGCAGCTTATTCGGCGCCATAACGACGATGACAAGGCTTCGGCTCGATTGTCGTGAAATTCAGATTGCATGCTTTTGCCCCGATCGCGCCTTACTCTGGCGGCTTCTTGGACCAAACGTCACGAACAGCATCGTAATCGAGCAGCTCCACTGTTCGACCCCAGTCGCATACTGTATCTGCTAGTTGCTTGGCTGGCTCGCGCGGTAAATGGGCCGCAATTGCCGCCACGACGTCATCACCGGCAATGCCATCCTCGGAGGCTGAATCTAACATATGAAGAATCATACGGAAAATACCTAGCCCAGTCATGCGCGATGCCAACAACTCGTTACGCTCAGCCACACTGGCC
Organism: uncultured Pseudomonadota bacterium; assembly: GCA_903915625.1. Lineage (GTDB taxonomy): Bacteria > Bdellovibrionota_B > Oligoflexia > Oligoflexales > CAIYRB01 > CAIYRB01. The sequence goes on along the minus strand of CAIWTN010000146.1, from coordinate 39,226 downwards.
TGCAGAAAGTGTTTACCTCCCCCTGTTAGTTTGACCAAGTCACCGGGGGTTTCCACCAGGTCGAGCAGCTCACCACCCTTAACCACGGTCAAAGTCTGCCCTAGCTCATGCGAGACGAATTCATTCAAATCGAATAGGTCCATCTCATCGCCGTGATCGTGAAGGATTTCCAACATACCGGTGATCTGCCCGAGGTTTACAGCAGGTATTGGAGTGATTCGCTCCAAGTTTGCACTGGGCGGCATACGCGGCTCAACAGGCACGTCCGGCAAATGCACGGCCGTTAAAATATCGTGAATGTGATCTACAAAATCCTGAAACTCTCGCGACCGATACTCGCGGGGGTGACCTAAATCATTTGAGACCACAGCTCGCACCCGTCCTGGGTTGGCATCCATGATCACAATGCGGTCACTGAGAAATACCGCTTCCTCGATCAAATGAGTGATCAAGAGCACACTACTAAGGCCAGACTTGCCCTCACTCCAAAGGCGATACACCTCAGAGCGCAGAGCCTCTGCCGTCATGACGTCAAGCGCCGAAAATGGCTCGTCTAAGCAAAGCAACTCGGGCTTGCCAACCAAGGCTCTTGCCAAGCCAACCCGCTGCTTCATTCCACCAGATAGCTCCTTGGGAAAGGCCCGGTCGAAACCACCGAGACCAACCTTTTCCAGCTGCGCCGCTATCAACTCTGACTCTGCAACTCGAGAAAGGCGACGCCCATGCAGTCCGACACGAACGTTATCCTCGACTGTTAACCAGGGAAATAAGGCAAAATTCTGAAAGACTAGCGATGCACCTGGATGAATCCCGCGCAATTGTTGCCCGTGACTAAAGACGACCCCAGCACTTGGTTCAATTAAACCAACTAAAATTCGCAGTAAGGTGCTCTTACCACATCCAGATGGCCCAAGGATGCAGACCACTTCATTAGGCGAAATCGCTAAAGACACGTCTTGCAACGCCATCCTGGCACCGCCAGACTCTTCCGCAAAAGTTTTACTAACATTACGCGCTTCAGCGATTAGTTCTGTTCGGCTGCCGCTATCCTTGTAGGGCTCGATGATCTTGATCGTCATAGTTTTCAACTCTTGCCGGTTAACATGTAACGCGATGCGGCCTTGGCATAAAGTCGCTTCCAAAACACTCTATTGATTAGGACCAGCGCGAAAGACATCGTCATGACCCCAGCACATAGAAGAGGGAAGTTTGCCTCTTCGGTCGCCCTGGTAATCAGGGATCCAAGCCCAGGCGCCACTAAGGTTTGATCTTTGAAATGAACAAATTCAGCTACAATACTCGCATTCCAGGCGCCACCTGCAGCAGTAATTAGGCCCGTAACTAATGACGGGAAAATTGCTGGTAGATACAGGGTCCGCCATAAAGCCCACCCTTTAATGCCGTACATTTTAGCGATCTCACGCAGGTCACCAGGCATACCCTGAGCGCCTGCGATTACGTTAAAGAGAATGTACCACTGCGAACCAATCAGCATCAGCACGGTGCAACCGTACGTGAAATCAATGCCCAACCAAAGGACCCCCATAGTCACCAACGGAAACAGCATTGGGGCTGGGAAGGATGCAATGACCTGTACAGCCGCTGATAATTTGCGCGATAGTTTACGTGATCGCCCAATGACAATGCCAGCAGGCACAGTCCACAATGCCCCAAGCAATACTGCTGTCGTGGTCCTCGCGAACGTTCCAAACAAGGCCACTAGAACACTCGACCAGTCGCTCAGAGTTAACTGTGAAATAAGGCCTATGAGCTTGATGCCGCCCAATAATGCCAACCCACTGAAGACGACAGTTGCTATCCAACCCGCAGTTGGTAGCCACCGTTCCCACCGCGGTTTTACAGAATTGGCCGACGCATCAATCGGAACTCCGCCACTTTGCACTTCGGCTAGCCCACTAGGTGCCGAGTTAGATTGCCAGCTGCGTAATAGCCCCCTCAATTTCGCCAGTAACCGAGACCTATGGAGTAACGAAAGGATAAATGACTCCTCCCGTTCACCGGCAATTTCCTCCGACTTAAAGCGCTCCGACCAAACCGAGAGCGGCCGCCAAAGCAGCCAATCTGTGGCAACAATCATTAAGCCCATGGCGATGACCGCATAAAGCTGAGCCGCCCGATCTCCAGTGTCGATCGCCATGCTCATGTAGGAGCCAATCCCAGGCAGCCGGAAATCCTTGTCACCTAAACGGAATGCTTCTGTGGTCGTCAGAAAGAACCAGCCACCCGCCATGCTCATCATACTATTCATGACCAATCCGATCATGCTGAATGGAGCCTCGACTGTACGAAAGGTCTTAAACACACCGAAGTTATGCAGCCGAGCCACTTCTCGCAGCTCCACTGGTACCGACCGCACAGAGCCATAAAAGGAATACGTCATATTCCAGGCCTGCCCGGTAAAAATCATAATGATGCAAGCCAGTTCCAGGCCAAAATTACTGCGCGGAAACAGCGCCACCAAGCCCAGCACCAATCCAGGCAAAAAGCCCAACACCGGTATGCCCTGGAGGATATCTAAAATCGGAATCATCACCCGCTCGGCCCGCGGCCGTTTGGCTGCGATTGAGCCATAAACCAAGGTAAACAAGAGCGAAAATAAGTAGGCTAGAAACCCACGCGCCAATGATTTAAGCGAATAAACTGGCAAAGCCCATGGCGACAGATCGATCACTAAGGGTTTCTGACGCATTGGTTCTGCCGGACTTAACCATTGCATGCCAAATTCGACGACCCCAAAGAGTAATGCGGCCAAAAAAAGGAAAAGCAGCAGGTCAACTAGCCAAGACGCCTGCTCACCACTATTGGCAGGAAACTGGGTGGAATTTGAAGCTGGGGTTCTCAGTCTAAACATTGGCCCGCTACACTATGATTGGCGTCCAACGGTAGCACCATATTCATAGAAAATCGACGCGAAATCAAAAACAGATTCGGGTTACAATATATCTATGCATAAAGATCTATTAAAAAAAACCCCCTGGCTTCTACTCGGTCTAACGCTTTGCCTATTAGTTGCGAGTCTGACCGCCAAAACCGTAGATTTAACGACAGCCGACCTCGGTCGACATATCGCCAACGGTCGCTGGGTTCTCAGTCACCCAGAGGTACTTTTTACAAACTTTTACTCCTACACGCACCCCGAAGCACCTTTTATAAACCACCACTGGCTAACAGGATTAATCTTCCATGCCATTGAAACTACAATGGGATTTACAGGCCTCTCGGTCTTTTACGTAACCCTTGTGGTCAGTGCCTTTGCGATTATGTTGGTGGCAGCTTGGCAGCGCTCAGGCCCAATGGCAGCCCCAGCTCTTGGCCTGCTCGTGGCCCCTCTAGTTAGCTACAGAACAGAGGTGAGGCCAGAAGGCGTTAGCTTGTTTCTAGCAGTGATTGTTTACGCTCTGATTAGTGCCTTTGCCGAGCAAAAGCTGAGTTGGAAATGGCTGCTCACAGTGCCCGTCATCATGATTCTGTGGGTGAACAGTCACATCTATTTTTTCTTTGGACTGTTAATTATCGGCATTTTTTTGTCGGAAGCAGCCCTAAAAGCATGGATGCTCCCTCACGGCACCGAAAGGAAAAAGCTCGCTAAGCGCTGTTACAGCCTATTTGCGATTCTGACAGTATCTATCCTAGCCAGCCTGATAAACCCCGAAGGCTGGAAACTGGCAACGTATCCCCTCAAAATTTTTGATAACTATGGCTACATGATCGTGGAGAACCAGTCCGTACCCTTCTTCCTCGGTCGAAACATGCACTTTCCCGTATTCACTCCGCTATATGTGACGTTAGCAGGAGTTTGGGGCCTGGCAGTGTGGGTAGGGGTGAGGCGCCGCCTCGAAAATATACCGCTAGCTTCAACATTTATTGCACTTTTGCTGTCTGCGCTGGCGATCAAGGCAATCCGAAACATCAGCATGTTCGGTGTCTTCGCACTTCCAGTCATGGCCCAACTGTGGTCAGAAACCCCCAAAAGAATCATGAAATCTCTGCTGCTTTGTTTGGTGGTCCTCTTCTCTACGGTGGCTTACTTCGCCGCATCATCTCCAGCTACCTTCGGCAATCTAGGTATCGGACTACGCGACGGCAGCAACGAAGCCGCAGATTTTTTTCGTAGCAAAAATCTAAAAGGTCCGATGTTCAACAACTACGACATTGGCGGCTACCTGATTTATCACCTGTACCCTGACACTAAAGTGTTCGTAGATAACAGGCCGGAGGCATATCCCGCCAGCTTCCTCACAGACTTGTATGTCCCGATGCAGGAAAGCGATGCTAAATGGCGCGAAATAGATGCCAACCAGCATTTCAACGTCATCTTCTTCAATTGGCACGACTATACCCCAGCGGGGCAAACCTTCTTGATTACCCGCATCCGGGACCCCGAATGGGCCCCGGTATACGTCGACCAATTTGCACTCATCTTCCTTCGTAGAACAACTGAAAACCAACCGATTATCAGCCGTTATGAAATCCCAAAGGAGCGCTTCTCCGTGCGATAGCGAATCAACCCTTGCCACCCCGAAATAGATACTGATTAACAATATTCTCCAGCAATTCCTGCTTACCGCTTTCTGCTTTAATAGCAGGTAAATCTGCGGCATAGTCACGCAACTGCGTCAGATTCAGGGAGCCGCGCGTGAAGTCTAGCCCTGCCCCTTGCGCAAAGGACCGATAGCGTTCGCTACGGACCTTAGCAATTGCCGAACTCTCTATGAGAGCGACAGCCACCTCGAGTCCGTAGGCAAAGGTGTCCATTGCGCCAATATGGCCAATAAATAAATCGTCTAAATCAATCGAATTACGTCTTACCTTTGCGTCGAAATTGATCCCTCCATGCTTGAATCCACCATTACCCAGAATCACAAGCAGAGACTCAACAGCGTCGTAAATATTGGTTGGGAATTGATCAGTGTCCCAGCCGTTTTGACTATCGCCACGATTAGCGTCGATGCTGCCTAAAAGACCAGCATCCGCCGCCGTTTGCAACTCATGGGCAAAGGTATGGTTAGCAAGGGTTGCGTGATTCGCCTCGATATTAAGTTTGAAGTCCTGATCCAAACCATAATGACGCAAGAACCCAATAGTAGTGGCCGCATCAAAGTCATACTGATGCTTTGACGGCTCCATGGGTTTGGGCTCGATTAAGAAATCACCTTGAAATCCGATCTTACGGCCATAATCACGTGCAAGTCCGAGAAATTTTCCAAAATTATCAAGCTCTCGTTTCATGTCTGTATTCAGCAGCGTCGAGTAGCCTTCGCGCCCGCCCCAAAATACGAAACATGATCCACCGAGCTCAACAGTAGCTTCTAACGCCGCGTGGACCTGCGCCGCAGCATGCGCCACTACGCGAAAATCTGGATTAGTAGCTGCTCCGTTCATGTAGCGCGGATGGCTAAACAAATTCGCCGTACCCCAGAGCAGCTTCACCCCAGTGGCCTTTTGCTGTTCTTTAGCCAAAGAGACAAGCGTCCTCAGATTCGCCTCACTTTCTTTGACTGTCTCACCCTCTGGAGCCAGATCACGATCGTGAAAGCAGTAGTAAGGCGCGCCAAGTTTACCGAAGAATTCAAACGCAGCATCTAATCGCCGCTTAGCGCGATCTAGTGGATTACTCGCGGCTTCCCAGGGATGATTCAGAGTGCCCGAGCCAAAAGGGTCGGATCCATTGGCGCAAAAGCTATGCCAATAACAGACCGCGAAGCGCAAATGCTCCTTCACTGTTTTGCCTGCGATACGGCGATTCGCATCATAGTATTTGAAAGCCAATGGATTATCAGACTGCGGACCTTCGTAGGAAATACCGCTCACATTTGGAAAATATGCATTCTTCGACATATTCAATTCCTCACACATGGACGCTGTTAAAGTCTTGATTACGCATCATCACAACAAAATCCAGATATCGCCGATAGACTTCATTATAGCATTCCACAGCGGCATGTCTCGGCCTGACGGCCTGACCTTGTACCTCACCGAAGTGTGTGGCAATCAGATCTCCTATGCCGAGTTTCTCGCCGCGATCCGACTTAAAACACCACAAAGCCTGCAAAGCTGCTCCAAACGCTGCAGCTTCATCATGCGGCGGCAAGGTCACACTAACGTTCAAGACGTCGGCCACAATCTGCAGCCATTGACGGCTATGTGCTCCGCCACCCGTGACTCGCGCCACCTCTGCCACTAAGCCGCGATGTTGCATGGCAGATAAGCCGGTCCTCAAACCAAGAATCGTTGCCTCCACCACTGAGCGCATAAGATTTGCCCGGGTTACATTTTCCGGCGTTAAGCCAAAGACAGCGCCCTTCGCATGCGGACAATCCGGCGTTCTCTCTCCGTTAAAAAACGGCAAAGAAATGATGCCGCCAGAACCTGGCTGACTTGTACCTAATAGAGAATCGAATTCATCGATAGGCACAGACAACAAATCTCGCATGACTTCTGTAGCCGCAGTACAATTCAGGGAACAAACTAATGGCAAGTAACCACCAGTTGATGAGCAAAAGGCAGCGAATTCCTGCGACTCTGAAATCGCGACAGTTTCTGCATAGCCATAAAGAGTCCCCGAGGTACCCAGACTTATGGTGAGAGTGCCTGGCATAACAGTCCCTGTGCCAATTGCACCCATCATGTTATCTCCACCTCCAACACCAACGATAACCCCTGGATTTAAACCCAGCTCCTTGGCGACTTGCGGCAATATCTCACCAACCGCCTCCGTTGGGCGAAGAATAGGCGGTAGCACGCCGAGCAAATCTCGATCAGGATCGATGGCTCTAAGTACTTCTCTGCTCCAATCGCGCCGCTTAATATCAAAAAAACCCGTGCCAGATGCATCTCCAGCCTCAGCAGCGAAACGTCCTGTAAGGTAAAAATTGATATAGTCATGCGGCAGTAAAATCTGGCGTAGTGCTACATAATCAGAGTAGCGATGGCGCTTAAGCCAGAGCACTTTTGATGCCGTATATCCTGGCAGAATCGGATTGCCAGCCAGCCTGATCGCTTGCGCTACGCCTCCCAGCGCATCATGAATCGCATCGCATTCCTCAACAGTCGAAGTATCGTTCCAGAGCTTAACTGGAGCTAGAACTTGGCCACCGTCACCAACAGCTACAAAGCCATGTTGCTGGCCAGAAACTGCTAATGCCACAACCCCTTGCTTAATATCGTCAGGGATCTCAGCGAAGCAACTAACCATAGCAGCTAGCCACCAGTATGCCTCTTGCTCACGCGTTCCATCGCTTCGACTGATAAGATCAAGTGGCGCTCGCGCAGTCGTAACTACAGATTTCCTTACGAAGTCATACACCAAGACTTTTAAGCTTTGTGTGCCAAGATCGATTCCGATTACGAAATCGCCTGCCTTGTCCTTAGCCCTCATCGATATACTTCCCCAAAATGTCTCTCGTGGCTCAGATAGAGCCAAGCATAGCACTTAGGGTGTATTGATGGCACCAAACGTATTTGCTGGCGAACAAAATTGTGCTGTTGGAGCTGTTGATTCTGCCGCGCAGATCAAAGCAGCAGCTGCAATGATAGCTCCTATCCTAGATGAAGCTGGCTTTCCAAATAGAACTCCAGCACCAATTGCGGCGGCTATAGAGCATTTGTGCTTCAGATCCAAACCCGATGGCTTAATACATTCCTCAAAGCTTCCAACTCTAGGACCAACTGATTCCATTTTAATTAAATCAGGTGTGCACTTCGGTTGCCCCGCAGTACCGCACTTATAATTCACACTCTTATCAACCGTTCCAACAGCATTATCCGCATTAAGCTGATCAATCTGCGCTTGGGCCTCAGCCTGCTGAACAAGAGGATCTATTTGCCGATTCTGCCCATTGAAGTAACTCGCAGCCTTACCGACTACGTTATAAACATCGATAGAATTAATCGCCATTGGGTCGATCCCCTGAGCCCGCCAGAAATCGACGATCTTGCCGTATTTAAAACCCATAGCTAGAATCTTTTGCTCTGCGGCAAGTAAACGGGTCTTCGCACCACTGATCTGAATTGTCCCATCTATACGCAGTTCATCGTTAGAAATGACCTTCTTAACTGCTTCGAGAAGCTGCTGGAAATCCAATTGCCCTACATTATAAATTCGCTGTTCCAAGTTCACAGCAGGGTCAGAGTTTTTATCCCCGACGCTCAATGCAGAGTAAACTTGCTCTGAGCGCAGATTACTCATGTCTAAGAACTTCGTTTGTGCGGCATTTTGATCAGAAGTAAAACTTGCAGTAGTCTCGGACGGACCAACGGTGGGCAATACAGGACCTTTCGTGGCTGGTCCACTGCATCCCAGGCAGACAAACCCTGCCAAAGCTAAGATGTGACAACCATAACGAAGCAAGATCATGGGTTCCTCGACGGACCTTGATTTTTTTGTTCTTCCCCCCTTATCGGAATTTCCGGGATTTTCTTTAGCGAAACCCCAAAAGAATAAAATTATTCATTGATTACAGGTATTTACATAATAGCGCAAAAAGCGCGGGGGGGCGCAGGCCCCCACCCTGCTATTACCTGAGATAACCCAGAAAGCGCAGCGCCTTCTCAACAACTAACCTGGTATCCAGTGAGACATCACTCAAAGTATAGAACTCCTCGAGCTTTTGCCTAACCTGAGCACCACGCTTCATTTTCCCAGTCTTCTCTGCTGCAGCCACGAACCGATCTATTAGAGCATGCAGCTCCGTCGTCGTCCGCTCACCCGCAGCAAGCATATTAAGCAAAAAGCGAGTGGTCACCTTTGGTCCTAACTCCCGTAGGCGCCGTTTCACCCCGACATCCCATGCAGATGCTCGGAGGTATTTGCTAACGGTTCGCTGATCGGCATCCAGTAAGGCTGCAATCTCGTGAACACTCATTCCCTGCCGCTCCAGGAGGCCATAACCATCGGCCTTGTCTAAGAAGTGCAAGTCTTCGCGGTTGATGTTTTCTGCAAGTCCAGCCAGGGCTCGGTGACGCTCAGATTTAAAAGTCTTGAGCGCACAAGTTATGCGAACCTCACCCAGAGTTTCTAAAGCTAAGAGGCGACGGTGACCGGAGACACAGACGAAATGGGTTTCCTTCTCATCCTCCGCTACACGGACTTCAACCACAGGTGGATTTTGCAATCCAATTGTCTCAATAGATGAGACTAAATTTCGGAAATCGGGGCCATCAATCAGGATCTCTTGCCTTAAATTCTCGCTCCGAATGATTTCCGCTATCGGCAGCTCCAAGAAACCATTCATTCGCGCAATTTCTAGCGGTGAAAGCTCTTCCGATAAAGGAACTGCCACCTCTGGTTGCGCTAGAAGTTTTACTGCTTCTACCTCTGTTAACCGAACCAGTAAAACCTGTACCTGATCTCGCCCCATTTCCAGTGCCGCTATCACCAACTCGTGTAGCGACAGCAACTGAAACTTTAGGTCTCGGTCGCTGTTACCAACGATGTTTACTAACGGGCGACCGGGCTGAGCCTGCGGATTATCGCTCAGTATCTTGCGATACAAAGCTACTCGACCACTTTCGCGCGCAGTGGCCTCAGCCTGTGGATCTAAGATTAGATCTTTTAATAGAATAGGCCCCGCTTCACCCTTTTGCGCTCTAGAAATACTGCGTTCGAAGCGCGAGTTGCTGCCTGTCAAATCAGAGCCTGCCAATTTTTGCGGCACAGCTGGACGCGCCGCGCCAGCCGCACTTGCTCCCGCGCGCTTAGGCTCTGGTTGCCGTAAAAGCGCGTCAACAGCCGCCAGCGCTTTCGACTTAGCCAAGGATTTACCCGCCTTCTGCGGGACAACTTTTTTGGCCGGTTCCTTAGTTTTATTCGGGCGCTTTGCAACCGCTTTCACTGGCTTCTTAGTCCGTTCTGTCGCTCTCATGGTCACCCCCTTAAATGAGTTCCTGTGCTGCAGCCTCGGCGCTCGCTTCGGCTAGAACTTGCTCCTCAACTGCCGCAAAACTAATCGCTTTTTCCGCCTTAGTGGTTGCCGTTTTGGGCTTAAGCTTAGGGATCATCTCTTTAGCTAAAGCGACAAAATCCTTCGCCACCTGCGAAGTAGGCTCGAAAGTGACCACGGGACGAGCCATGAGTTTCGATGACGACAGTCGTTTTGAAGCCGGAATCACATTTTTAAAGACAGTGTAGTTACCTCGCTTGGCGCCAGACCGAATCTTGGCCTCCAATTTCCTGTGAGTCGCCTCTGCCTTATCAAATTTAGTTACCAAAACACCGAGTAGCGAAAGGTTTTTGTTGTAGCGCTTTTTGATAGTTTCGATTTGTAGAAACATATCTGTTAGCCCAACTATCGGATCTAACTCTGCGAAAAGCGGCACAAGGTAAAAATCACTTGCGACTAACGCACTTAAAGTTAGGCAGTCCATATCTGGGTGAGTGTCGAAAATAACGACGTCATATCCGAGCAATGCCTTATCATCTCGCCAATTTTCAAATAAATACTCCCGACCCAGAGCGCTATTACGTGATTTTGCATAGTCAAGCAGCCCCCTATGACCACCGACCAAGTCTACGTTCTTCACCTCTGTCTCATTAATGGCTTCTGCAACTGTGTTCTTGCCGTTAAGGACAGAGAAGATATTGCTGCCATGTTCTCCGCGAGCCTGGCCCAGCCCAGTAGTAGCATTGCCCTGAAAATCGAGGTCCACGACGAGAACCTTTTTTCCCAATTGACCCAAAGCCGCCGCCAAATTGATCACTGCAGTTGTCTTGCCAACTCCACCCTTGAGATTGGCTACAGTAATCATGGTGCACTTGCGTTTCATTGCGCAAAGCCTCCCCGACTTAGTTGTTGAACAAAAGGTATTTGTTTTGGTGATCGTATCTGGGGATGGCTAAATTTGCAAACTAGCAATGTGAAACGGTTTCACCACATCTCCCGGACGAAGAATAGGTGAAACCGTTTCACTAAATAGTTACAGACGGGTGCCCCGGTGAAACCGTTTCACCATTAAATCAAAAGATAACGATCACCAAACGCGACAGCGATTTGCTGGCGCCATGGGGGTACCGTCCTTACAAGAGAACGCTTTGGCAAATTCATCGAAATTACTAAGCGGTCCATTGACACGAAACCGTGCCGGGGAATGAGGATCTGTAGTCGCTCTTAGGCGTGCCATCTCAGGCCTTTGCTTATTACACCATGTCTGTGCATACCCAATAAAAAATTGCTGCGAAGGAGTGAATCCAGCGACTTCGTTGGCCGTGTCCGCGTGGTTTTTTTCCCACGCTTTGTACGCCAATCTAATGCCGCCCAGATCGGCCAGATTTTCACCGAGTGTCAATTTGCCATTCACGTGAACGTCATCGACGGCAACATACTTCGAATACTGATTAACAACACATTCTGCTCGCTGATCAAATTCTTTGCCGACAACGGGGCTCCACCAGTCACGAAGATTGCCAGAGGCGTCAAACTTCCTCCCCTGATCATCAAAGCCGTGCGTGAGCTCGTGTCCCATTACCATTCCGATGCCGCCATAGTTAATCGACGCCGGCCTTCCCTCTTGATAAAAGGGTGCTTGCAGTATCCCGGCTGGGAACACCATTTTATTATTGTCCGCACTATAATAGGCATTCACCATCGAAGGAGGCATAAACCAATCAGTGCGATCTACTGGCTTACCGATTTTATCTAAGTAGAACCGACTATTGAACACCGAAGCTACCTGACGATTCGAAAAGTACGAGCCGCGATCAACTTTCAGTCCTGAAAAATTTCGCCATTTATCGGGATAGCCAATGGAATTGACGACACGGTTCAATTTAGTCGCTGCTTGCTCCCTCGTAGCACTATCCATCCAATCAAGCGCCGTGAGCCTATCAGCCATCGCTAATTCAACAGCATTGATCATGGCTTGTGCTTCAATTTTTGCCTGCGGGCTGAATTTCTTCTCAACGAATACCTTTCCGACCGGCTCAGCCATTGCATGTAATGTGCTATTTACGCACCTCTTCCAGCGGGGCTGTAACTCTGGCTGCCCCGTGAGGGCCTTGCCAGTAAAGTTAAAATCTTCCTGGACAAAGGAACGACCCAAAGCAGACGCCGATGAATGGATAAGATGCCACCTTAGATAAGTACGCAAATCATTGAAACTTAGTTTGCGCAGCATCTTGTCCATGCCAGTAAAAAATAGCGGCACGTCGACGTTGATCGCAGAAAGTTTTGGATAACCTAAGGTAGCAAAGTAAGTATCCCAATCGAATGTCGGGGCAAGACCCACTAAACCTGTACGATTCAATCGGTTATACATAGCATTGGGATCGCGCCGGGAGACTTTGTCAGCCGACACCTTGGCCAAATCAGTCTCGATTGCTAACACTACGGCCGCATCTGCTCTGGCTTGGTCTTTTGATTCACCGAACAAAGTGAACATCGATTCCACATGTTTACTAAATGCGGTTCGTATTTCGGCAAACCTTTTGGAGCCATCCAAGTAGTAGTCACGATCAGGTAAACTCAGACCACCTTGGTCAGCGTCACCTATTTGCTCCGAGGAGTTTTTTGAGTCCTGGCCACTTCCAAAGCTGAAGAGGGCCGTAGCGCCCTCTAGATGATAGCGAGCAACCTGGACCGCCAATGCGCGAGCGTCTTTTATCACCTCGACAACAGCCAAGCGGCGCTGCAAAGCAGCCAGCGAGCCCTTCTCAATAGTACTTTCATCCATACAAGAAGCATAGAAAGCGCCCAACTGGCGCTTCTCACCGGTCAAACTATCACCCGCAGTAGCATACTGTTCAAGGGCGCCCCTCAGTAACTCCTCGTTTTCTCGATTAATTGTCGCAAACCCCCGGGACCATTCGGGCCTGTCCTGGGGAATCTCAGCCCGGGCGATCCAGCCACCGCAGGCATATTGGTAAAAATCTTCACAAGCGGACCCATGATTATCCAAATCAGCCATGTCAATAGGCACAGACGCAGCACTGGCTCGAGTGACCGCGATGAGGCTGGCCGAAATAACCCAAAATAATCGCGATAATCCGCGAATAGGCATGCAAAAGACCATAAGTTCACAAACCCACAAAAAAAGTTATTAAAAATGAAAAATCCTTACTCCTAACTTAGCAAGAAACACCGATTTATGACAGTAGACTTCACGGCTTGCTCGATCTTACCCGAGACGATTCAGCGGCGGACTAAGGCGCAAAATTAATGATCAGACAGTCTCGTTCCAATAATCATTAAAAAACTAGACAAGAAGTTCATTAAATTCAGCGTTGCTACTGCAGAGAATCGTAGTAGTAATGACACGTCGTGAGAAGAACAGAGGATTTTATGCAAAGCGTTCAGCGCCTGCTTCATTCATCGGTTGCTTGCCCCTCTCACCAGGCTAAAGTCCGCCGGACTTTAGTAGTGGCGCTGATGGTTGCGGGTTGTTTTAGCAATGCCATTCACGTCCCGATACTTTTCGGCGTCGACTTCATCTTCGGCAGTGTGGCTTCATTAATTGCCGCCGCCTGGTTTGGTTGGCCAGTCGCCGCTATAGTGGCTTTATGCGCATCAGCGGGCACAATTCAGCTATGGCATCATCCGTATTATGTTCTGATTTCAGTAGCAGAGGCGATTTTCATTGCCGTTACTTATCGGCGCTTTTGGGACAATGTGCTGGTAGCTTGCACGATTTTTTGGCTGATCCCTGGGGTTTTAATATTTTCCATTTGTTACGGGTTAATCCTCCATATTCAACCCAGTGCCATGCTCATGCTGTGGCTAAAACAATGCATAAACTCAATTTTCAACGCCATGATCGCCAGTGGAATTCTATTGGCGATTGCACTTTTAAAGCGGCCTGACACGCGAATACCTTTACAGCAGGCATGCTTCAATACACTGGTTGCTTTCGTGTTCATCCCTGCCTTGGCAATCGTGATGGCCGTGAGCAACACCAAAATCAAAACTAGCCAAGCTAATTTAATTACCGCCACAGAAAGCCAAGCCGAAAACATTGGTCACTATCTAAATATATGGCGCGATCAAAATATTAATGCCGTAATTTCTCTGGCAAATATAGCAAAGGAATTAAAGCTAACACCCTCAGCAGAATTGCAGCGGGATATTCATGTTATTCACTCTACGAACAGACGATTTGCAGACATGTTTGTAGCGGATGCAAATGCAAATACCGTCGCTTTTGACCCAAAGCAAAGCACAAATGGCGATTCCTTAATCGGCTTAAATTTTTCAGACCGAGATTATTTTAGAGATATAAAACTGAGTCGAACCCCTTTAGTATCAGACATTTTTCAAGGACGCGGCGGAATCAATTTCCCCATCGTATGTTTTGTCGTTCCTATTCTCTCTGCAGACGATGAGTTCAACGGCTTTGCCCTTGCATCAGTCGACGCCAGAGAACTCACAAATACTTTGAGAATACTTATTTCAGACCCCTCCTTTGAATTCACTGTAAGTGATACGAAGGGCAACGTAGTTACCTCAAATGTGAAGGGCATATCCCCGCTAACTCATATCGACAGTTATTATGGTAACCACGTTGAAATGCTTTCCGCCAACACTTACCGAAAATCGACGCAGGCCAATCATAGCGCCGCATACGAAGCATGGCAGAACATGGTTTTTGGCAGCATGATACCGATCCCGGCGCTTGGTTGGACAGTCCGCGTGGAGGCACCTCTCGGACGCTACATGTCAGATGCCGAATCCTTCTATATTGAAGGCTTCGCCCAAATGCTGGCGCTAACTCTTGCGGGCATGACTTTAAGCTTCCTCGCGGTCGTCTGGGTCAGTAGTCCCATCGAACATTTGGCATCATCAACGCGGGATATTACGCGACAACCACTTTCATCTTTAAATCTGAAATGGCCTCGCACACGATTCGCAGAAATCTCTGATTTAGTCGACAACTTCAAATCTATGGCGGACAGTCTGAGACAACGTTTTCTTGATTTAAATCGGGAAGTGCAGGAACGCAAAGATGCCGAAAGCAGACTTCAAATTGCCATGGAACACGCACATGCCGCAAACCTCGCTAAATCAGCATTTCTAGCAAATATGAGCCACGAAATTCGCACACCTCTTGCTGCTATTATTGGCTATGGCGAGCTGATGGAAGCCGATCAGTCAGCAGGAGACGAACATAGCAAGAGTATTGACGCCATTTTACGCAATGGTAAGCAACTGTCGCAACTCGTCGACGATATCCTCGACCTTTCAAAAATCGAAGCCGGCCATCTCAAGATTTTACCTGAGTGGCTGACGATCGATGAACTAATTGTCGGGGGTATTGAAGTCCTAAGTCAGCGAGCGCGCCATAAAGGCCTTGAACTAATCATCACGGGCACGGGCAAATTTCCCATGAAAATTTTTGTCGACCCCGTGCGCATCCGCCAGATTCTTTTCAATATCGTGGGTAACGCCATCAAATTCACCGAGAACGGCCAAGTCCACGTAGCTTTAACTATAAGCCCTAATGACCAGGACTCGAGCAAGGGCACTCTTTCCTTCACAGTCACTGACACTGGCGGCGGCATCGAGCCTATGGAACAACCAGCTATCTTTGAGCCTTTCGTTCAGGCCGACTCCTCATATTCCCGCCGTCATGGCGGAACTGGCCTGGGCTTGACACTTTCACGAATTCTAACCCAAGCCCTTGGTGGACAGGTTCGTTTACTTTCCAGCTCCAAAGATAAAGGCAGTGTGTTTGAAGTCATAGTCACAGTAGGACTAGACCGAGATTGCGAGTGGTACGAATCTTTGAGTGCTGCAAGGCGAATTGCAACGGCACCCGAGACAAAACGCCCTAAACCCCTAGAACTAGCTGGCCGCCAAATTCTCTTAGTCGAAGATTCTCAGGACAATAGAGCCCTAATCAGCCGGATGCTAATGCGCTATGGTGCAATTGTGGAGTGTGCCACATCAGGCGATGAGGGGATCCGAATGGGTCAGTCTAAGCAGTGGGACGTAATCCTGATGGACATGCAAATGCCAGGCACTGATGGTCACCAAGCAACTAGCGCATTGCGCACATCGGGTTACAAAGGTCCAATTATCGCCCTAACTGCCCACGCACTAACCGAAGAACACGAGCGCAGCTTAAATTCAGGCTGTAACGCGCATGTCACCAAGCCCGTAAACTGGGCGCATCTAGTAACCGTTATAAACACATATTGTAGAACTATTTAATTTTTTAATTAGTCTGCTCTGAAAGAGCTAGAGGGCAGAGAATGGGGTGAGTGATGGGGATTGAACCCACGAATGTCGGAATCACAATCCGATGCGTTAACCACTTCGCCACACCCACCATTGTGCGACCGATGGCGTGATCTTGCTTTAAACATAAGCCCGATGTCAACTTGATTTTTTTGCATTAATATTCGATGGATGCGGGCACCGGGCGGAGGTCGCTACTGCACTGGATACAACCGCCCACCCTTTAGGGCAAAGCTAAAGGTGCGCTCATCGCTCCAAATGGCACCATCTTTAGAAACAGCCATAGTGACTGAAAGATCGTCACCGTCATTTACGGCCTCGTCGAATTTGTCATTCGACAAAGGACTAAGTGGCCCCGTGAGATAAAATTCGAAACTATTAAAGTCTCTATTGATGCTCAGGCTTTCGATCGGCGACACCTCAATTACTTTTTCGACCAGTGTCAGTTTACCTAATTGAAGCTTACCTGCTTCATCTATGCGCACAAATACCTTAATCGGAGAATCTATACTCAATCGGTCGACCCTAAACGTAATGAATGCTTGCTTAGATTTTCGGTCGAAAGACTTCGTTGGACTTCCGGCGTCAGACAGATGGTCAATGGTTCGCAAGGAATCTGGAATTTTACGCGATGTAACTTGGATTTTCTGAATACGCGGTCTATCGACCGACTCACGAGGTTGATTTAAATAAAATTTTGCCAGAGCGGCTCTAGCTTTCGCATAACGATCTAAACCGGGAAATGCAGGCCCACCTCTGTAAGTCTTGCCGTTAATCATGCCGTAGGTCGCCTTGATCGCCGCGCTCGCGTTTCCCTGCGGTTGCGCCGACAGCGTCACCTTACGAGGAACCTTCGTAAGCTCAGCTAGGTTAAGTATCGCCCGACCGATTTGCAAAGGATGGTCCGTATCAAAAAGAGAGCGGAACTGCTCCAGTTTCGCCAAAGGTTCTTTCACGGCCCTAAGGTGGTTCAATGCCGCAATAGCATTTGTAGCTTCAACTACAGCATCAAGCTCAGCAAACCTTAGATTTATCAATCTGAGTGGATAAGCGAAAAAAGCTTTATACCACTGCGACTGAAATTTAAAGGTTCTTCGCGCCGCAGCACTACTCCACTCGCTGGCATTAATCTCAAAGGCGCTGGCAAAGCTCTCCCACTTAGCATCATCAGATGCCGAAGTAATCCTATCGATCTGAGAGGCTGGCAAACTAATAGCAATCTCTGCGCCAAATCGACCAAGGTAAGTTGGGGGAACATGGCCAATGTTTATTTGATTAGCTGGTGCAACAAAATAACTCCGTCGACGCCAGGCCGCCTCTCGACCAGCATCTAAGCGCGAAAAATGCGGTAGACCCGCTAACGGCAGAGCTGTGACATAACGCAGCACTTCCAAGTAATCATTATAGTTGTCTGTATCTACATATTTATCTTGGATACTAAGAGTCATAGTCAGTCGATACGGATCCGGGCCAGGCTCAAAGGCATAAGTAAAGTCATCAGTTTGGTTTTTCGCATCTTTATTTATCACTCGCCGCACTTTCATCGTGACAACTTGCTGAGACCTAGTTTCATCGTCACCAACGAGAATATTCCATTTTTTATCGTTTACATTTAGCGCAGACTCCAGCATGTGAAATTTTCCGTCAGAGTCGGTGATCTCTATTTCACTACTATTAAGCACCCGTTCCCGCTGCGTCTTAAATACAGCAACGTTCGGTCCATTTGTTCCAACTGTTTCATATCGATCTTGTGTTCTGGAAAAATGAAAGATAACCCCGGTATCCAGGCCCTTTTCTTTAGCATCGAGAAACCGCTGTCGAGACGGCAAAAAGTCACCCGTGACAGCCGCTTCATAGGCCGCTTGTGCCGCTGGATTTCGCAAGTCATATTCATAAACTTGATCGAAAGTCTTAACTAAGCTCTGCTCCAAATCAATATTCAAAGGCAAAACATTTAGCGGCACACCGGACCACATCCACATATGATTCCAAGCTTCTGCCGCCAATGCACCATGCAATATGAAATATCTTTGACCTATGAAAGGCTGAATAGCTTGACCCATTCTGTTTAGGTCACTTACTCCGACCCACGCAGTATGATCGCCGTGCCGCAGCACATTTATTCTGTGTTCCCCCCGTTTAAAAATCGCGTACGGTATGCGTTCTTGTATCCCGCCTATTCTGGCTAGCAGATCAAGTGTCACGGGATCAACTAAACCACCTAAATCTGGGGATAACCGGATACCTCCGTTTAATGCGTAACTCCTGATCGAGCCGATGGGCATTGAATAAAATTTATCGACACTTAAAGGTATTACGAACGGTGTTTCAATCTCAGTAAGTGGATCATATAGTTGATTTTGATTGAATGAGGGAGGCAGAATCCCCGCAAGAGCCGGGACTAACCCGAGCCAGTTATTCAGCAATCGCCGAGGCGTACTTAATTCTTGATCTTGTGCAATTCTCATTCCATCCGTACGGATATAAATCTGCATCGCTTCGACAGCAGAATTAACGCCAAATGTAAGAGGTATATTTTGGTAGTCCCAGATGACGCGATTATAAACAGGTCCTGTCTGGAATCTATCGACCACCACATAATAGCCCGATGGCGTGCTAAACAAACGGCGCCTAAAATTTAGGTTATACCAAATAAAATCATTATAATGAAAATTAGTATCATTGTTCATGATGCTATAAAAAATTGAGTCCATCAGCGTGTCGACAGAGCTATTTATTGCATCGACGCCCGCGCTTAAATTGGCCTGTATCGCTGGATTACGGAACAGAAATTCTATCGGAGGCGCATAAAAGCCTTCACCCTCTCCATCCTTTTCTTTAGCCAACCCCTCTTCCTCGGGGTTAGAGAAATCAATCCTGACTACCGATTCAGCTGCTAAGCTTTTTTCACTTGATGAAGCCAACGCAGTATCTATGCGGCCAATTTTTGAGAAAATAAAAACAAATGCGAAATAAATTATATGAAAATGATACAAGGATTGACTCACAGAGTAGTCTCCACTCCACAGGTGAAGGCCCAACGCGAAACTCGGCTACCATCGGTCGCCCGCAGATAACTAATCGCTAGCTTTGAATTTAAATGCGGTAATATTACTCTCTCGTAATCAAAGACGATTCGGCGGAAGCGTAAACGCTCATCGTCGAATTGCATCACCCAACGAGCATTTCTCTGCCAAGCACTAGTGTAGGCAAGTCGTAATAATTGCTCAAAAGGTCGTAATCGCCCGCTTGAGAAAATCTGCCTACGCGCAAACTCAAATGCGGTATAGTCGCCCTTTTGATTGGTATTGATCAGTCCTAATCCGTAGCGTCGTTCTCCCATTTCAGCCCCATATACGGAAGCCACAATCCGAGTGCCTTCTAGTGCGGACACATCCAGTGCAGCCCTTACGCTAATGGCCTTTTCAGCAGCATCCGTATGTGGCTGTCGGGATTTGGGATCAAGGCGGCTAATTTTAGAAACAGCTAAGCCAGCATCAAACCGCAGACGCCTTAGGTCATCAAAGGTCAAATAGCCACCGTCTGTGGGCGAACGCCAAAATCCTCTGTTTTCTTTATCTTGGTAAAATTGCGGGGCCTGAGAAGTATCGATCCCAAATGGAAGGCGCATTCTTCCAGCAGTTACACGATATCTATCAATAGCCGGATTTCCAATCTGCAGAACTGCAAAGTCGGTAAAATGGGACCTTGAATATTCTAGCTTTCGACTTAGCGAACGGATATCACGCCAACGTCCCAATACATGCATCGAAAGCCAGGAGCGAACAAAGGCTCCACCATAAGCACTGCCGTAAGAAATCCAATTCGCATCACCAGGGGCTTCAACAAAAGCTGTCGATTCAGCGCCCACTGCCCCCCGCAAACATGCCGCCGCACCAAGCTCTTGCTGGCCCTTGGCGGAGAGAGGGTCTTCAGTAGGCTCGCAACTTCCCAGCATCAAGGGCCCAGCCTCAAGACTAACTGAGAAGAGCATTTGAACCAGCGCCAATATGCAACACTGCCACATCATCTGTAGTCGGGATCGTCCCACTCTAGGCACGCCTTTTCAGATTCTCCAAAACCTATTGGTCTGCACTTTTTCCCATCATCCTCAACCAAGGCAAGGTATGCAATGACGATATGCAGCCAGGTCGAGATCATTCTAGGCCGTCAGGCACGAAACTAACGCCCGGAAAGCATTTGGGCAGATATCGTCTTTAAGAAGTTTGTGTTTTATAAAATCCAGCGCCTCGAAACGGGTTCTCCGCTTTTGGTACGAGCGGGCTGATGTCAATGCGTCGAAGATATCGGCTAAAGTCACAATCTGGACTTCAGTCAAAAGACTTCTATGATCCAGTCCATCTGGATACCCCAACCCGCTGCGGCGCTCATGATGATGTAGAACTATTTCACGGGGAACGTGGGATAAGATACTTTGGGCAATATTAGCGTGACCGACTTTTGGATGAGACCGAACTATACTCCATTCAGGCTCACTAAGTGGTCCAGATTTATTGAGTAGCGCGACCGGAACATCACGCTTACCAACGTCGTGTAATACCCCGCCAAGCGCTATCTCTCGCAACAGCTGAACATCGCTCAGTCCCAGAGATACAGCCACTGCTACTGAGTAAGCCGAAACCCTGATACTATGATAAAAAGTGTAAAAGTCATGCCCGGCCAGATCTCCTAGATTTAATACGCAGCTCCGGTCTTCGAGGATACAATCAGTAAGCTCTTGGGCGATTAACTTTGCTTTATCTGTGCAAGCTTCGGTAATTTCCCCCTCGAAGAGGCATTGAGTAAATTTTGCACCAAGATCTTCGATTGCACGGATGCGTTCGGAGGGTGACAAATCCTGACGCACCGTAGGCAACTTAGCAATTGCCTCGTACATCATGGTCTTGGACACGTCCTGTTTGCGAACATACAAAGAGGTATGACCAGCATGAAACAGATGAGTGAGCTCTTCCCGACTCCATCTGTAGCCGCTACCGCTATAAAGTATAAAATGGTCGCGAAGGTTAATAAAAAGGTCGAAATCAGTGACCGAATTATCGATTAATCTATCAACGGAGAAAAAGTCGAAGTTTGACGAAATGTTGGCAGAATTAGATTCATTCACGGCGTTTCCTCCACGCACATGAACGACATCGGCAGAACGAACAAAGCCTTGAGAACCCCTTTGACTTTATCTTTAATTCAAAGGGGTTACCCAAAACTCAGGGCTTACTTAACTTTCTTCAGGAACTTCTCTGAAACGAACTCACTCTCAGCGATTTTGCACCAGCTCTTCTCGCAGCTTAGTGCCTCCACCTTGTCACCAGCGCTCAACTTGCGCACGACTGGCTCTTCTGTGCTTGGGCCCTTGCGGACATTAAGTTGTTTCGATTTTACAACAAAAGCAGCTACCGTTGCGGGCACAGCTTCCTTCGCGGCGTTCACCGCTGGTTCGCTTTTTTCCGCAGTGACAGCATCAGCAGCGCCCACGCCTGCAGGCTTGGAGACACCTTCACCAGCATCAGCACCGGGAGCATCAGGAGCTTTCTGCTCAACTGCCACTGGTTCCTTCGCTGTTTGCTCATCTTCGGAGCAAGACCACGTCAGCATCAACGACAGCAGTAATCCTAATCTCAAAACCATTGCCTAAACCTCCATAGATGTTTGAGCGCCACAGATAGTCAAACTAGCACCAAAGCATATTGCGACTAATCCAAGAGGTCAACTCAGAGCTTTTGACCCATCCAAGCATCGATCCCAATAATTGCCGACACAATAAAATTAGGCATCCATGCCGCAAGAAATGGGTGGAGCGCTCCTTGCAGTCCCAGAGCGCGTGAAGCGCTCATCACAAACCAGTAACTGATTCCAATGAAAAAGGCGACCAATACGCCTCTCGCTGTTTCAGTACTACGCTCCGATTTGTAACCAAACTTGAGTCCGATAAGGCTCACAACAAACGCTGCGAAGGGGTAGGCAATCTTGCCCTGCAGATCCACCCGATAGGGCACAGTGTCAGCACCCGACTCCTCGCCCCTTTCCACTAACTCGCTCAATTCGAAAATACTTAATTCATTAG
The DNA here is from genome assembly GCA_903915625.1 of uncultured Pseudomonadota bacterium. Lineage (GTDB taxonomy): Bacteria > Bdellovibrionota_B > Oligoflexia > Oligoflexales > CAIYRB01 > CAIYRB01. Next base: position 16,960 of record CAIWTN010000146.1, on the reverse strand, counting down.
GTTTACGTCTTTCCTTCTTCAACTTAGCGGGCTCAATCGGCAGCGCCAACTTCAGCCCCTCCGTATAACCGACATGATCTAGTGTTCCATCTCGTTTAAAGTGAACAGTATTTATCCCTTTTAAACGCCATATCTTCTGCTCCGGAAGGTAAGCAGCAGTACTAGCTCGGATGGTACGAATTGGTCGAAAATTTGCCCGTAATTCAACAATTTCTACATTAGTTAAAACCTGACTGATGGGCTCAAATTCCTGAAAGTTCAACAAACTCTGGCCATGCCTAAACCACTTAACAGCTGAGGCAATCTGATCATCCCGAATGCCGCGCATTTCCACTTCCTGGATGTAGTGGACCCGCTGCGCCAGTCGAGGCAACCAAAGCTCACCCACTACCAGAGCGAGCACACTCAATCCGAATCCGCCGTAGGCCAACCCCCTACCAATCTGCCAGGCACTCATACCAGCTGCCCTCATGGCAGTGATCTCGTTGGTCCGACTCAAAAAGATCATCGTAATCACGGATGACAATAAAGCCGCTATTGGAAGAGCCTGAACTACTTGAGCAGGAACTTGATATAGATAGAACCTAAATATCATGATCGCAGAAGGACTATACTCGGCAAAATCCTTCGAAGATTTATGAATCAAATCAAACAGGACGAACAGAAAAACCGTCAGCAAAATGGTGCCGAACACGTACTTCAAATAATCTCGAATGATATAAAAAAAAAGTGTCATGCCTCTTTGCCGCTTCTAGCCCTTTCTGTCCCATCGCGAAGAAATCTAATTGCGCGCGCACGCAAGAAGGGAAGGCCCTTTTTCCCGCTCTCTATGGAACCAAGCACTCGAATCGAACCTGACTGCTCAAACGCGCCAATAGGAACATCCGTGCCCATCTCAGAAAGCACTACAAGTAAACGCCCCACATCATCGAACAGCACAAAATATGTGCCATGCTCACTTACGTCAGTTATCCGCCCTTCGATGACCACGTCGCTAGATGTAACTTCACCAGTACCTAGGTGCACGCCCCGAACCGTCAGCTCCTCTGGCTTAACAAAAATAGTCTTTCCGTACTTTGCGAATATCCAACTATCAAAATCTCGCCAAAGATTCCCACTGCCAGAACAGCCCAAAAGACAGAATAAAAGTCCTATGCAGGAAAGGAATCTAACCATGGCTATCGCTCCCCGTCTGGCAATACCATAAGCATATCACAATCCTAGCCACGCTTATAAATCGAGAAACAAAAAAACCCAGCGCCTACGCTGGGTCAATTGCTTAATCAAATAGGACCTACCGTTCAAACGGCTGACTTTGCGCCCTTCTTAGCCTTAGGCTTGTCACTTTTAGCTAACTCCGCTCCACTGGCTCCCTTCGACTGGAAATCGACTAGCTCTAAGAGGGCTATATCTGCACCGTCGCCGAAGCGGAAACCCTTCTTCAAGATCCGCGTATATCCACCTGGGCGAGTGCGAAAGCGCTCTGCCAGATCGCCAAATACTTTGGTAACGGCTTCGTCGTCAAATAGGTAGCTTGCTGCCATCCTACGAGCGTGAAGATCACCTTTTTTACCGAGGGTGATCATCCTGTCGACTATCCCGCGTAGCTCCTTCGCCTTCGGCACAGTCGTCTCGATGCGCTCATGCAACACCAGCGACGTAGCCATATTTCGGAGCATAGCCCTACGATGGGACGAATCCCGACCTAATTTACGATATCCATTAAGGTGACGCATTTCATCTGCCTCTTATTGCTTCGGCTCATCTTCTTGTTTACGTAGAGTGCTTGGGTCAAAACCATCGATCTTCATACCCAAAGACAAACCCATTTCGCTCAAAATATCTTTGATTTCGTTAAGCGATTTACGGCCAAAATTCTTTGTCTTAAGCATCTCAGACTCAGACTTAGTCACCAACTCACCGATATACTTAATATTTGCGTTTTCCAGGCAGTTTGCCGCCCTTACGCTAAGCTCCAGAGAATCCACTGTCTTGAATAGATTCTCGTTGAGGCTAGCCTTACCAGACCCATCATCAAAAGCTTTGACTTCTTCTTCCTCAGCCTCATCGAAGTTCACGAAAATCGTGAGCTGCTCTTTCAAAATCTTGGCGGCGTAGGCTACTGCATCGTCCGGCCTAACTGCACCGTTAGTCCAGACCTCCAAAGTCAACTTATCGTAGTCGGTCATCTGACCCACGCGAGCGTTAGACACATTGTAAGCAACGCGGCGAACCGGGGCAAAGATCGAATCAATAGCTATGAAGCCAGTGGCAAGATCCTCAGTGCGATTTGTATCGGCAGACACGTAACCGCGTCCGTGCCGAACAATCATCTCCATCTCTAAGCGACCTTCGTTGTCGATCGTAGCGATCACTTGATCTGGATTAAGGACCTCTACCTCACCGTCTGTCTGGATGTCACCAGCCTTGACGACTCCGGGCCCTACCGCACTAACCTTCAACGTTGCGTCTGAATCGCCGAGATACCTCAAGCTAACCTGCTTGAGGTTCAAAATCATATCAGTCACGTCCTCTTTCACGCCAGGTACCGTGGAAAACTCATGGTCCACGCCTTGAATACGGACTGCGACGATTGCAGCGCCGTTTATACTCGAGAGCAATACCCGGCGCAGACTGTTGCCAAGGGTAAGACCGTAGCCTCGCTCAAGAGGTTTGGCTACGAATTTACCATAGGTTTCGTGAAGCACGTCAGCTTCGAGATTTTTCGGACGAATCAGATCTTGCCAGTTACGATGCATAGAAAAACCATCCCCGTTAAGACGCAAGTACGAATTCCAGACCTCGCTCGACCATCTACCTTACTTGGAGTAAAGCTCGACGATCAGCCGTTCCTTGACGGGCAGCTGGATATCATCACGCGTCGGATTCGACACGATCTTACCAGTACCCTTCGCATGATCAACCTGGAACCACTGCAAGCCGACCCGACGAGCGAAAAGCTCCCCCGCCAATTGGAACTGAGTCTTCTTACCGCTTTTCTCGGCAAGCGCCACCACGTCACCAATCTTGAGACGCGCACTAGGAATGTTGCAGCGCTTACCATTGATCAAAACATGGTTATGCCGAACAACCTGACGCCCTTCATTACGGCTACGAGCAAAGCCCATGCGATAGACAACGTTATCTAACCGCAACTCCAGATTGCGGAAGAAAATGTCGCTTGTCACGCCACGCTCCGCTACCGACCTCTTGAATGTCAGACGGAACTGCCGTTCAAGCACGCCGTAGACGCGCTTAACCTTCTGCTTTTCCCGCAGCTGAGATCCGTACTCAGACACCTTCGCGCGTCTCTGCCCGTGCTGACCAGGGGCGTAACCCTTACGCTCGAAAGCGCACTTGTCGGTCATGCACCGCTCGCCTTTAAGAAACAATTTGGTGCCTTCACGACGGCAAAACCTGCAAACTGGACCTGTATACCTGGCCAAAGCCAATCCTCCACAAGCGGACTAATTCTAATTATCGAGAAAAACTATCAAACACGACGACGCTTCGGAGGACGACACCCGTTGTGTGGTATCGGTGTCACATCCTTCAAAAGAGTCACTTTCATACCAACTGCCGAAATCGCTCTAACAGCGCTCTCGCGCCCGGCACCAGGACCGTTGACCAGAACTGCCACCGATCTCATGCCACTATCCATAGCGCGCCTAGCGGCCTCCTCAGCAGCAACCTGTGCAGCAAAGGGCGTACTTTTCCTAGAGCCCTTAAAGCCCTTAGCGCCCGAAGTTGACCAAGACACCACATCGCCGTTCACGTCAGTAAAGGTAATGATAGTGTTATTGAACGTCGCCTTCACATGAGCCACACCCATTGGGACGTTGCGCTTAACTTTTTTCTTTTTTACGGCTGGCTTCATCGGCCACTATCCTTATCGAATACAGTACATCTATCGATTTACTGCGGTTACTTAGAGGTTGGCGCCTTCTTCTTACCGGCGACCGTTTTTCTAGGACCCTTACGCGTACGAGCGTTGGTTTTGGAACGCTGACCACGCACGGGCAATCCGCGACGATGCCTGATTCCACGGTAGCAGCCCAAATCTACCAGCCGCTTAATGTTTAGTGCGATCTCACGACGAAGATCACCCTCAACCGTATAAACATCCAAGGCTTTCCGAATCTCGTTGACCTGATTCGGATCCAAGTCACCAGCCTTCATATTTGGATCTAGACCCGCGGCATCAACAATCTGCTTGCTCACGTGACGGCCGACCCCATAAATACTCTGCAGCGCTACATCAATGCGCTTATGATTGGGTAGGTCGACCCCTGCAATACGTGCCATTCTCAACACTCCTCAGTCAGTCAGGCGCAGCTCAGCCCTGACGTTGCTTGTGCTTTTTTACTTCGCAGATGATACGGACGACGCCAGAGCGACGGATCACCTTGCATTTATCACAAATCGGTTTGACGCTTGCGCGAACTTTCATGCCTAACCTCTTAACCTACTATTTAGTCCGGTAAACAATCCGACCACGGGTCAGATCGTATGGCGAAATCTCTAATTTAACCTTGTCACCAGGAAGTATCCTGATGAAATGCATCCTCATCTTCCCACTAATATGGGCCAGAACCTCGTGCCCATTCTCTAACTGAACCTTGAACATGGCATTAGGCAACGGCTCTTTCACCGTACCTTCTACTTCAATAACATCTTCTTTTGCCATGCTACCCTGTCATCTTTTTTCGTTATAGAATCTGCTAAATTGCACTGAAAGAGACAAACGCCTTCACCAGCACATGCAAATTTCCGCGGAATAATACCTTAACAATCTCTTAGGAGCAAGCACTGCCTTCGCCGCCAGCACTATTTTAAAACCCACTTATGGTATCCCTAAGCACACCATAGATTGACTCGGGGTCTCCAACACCGACAACTTCACGAAAAACACCGTGTTTACGGTAATACTCGAGAACCGGCCGAGTAGCCTTTTCGTAAATATCCAATCTCACGTTAACACTCGACGGGCTATCGTCAGGCCTCTGACTCAACTCCCCGCCGCATTTATCGCAAATTCCAGCAACCTTCGATGGTTGCTCCTTAACATGATATGTCGCACCACACCCGCCACACACTCGCCGCCCACTGAGTCGGGCAACCAGCTCTTGCCTCGGTACGTCCAACAAAATAGCGGCCTTGACTGGATGAGTCGACTTAAGCGAATCCAATGCCTCTGCCTGAGCAATATTTCTCGGGTAACCATCGAGTAGAATCAGCTCACCCTCAGACAATAGGGCCAACTCTTCCCGCAGTATACTAAAGAGTAATTCGTCAGAAACCAACTCACCGCGCTCCATCACGGCCCCGGCAAGCTTACCAATGCTAGTTCCAGCCTTGACGTGCTTCCTTAGAGCGTCACCAGTCGACAGCTTCTTAAAGCCGCCTCGTTTGGCTAACAGCTCAGCCTGGGTCCCTTTGCCTGCACCCGGTGCACCTGTCAACACCACGATCATCAGCGAGTCCCCCCGCTGCGCGAGCGTACCGCTGTGCCCTTCAAGAACGCATCATAGCGGAGCGATTGACGATGCGCGTCGATCTGCCGGAAAGTCTCGAGAGCAACACCTACCACGATCAGTAAACTGGTACCGCCGAAGTAAAACTGCACATTGAACTGACTGGTAAGGATGGCCGGCAAAACGCACAGACCAGCCAGATATATACCGCCTGTGAGTGTTAGTCTGCTAACAACCCTATCGAGAAACTCTGAAGTCCTGGCGCCAGGACGTATGCCCGGAATAAACCCACCATGCTTCTTCAGGTTTTCCGCAATATCGTCCGCCTTAAACGTGATCGATGTGTAGAAAAAAGCGAAAAACACAATCATAAGCACATAGACTAAATTGTAGAACCAGCCGCCTGGATGAAACAGTAGACCGAACGCACTACCGATAGGCGTGTCCGGCCAGAGACCCTGAACAGTCACTGGAAACTGTAGGAGTGAACTAGCAAAGATTGGAGGGATAACGCCGGCGCTGTTAACTCTCACCGGCAAGTGGGAGCTCTGACCGCCATAAACCTTCCTACCAACCTGCCGCTTAGCATATTGAATCGGAATCTGCCTCGCACCCTGCTCTATAAATACAACTCCCGCCGTAACGGCCAGGCAGACGCCCAAAATCAGAAGTACTCGAGCAGCGTCCAATTCTGCAGTAGAATATTGCTTGTAAGTATTTGTTATGACGCTTGGAATCGTCGCCACAATACCAGCAAAGATTATGAGCGACATTCCGTTACCCACACCACGCTCGGTAATTTGCTCACCAAGCCACATTATGAATGCGGTACCGGCAGCCAACGACAACACTGTAATCAGCTTCCAACTCAAACCCGGGCTCAACACCATACTGCGACCGCCGAAGGCAGAGCCCTCAAGTGTATTGGCGATCATGAAACCTTGAACAATCGCCAATATTACAGCGCCGTATCGGGTGTACTGGGTAATCTTCTTCCGCCCAGCATCACCTTCCTTGGACAATTGCTCCAAGTGGGGCACAACGACCGTCAGCAACTGAGCAATAATAGAAGCCGAGATGTAGGGCATCACGCCTAGAGCGCACACGCTGAAGCGCTGAAGAGCTCCGCCAGAAAACATGTTGAACATGCCAAAAAGATTGGCACCTTGACCCTTAAAGAAATCCGCAAGCGCAGCAGTATCCACGCCGGGAATTGGGATGTGGACCCCAATTCTATACAGCGCAAGGAAACCAAGCGTGAACAGAATCTTTTTCTGTAAGTGGTTTAACGTACCTTCTGGCAGTTTCGCAATCCGTTGACCCACGCCACTCTCCCTTGCGCCTTGACCCTCTTGTTACAGAACTTGTCCCGTTAGCTTAAGGGTTCCGCCGGCTTTTTCAACAGCTGCTTGCGCTGAGGCACTGGCCCTATCAACTAGGACAACCAGTTTTTTACTCAACTGACCGCGGCCCAATAGTTTAACTGGCCACTGCACACGACGGAGCAGGCCGGCGTCATCCAAGGCTTTTACATCGACTTGGCTACCGTCTGCGAACACATTGAGCGCCTCTAGGTTGACTACGTTGTACTCAACTCTTAGAGAATTGGTGAACCCGCGCTTCGGAAGCCGCATATACAGCTTCATCTGGCCGCCTTCGAAGCCTGGGCGAACATTGCCGCTCTTGCGAGCGCGCTGACCCTTGTGGCCTTTACCAGCAGTCTTACCAAGGCCAGATCCTATACCACGCCCCAGACGCTTCCGCGTCCTGTGCGAGCCTGGAGCCGGACTCAAATTGCCTAGCGATTTCAATTCGCCTTTTTCTGTCGTCGACATATCTATATCCTCAGACCTTCAGCTCATAGCTGACCAAATGCTTTACCTTGTTAACCATCCCGCGAATACAATTGTTATCCTTGTGCGTTACCGACTTGCCAATACGGCCAAGACCTAACGCCTTAACAATCTTGCGGATTTTCTCCGGCTCACTGATCAAGCTGCGCTCTTGGCGCACGACGATCTGTCCCACGGACACTCTCCTTACGCTTTCGCCTTAGAGTCCCGAAGGGACTTGGCCTTTTTCTTACCATCAAATTCAGAACGCTTCTGCTGCGCGTGCGCTGGGTCGACACCCTTACGGCTCGCATACTCCTCAATGGTCATCAACTGCTTCAGACCATCGATAGTGGCTCTAACCACGCTGCCGGCATTCTTTGTGCCGTGAACTTTACAAACGATATCCCTGATCCCAGCCATCTCAGTGATGACCCGAACGGCACCCCCAGCAATGATTCCCTTACCTTTTTGAGCAGGGTGCATCAATACCTTGCAGGATCCATAGCAACCTTCCACTTCATATGGAATGGTGCCATCAAATGTTGGAATCCTGACCATATTCTTCTTGGCTTGATCAGACGCCTTGCGAATGGCATCAGGAACCTCGCCAGCTTTACCTAGGCCGAAGCCCACCCGATCCTTGCCGTCTCCAACAACCACAAGAGCGCTGAAGCTAAAGCGTCGACCGCCTTTTACAACTTTTGCTACGCGAGCTATATGGACGACTCGATCCTGTAACGGTTCGCCTTCTGTTTTTTGTTCCCTTGCCACCTGATATCCTCACTAAAGTGAATCGCTGTAAAATTTAGAACTGAAGTCCGCCTTCACGCGCACCATCAGCTAGCGCTTTCACGCGCCCGTGGTAGGAAAAGCCGTTCTTATCGAAGACCACCGAGCCAATGCTCTTAGCTTTGCAGCGCTCCGCCAACTTTTTACCAAGCTCCTGGCACACTTCAATATTCGCTCTGCGATGCTGACCCTTCTCAAACGAGCTCACGCTCGCCAAAGTCACACCCTGCAAGTCATCAATAACCTGAGCATACACGTGGCGGTCGGATCGAAATACCGACAACCTAGGACGCTCTCCTGTACCGCCGCCAATTTTGCCGCGGATCCTTTTCTTACGCCGCTCGCGCAGCACTGCTTTTTCAGATGTCTTAGCCATGGCTATATCTCGTCTTTCTGAATCACCGATTATTTTTTACCGGCAGCCTTACCTACTTTGGTCGCAATATGCTCGTCTTCGTAACGGACGCCTTTGCCATGATAGGGCTCTGGCGGTCTAAATCCGCGAATCTTAGCGGCCACCTGGCCAACCATCTCTTTATCGGCACCGCTAACAACGATTGTCGTTTGCGCTTCAACCTTTAGTTCGATGCCTGTTGGTGCGTCGTAGACTACCGGATGACTGTAGCCCAAGCTAAGGGTCACGCCTTTGCCCTGAGCAGCCGCCCTATAACCGACTCCAACCAACTTCAATCGCCGGCTAAATCCATCGGTCACACCGACCACCATGTTACTCACAAGGGTCCTAGTGAGACCGTGAAACCGACCAGCATCCTCGCTTCCAGCCTTGGGCTCGAAAGTCATGGTCTGCCCGTCCACCTTGACTTCAATATCGCTATGCAGGTCCCGGCTCAGGTTGCCTTTTGGCCCCTTGACGCTCAAGGTCCGCCCGCTGAGCTTAACTTCCACCCCTTTCGGGAGGTTTACTGGTCTTTTTCCGATCCTTGACATATCTCTTCCCGCCGTCAATTAGCTTAGTAGACTGAGCAAATATATTCCCCACCAACACGGTCCGTACGCGCCTGGCGGTCAGTCAAGAGGCCCTTCGAAGTTGACACAATCCCGAATCCGAAACCATTCTTCACGAAGGGAATGCTCTCCGCGTTAACATAGTAACGACGGCCGGGACGACTCTTACGGTCTAAGCCGGTTATGACAGCTTTACCATCATCTGCGTACTTCAGAGCAATCTTCAGCACACCTTGGCCGCCATCACGCACGCACTTGTACGCCCGAACATACCCCTCTTCTTTGAGTAAGTGGGTAATCCCAATTTTCATCTTAGAAGCTGGAACCGACACTACCTCAAGCCCGGCACGCTGTGCATTGCGGATTCGGGTCAAAAGATCGGCGATTGGATCTGTGATGTTCATCGAACGGAAACTCCGAATTACGTAAGTATTCTCTAGTTATAGTTACCAGGAGGCCTTTGTAACACCCGGCAACAAGCCTTTGAGGGCAAACAGGCGGAAACAGATTCGACAAATGCCGAACTTCCGGTAAACCGCCTTAGGGCGGCCACAGTTGTTACAACGTGTATAAGCACGCGTCGAAAACTGCAAGCCGACTTTCACGTCGCGCCACTTCAGCTTCTTTTCCTTCATTTCTTTGCGCAACGCTTCTTTACGCGCAAGCACCTTGCGGTTAACTTTGTTGCACTTCTCGATGGAGGCTAGCCTCGCCATTCAAGACACTCCTGTCAAAACCCGTTCAGGCTTTCCTGAAGGGAAAATTGAATTTATCAAGCAAAGCTTTCGCTTCCACGTCGTTCTTTGCGTTTGTTACAAGTGTGATACCAAGACCGCGCACCCGATCGACCTTGTCATAGTCGATCTCCGGGAAAATGATCTGTTCTTTAATGCCGACGTTGTAATTCCCGCGGCCATCAAAAGCCTTCGAGGAAAAACCCCGGAAGTCACGGATCCGCGGCACAGCGATATTGATAAAGCGATCGAGAAACTCATACATCCGATCACCGCGCAGAGTCACTGCAGCGCCGATTGGCATACCTTGACGCAACTTAAAGGTCGCAATGCTTTTCTTCGCCTTCGTCATCACTGGTTTCTGGCCAGTAATAGCGGTAAGGTCAGAAACGGCACCCTCTAACGTCTTGATATTCTGAGTAGCGTCGCCTTGACCAATGTTGACGACGATTTTCTTCAGAACAGGAATACGCATCGCGTTTTCCAGACCGAGCTCTTGCTTCAAGCTCGCTACCTGTTCTTTATACTTAGATTTCAATGTAGGCTCGTATTTCACCTTAAACCTCTCGTACACTCTCTATCGGAGACGATGCTCTTGTTTCTAATATTCCTAGAGAACTTCAGGAGCTAGGGATGCAATACGACCATAGCCCTTGACCCTAACCTCGCGAGCCACCGGCCCGAAAATTCGAGTCCCGACCGGTTCGTTATCCTTGCCTTTGATAAGAACACACGCGTTCTCATCAAAACGGATCGTTGACCCATCGTCGCGTTGAATTTCTTTTTTGGTGCGGACAACCACTGCCTTGTGGACTGTGCCTTTCTTCACCTTACTATTGGGCAACGCCTCTTTGATCGATACAACAATGATGTCGCCTACTGAGGCGTAGCGCTTCTTACTCCCGCCGATCACCTTGAAGCACTTTACGCGCCTCGCGCCGGAGTTATCTGCACTTTGCAGAACTGTTTCCATCTGAATCATGACTGTCTATTCCCCAATAGCCGAGGGTCACCCAGGCTGATTATTCTTCACCCTTTTTCACTACCTGTAACAAGGCGAACTTCTTACGAGCACTCAACGGGCGCGTCTGCGTGATCAGGACTATATCGCCAGCCCTTGATTCGTTTTGCTCGTCATGGAACATCAACTTTGTCCGCTTGCGCTGATACTTACCGTAGCTGGCGTGCTTGACTAAGTGTTCAAGCGTACCCACTCGAGACTTGTTCATCTTGTCGCTGGTAACGACAACGCGAACCGGCCTACTTGTTTTCTCTTTGTGATCTTTTTCGCTCACGTTCGCCTACCTGTTACTTTTTTGTGGTCACTGATTTTTTTGAGGCAGCTCGGGCACTACCTGCAACTACAACCACTCCAAGTGAGGCTGCATGTTGCATAGTTAAAACCCGCGCCAAAGACCTGCGCAAACCACGGATCTTACCCGTGTGCTTACTGGGGCCAGAATAAATATCCATGCGAATCTCGTGGAGCTGACGCCGGATATCCTTCTCTGTCTCGCGTAGCTTAGCTGCGTCGAAACTCTTCAGCTCTTCAATTTTCAGTTTCTGTAGTTCCATGATTCACCTAAATCTCGTTTATCTGCTCGCTATTAGACTCTCAAGCCCAAGGGTCGAGTCCACGGACAATCAACTTAGTTCTAAGAGGCAATTTCGACGCGGCCAACGACAAGGCCTCCGTCGCGGTCGCCACATCCACGCCCTTCATCTCATAAATGATCCGACCTGCGCGAATACGAGCCTCGTAACGCTCAACACTACCCTTACCGCCACCCATCCGTACCTCTGCAGGCTTCTTGGACACAGGGAAATGCGGAAACACTTTAATCCAAACCTGACCGCCCCTTTTAATGTGGCGAGTCATCGCTATACGTCCAGCTTCAATCTGCCGAGCAGTCATCCGGCCATTTTCGGTGGCCATGATCCCAAAGTCGCCGAACGCTAATTCGGCACCTTTTTGAGCGTGACCTTTAACGCGACCCTTCTGGGACTTGCGGTATTTCATTTTCTTTGGCGCGAGCATCTCTAACTATCTCCTTAGATCACTGAACCGTATCGAAAACCTCGCCACGGAACACCCAAACTTTGACGCCGATAAGACCGAATTGGGTCATCGCTTCAGCAGTCGAATAATCAATGTCTGCACGAATGGTGTGTAGAGGCACGCGGCCTTCCATATAACGCTCGGTACGAGACATATCGGCGCCGCCAAGGCGACCCGAACACTGAATCTTGATTCCTTTTGCACCAGCCTTGGTCGCTGAGGCAATCGTCTTTTTCATAGCCCGGCGAAAGGAAACCCTACGCTCTAACTGCTGGCGTACACTGTCGGCTAATAAACGAGCTTCAAGGTCTGGCTTTTTAACCTCGAAAACATTTAAAACCGGCTCACCAGACGAGATCTTACAGATCTTGGTTATCTCAGCCTTAAGTGACTCAGCACCAGCGCCCTTCTTACCGATGATAATACCGGGACGGCTTGAGTGTATGTTTATCGTCAGATTTTTAGCTGCGCGCTCGATCTCAACCCGGGCGATGCCGGCAGAGTCAAACTTCTTGTTGATAAACTTACGGATGCGGATGTCTTCCATGAGATTGGAAGGGTAATCACGCTTGCCCGCAAACCAACGAGACGACCACGTGCGCGTCGTACCTAGACGGAAACCGATTGGATTTACTTTCTGTCCCAAAGCCTCACCTTTCCATTACGTGAGATCAAATCTCTGCCAGCTTGATGGTCACATGCGACGTACGTTTCTGGATACCGGTAGCGCGACCTTGCGCCCGCGGTAACCACCGCTTCATTGACTCACCACCGTTAACAAACCCTTCAGACACGATCAGCCGATCGACATCCACAGTGGATTTGTTGGTTGCATTGGCAACGGCAGACTGAATCATTTTATAAACAACCGGAGCCGCCCGCTTGTTGGTGACTTTTAGCAAATCAAGAGCATATTGCACAGGCTTGCCTTTAACTAAGTTCACCACTAACCGAACTTTTCTCGGTGTGATTCTAAGATTCCGTAGTACTACTCTCGAAGCCTCTGCCATGGCCCTAATTCCTCTCTAACTTAAGCTAATGCCTATGCCCCGGCCTTCTTGACCTTACGGTCGCCCGAATGACCCATAAAGGTCCTCGTTGGCGAAAACTCACCGAGTTTATGACCGACCATGTTCTCCGTAACGTAGACGGGGACGAACTTCTTGCCATTATGAACAGCAAAGGTCAAGCCGACAAAATCTGGAATGATCGTCGAGCGACGTGACCAAGTTTTAATTGGCTTCTTGTCCTGGCGTGCCTGCTCAGCTTTTTTGAGCAGATACTGGTCTAAGAATGGACCTTTTTTAATTGAACGAGCCAAGGATGACCTCCAGTGAAACTGCTATCTTCAACCGCCAGTCTTCTTCTGACGACGGCGAACAATATCTTTATCAGTACGTTTATTTTTGCGTGTCTTGTAGCCTTTAGTCGGAACAGCCCAAGGTGACACTGGATGACGACCGCCAGATGTCTTACCCTCGCCACCACCATGTGGGTGATCGATAGGGTTCATGGCCACACCACGAGTCGTAGGGCGTATGCCCATATGGCGAGCGCGACCAGCTTTACCGATACTTACGTTCGCATGATCGAGATTACTCACGGCACCAACAGTTGCCATACAGGTTTCTTGAACCCGCCGCATCTCACCGCTGGGCATCTTTAATTGAGCCCATCCATCTACCCGACCTACTAGCTGGCAGCTAGCACCTGCGGAGCGAACCATCTGTGCGCCGCGCCCTGGTTTGAGCTCTATATTATGGATATCGGTACCAAAAGGAATGGATTTCAAAGGCATCGCGTTGCCGACTTTTACGTCAGCTTTGTCAGAGGCGATTACCTCCATGCCTTTCTTCAACTTATCTGGAGCGAGGATATAACGGCGCTCACCATCTTTGTACAAGACGCGAGCAATGAAGGCCGTACGGTTAGGATCGTACTCTACTGTCTCAACAACGCCGACTACGTCGAGTTTGTTCCGCTTCCAGTCAATAATCCGGTACTTGGCCCTCTCACCGCCACCTTGATGGCGAGTGGTTATGCGACCATGATTATTCCTGCCAGCATGCTTCTTCTTCTTATCAAGCAAAGAAGAGAGCGGACTGACTTTATCGAGCTCGCTGTAATCAACCACGGACATACCGCGACGACCGGGCGATGTTGGATTGTACTGCTTAATAGCCATTGATGGATAAACCCCTTAAAAAACCTGAACTCTGCTTAGACGTTACAGCGCCTCAAACACACCAATCTTTGAACCAGCTTCTACAGTGACCACGGCCTTCTTGGTATTGGCGCGCTTGGACTCTTGATTGCCACGGCGCTTGACTTTGCCGCGAGTCACAAGGGTTTTAACAGCAGTCACTTTAACATTAAACAGACTTTCGACTGCTTTACGTACATCCTGTTTGGTCGCTTTGGGAGCAACTTTGAAGGAATACTTATTACTTTTTTCGCGTTCCTTGTCGCTCTTCTCGGAGAGCAAAGGCTTCACCAATACTTCATAAGGATTCACGTTTCTTCTCCTCGAACCGTTGCTGCAAGGTAGTTAATGCAGTCTCACTGATGATGAGATTCTCAAACCGAAGCACATTTTCAGCGTTCAACTCCGCAGGCAACAGAGCTGTAGCACCATGGATGTTTCGCGCAGATTTATACAATACGTCATCTTTACGCTCATCAGCCAAAAGCGCCTTAGCAGTCTTAAGACTACCCATGACCTTCAGCACGTGTTTGGTGCTATATTTTGCAATGGCAAAATCATCTACCACGAACAAGCGACCATTACGGGCTTTGTCTGACAAAGCAATTCTCAATGCCAATTGGCGTGCTTTTTTAGTAGTGTACTGCCGATAATCACGAGGCTGAGGACCGTGAGACTCACCGCCGCCTGGCATATGGGGGTTACGAGTCGATCCTTGGCGAGCACCGCCGGTTCCTTTTTGTTTAAAAGGCTTCTTACCACCGCCGGATACCATAGCCTTTGTCTTCGTCGCATGCGTGCCCTGGCGACGATTTGCTTGGTATGCTTTCACGACTGAGTGAAGAACTCCGCCGTTCATCTCCACGTCGTATATTTCGTCTGGCACCTGAATCTTCTTCAGTGCTTTGCCATCTATATTGTAAACTTGCAATTCCATAACCGTTACGTCCCCCGTATTACTTCTTCGACGCGTCTTTTTTCGCAGTCTTCACTTTGATCGAGGGCTTCACAATCAAGAAGCCGTCCCGATGTCCGGGAACCGATCCCCTCACCGCTACCACGTTATTCGTTTGATCGACGTCCAAGACCTGGAGGTTCTGGATGGTAGTTTGCGTATTACCTTCCTGACCCGGCTGGTGACGATTTTTGAATACCCGGCCAGGCGTTGATCGCATGCCTAAAGAGCCCGGGCTGCGATGAAACCGCGAACCGTGGGACATCCGACCGACAGCTGAATTCCAGCGTTTGTGAGCACCGGAAAAACCGCAGCCCTTGCTGATCCCGGTAATATCCACCGCATTAACGCCTTCAAAAAACTTACCGAGCTCAACGTCCGCGCCAACACTAAGGTCACCAGTACTCTCTACGCGAAATTCTTTAAAGCGAGAGAAGTTCTCTTGAATGCTTGCTTTGCGGAGACGACTAGTGTCGGCTTTGTTAAGGTGCTTCTCGCGCTTAGCGAAGTAGCCCAGCTGGTATCCGACGTATCCATCGCGCTCTTCGGACAAAATTTTGGTCACCTTCTGGGTTTCCAACTGCAGTAGTGTTACCGCGGTCATTTGCCCTTCGGCGTCCACCATTCGGGTCATCCCGATCTTTTTGGCAATGAGTCCGGCTGTTGTCATTCCTTCAACCTGTCATTTCGTTCAATCGAGAGGCCGCTATCGGCGCTCTCGGGGTTAATCACTTAGCTCTAGCTACGCACCTTCGACTTTTAGTAGAGCTTGATCTCGACATCGACACCAGAAGCTAGGTCAAGCTTCATAAGGGCATCAATCGTCTGTTGCTTTGGCTCCAAGATGTCGATCACTCGCTTGTGTGTCCTCACCTCGAACTGCTCGCGCGACTTTTTATCAACGTGCGGGCTACGAAGAACTGTGAATCTATTGATTCCAGTAGGAAGCGGAATCGGGCCAGCAACACGGGCACCGGTTCTCTTGGCGCGCTCCACGATGTCGGCTGCCGACTGGTCGAGTAGGCGGTAATCATAGCCTCTTAGGCGGATACGAATCTTCTGGCTTTCCATAGGTTCCTGGTTCCCACTTAGTTAGCGGAAAAAGCACTCTTACTAATACTCTGGATTCTTAGGTGGCAGGCTAGGAGTGAAGCTAATATACTGAAATGCGCTTTTTGAAGCGTTTCGGCATAGGCTTGCTCGTCGCAGGCTTACCTGAGGAGTGTGCTTTTAAAACATGAGCGAGTTGGTGTCAATGGTAAATAGGAAAAAACTTACTGCTGCTTCATGTTCGCTACTATCCGCTCTTTGCATACCCGGCTGTATAAACCAGGACATCCATAAATACGAAGTAAATAAGGGGGTTGTGGAGTCCGGTCCCATGATACGCGCATATCACCGCTTCGTGCTGGTAGGTGCCGGAGGTTCAAGGTTTGTTGTCTTAGGTTCGAATGACTTTAATGGCCCTTATATTGGAGAGGCTCTTGTTACGGACAATGGTCGAAATCAGGCGGAATTTTTGTCTACTGACAGCAGCAGACTTGGTGAGAAGGTTTACACCATTATTAGTGAGTCGTTTGCTGGCTCCGAGATCGCAAGTGATCATAGGCGACGAAGTTGGACTGGCGCACTTCTGAGGGGATATAATCGCGCAGTTTCCCAGCCACTGATTCCACAGATTCAAGTCCAAATCGTGCGACTTCTACTCAGTCAGGACACTTTCGCCAGGAATTCGGGCTGCAATTTGTTCGTTTTTGGTAACTCTCAGGACCTTTTGGGTCTGGAGTTCCCCGAACCAGGCCTTGAGCGGATTCTCCAAATCACAGGCATTGATGGCGTCAACACCAAGCAACAAAGAGACAAGCTAATAGCAGGATCATGCATCCGGTATGATGCACCCTACGGCTCACTTGCCGTCGGGTCATCCTACAGAGGACACCTACTG
>CAIWTN010000145.1 GCA_903915625.1 uncultured Pseudomonadota bacterium | reverse complement strand
TGGAATTGGGTGGTGACCATAGAGTAGTAGTGGAAATTAATCTTCCTGCTCAATTAAGTGGTCAGTTTTGCACGCTGTCGAAAGGCACTCAGGAAGTTTATGAGGGCCCGAATTACTCGATGGGATCTCGAGTTGATACTCGGCAGGGATTTGGCGATATGATTGTGGCAATTGGGTCTCGGCGATCTGATATTGTGGTTCTTGACGGTGAGGTTTCTAATTCTACTTATACAGACCAATTCAAAAGAGCTTTTCCGGATCGTTTTTTTGAAATATTCATGGCAGAACAACAGCTCATATCGGCTGCAATCGGATTTTCGGTACTTGGTCAGATACCCTTTGCCTCGACCCATGCTAGCTTCTTGACGCGTGCTTTGGATCAAATTCGAATGGGCTCACTCGCAAATGGCAATCTGCGGCTTTGCGGCTCTCACGGTGGTGTTAGTGTCGGCGAGGATGGCTCTTCAGATATGGAGCTTGAGGACTTCTCCATGATTCGAGCCATTCATGGCAGTACTGTGCTTTCTCCGTGTGACGCAGTGCAGACGGCAGCACTAGTTGAACAGATGATCGATTTAACGGGCACAGTGTATCTAAGAACTATGCGTGGAGCAGTGCCAGTGATTTACGGCCGAGAGGATTTTTTTCCTATCGGTGGGAGTAAAACTCTTCGCTCTTCATCAGAAGACGCGGTGACAATAGTTGCAACCGGTGTCACGGTTCATGAAGCATTGGATGCGTATGAGCAGTTAAAGAAAATTGGCATAATATGTCGAGTCATAGATGCATATTCAATTAAACCCATAGACGAAAAAGCATTGCGAGAGGCCTCACACCTCACAGGTCACCTTGTCGTGGTTGAAGATCATTGGCGCGAGGGAGGCTTTGGTGATGCAGTATTAGAATCGCTCGCCGACTCAGGAATGAAAAATACTCAGGTTACACGCTTGGCTGTGAGTGAAATTCCAGGATCAGGTAGTGCGTCGGAACTATTAAGGGCTTCTGGTATCGACGCGGAGGGAATTGTGAGTGCCGTGAGGGCTGAGCAATTCATGATCATCAATGACACCAGCAGCCTTGTACATCGAATAAAGCAGAGGAGCTGCGTGACCCTTACTCATAATAAGACGATCATTTACCGGACACTTTGGATTAGCAAAATCATAGCGCAAGTATTTTGCCATGAGAACAGCCATGAGATCAGCGGCAGACATACATGACGTTGGATGTCCGGAGTGTGCGGCTGTGGTGCAGCGAATGCTATCAACACGAAGCTGATTAGCCAGCTGCTTCCACCTCGCTATATTAGAAACATTCATATTTCACCCATGAAATTAGATACTAAATCACGGGCGATGCAAGCTGCGTACCAGCGAACATTTTAAAATAATTGTCGATAGAGAGGTCAATAGATGAGGGAAAATCTGTATTGTTTGCGTGTGCTGTGAATTAAATTCACTACACTTTCCGACGAATGACGAAAAATGAACGGGCCATCAAAGTGATGGCCCGCGATCTATAGTCACACCGACTAATTTTTCACTGCTCTTAATTAAGATGCTATCAAATCAAAATCTGAAACACGGCATCAACCAAAGTGAGTGGCACTTCCACTACAATTGGGACAACCTCAACTACAACCGTAGTGACGACTTCGAGTGCAATATTCAACACTGAACCCACTGCACCAATTAAAGTCGTGAGCAGACCGCCACCGTAACGACGGCCGCCTTCGCGGTAGTACGTCAAACTCAGTTTTTGCGATTTTTTGCTATGAAGCTCTGCCATGCGGTGGGAAAACTCATTCCAACTCGTTGAGGCTTGGTTGTAGCGTTTCGCAGCCATATGCTGGGTGAATTCCCCCAACCGTACAGATAAGTAATCTGCATCGGCCTGAGTTAAAGCATTTGGATATTTTTTCATTTTCTCGGCAAATGCTGCACGAATCTTTTCAGCGGACAAACCAGAAGCGCCCGCAGCAGACGCAATTTTGGCCATGTCAGCGTCTTTAGGTGCTGGTGCTGCCGCATCTGCAGGCGCCGGGGCGATCGGGGCGATCACTGATGGCGATGCCTCTTTTGTTGCTTCTGCTGTCACCATGGATGACGTTGATCTAGTGGCCTTAACCGCCTCAAATTTTGCACTTAGTTGCTCAGCGGTAAGATTCAGTCCCTCTATAGTGGAAGCGTCATATACTTCGGGACTGCCTTCGGCCTTGTTTGTTGTTACTGAGTTCTCTGTCGTGCTTGCGCCTTTAGGCGGGTTAACGCGTTTTGACTGAGTGTCTGTACCAGTGCTGCAGGCCTGCAAAAGACCGAAAGCCAGGATTCCAGCGCCCATTTTGATAGAAGCTTTCATAATTCGCCCTTCCTCATTGGAGTTTTCAGTTTTGACTCCCAAGTCATAAACTGTTTGTTGATTATCCCTGAAACTTAATACTCCTATCGGAAGAACGGGCAAATAACTTTAGCCTTAAATCAATATTTGTTTAAAATCCGAATGATGCGCCGCAGTCAAGTCACGCCCAAATTGAGAATTTAGTGACAAATCCCTGATTAACCTGCAGTAGCGCCCCATCAAATGGGTAAATTTAAAGGCGTGGAATACAGATCATTCATAATGAGGGAGGCAGCTAAATCAGAATTAAACAAAAAACGAATATTTCCCTAAAGTTTTTTGACGCTCTGGCCGATAAGTTAAATAACAAGGGGGAGCAACTATGAAACACGCAAGCCACAAACCATCAATCAGCGTTCTATTCCTTCTCATGACCACAGTTAGCTGCGGATCAAGTACATTTTCCGGAGTCTCTGCCGGCACGGCTTCCGCTTTGACCTCTGTTCCAGCAAGCAAAAACGGTGAGGCGGCAGATCCGACTAGCCAAGTACTGAAATCCTCAACAGCCTATCCTTCAGGCACCTCGGAAGATCTTACTGGCACAAATCCAAACTCAGGATCTGGCGAAGACCCACAAATCGGATCTGATCAGAACCCGACCTTGGGTGGACAAGGCTCACAGGGCTCGCAAATTGCGGAGCCTGCCTGTGTGGCTGTTAACGGTGCACCCATCAACAAAGGCGCCTGTGAAGAGCAAAAGAAGCTGCGTAGCGGCGTCAAGAAGTGCTTAGCGGCTTGGGGAGCTGGTACGCCATTTACTGAGACATCTCCATACCGGAACCTTGGAGTTGCCGTTTCCGTACTCGGGTTTGGCTCAAGCCTAGATGACCGCGAAGCCACTGATAAGCCCGAACTTGTAGTCATTCCAGCCTCGGTGAGCGTGTTGACCATCACTAAGTACCGCCTGCTAAATCCAAATGGCTGGTACTGCATGGTTGCAGACGTTAGCGTGGGCGCGATCATAAATGTCGACTTGAATAAAAATGCTCATTTAGCGGACAGTCGGGCGGATGTACGCGTATTAGCAGTAGGATCTAACGGACCAGCAATGGTCGACGTACATGTCATTTCTTCGGTTAAAGTTCGCAAAGTCCCTTAATGAGACGCTCTTCAATTTGCTCCGGTACTATTGTCGATTGAATCCCGATTAGGGAGGATCAGGATCTGGGATGGGGTTGTCACGAACGATCCCAAACTGAATCCTGTTTCCTCCCGGCTTTTTTCCGTGTAATGCACACACTACTCGTCGGGCTTCAAAGCCCGCCCTAAGGTCAAAACAACCCAATTGCGCAATCCCCTGATTTAATTGTCAATAACCTGGATCCCCGTGACACTACCTCCCCCGACACTCCTCTATTCCAATGAGCGCTTCGTTGTTCCGGACAAACCTGCCGGCTGGCTAAGCGTCCCGTCTCGTATGGGCGCCGCTGATACTCGGCCCTGCGTCGGCAAGATCTTAGAAGAGACCCTAAAGGTGCGTCTGTGGCCGGTCCACCGCCTTGATCTTGAGGTCACCGGAATCCTACTCTTTGCTAAAGATGCTGAGGCACATCGCCTCGCTAACTATTGGTTTGAAAATCGACTAGTTGGCAAAACCTACGAAGCTATTAGCAGCGGCGACCCGGCAGAGGGATCAGAACAAACTTTCATCTGGCGATCTAACCTTCTACGAGGAAAAAAGCGCGCCTACGAAAGCCCGCACGGCAAACCATCGGAAACTGCAGCACGCGTTCAAAGGATCGTCAATATAGCCGATGGCCCTGCAATTCTGTGGCATCTCGAGCCTCATACGGGTCGGCCGCACCAACTGCGTTACGAACTATCGCGGCACGGATATCAGATCCTTGGTGACCGGTTGTACGGCTCAGATCGCCCCTGCCCCAGCTCACCGCCCAACCTGAATCAACCAGAGAAATATCCATATATTCAGGATGATAACCATTCCATCGCGCTGCGTTGCGTAAGCCTGGATTTCAGCCGCTGCGCAGAAGCCAGCAGCCTGGGCTTGCCAGAAGTGCTCATGGCACCTAGTCTGCCGCGGTGCTACGGGCTCGAGGAGATTTCATGACCGCACCGACAACACCGACAATATCAGCACTGGCCACAGTGCGATTAACCCAACCATTCCGCATCCAGCACCCGTGGATCTTTGCTCGCATCGTAGCTAAGCCAGCGGAACGCATTCCCCCAGGAAGTGTGGTGGAGGTGATAGGCCAAGACGGCAAATTTGTCGGACGTGGATTTTATAACGGCCATGCTCGCATCGGTGTGCGCCTCTTAACCACCGACCCGAATGAAGTGGTTGATGCCGATTTTTTCAGTCGACGTATCAAGCAAGCCATCACCTGGCGACGTGATCTAGGTTTGTTTCAAAAAACGACTGGCATGCGCCTCATTCATTCCGAAGGTGACGGACTAAGTGGGCTGATCGTCGATCTCCTGGGCGATATTCTAGCCATTCAATTTACGTCGGCGGGGATGTTTCGTCAGCGCGAAGTGATTAAACAAGTGCTGCTAGAGCAATTCCCGCAAACACGCGTTTACTGGTTTGCTGAATCGCGCATACAGAAACAAGAGTCATTTGACTGCTGGGAGATGCCGGCGCCAGATCCTGTGGTCATTGAAGAACAAGGCGTGCGCTTTCATGTTGCCGTAGGTTCAAAACACAAGACTGGATTTTTTGCTGATCAACGTGACAATCGCCGACTCCTTGCAGAACTTTGCGAAGGTAAAGATGTACTCGATGTATGCTGTCATTCGGGCGGTTTCGGCCTGTATGCCAAGGTCGTAGGCAAGGCAAAGACGGTCACTGGTATCGACTTAGATGAGGCTGAAGCACTCACGACTGCCAGAGCAAATGCCACATTAAATAACGTCGAAGTTACCTTTCACGCCGCAGATGCTGCCGATTATATGAAGCAGGCCGCGCAGCGCGGTGAGCGTTACGACGTCGTCATCTTAGATCCCGCTAAGCAAACTCGCTCTGCTGATAAGGTCGACGCAGCACTAGGCGAGTACTGGCGCCTCAACAGACTAGCGATGCAAATCGTTAAACCGGGAGGCATCCTACTTAGCTGTTCATGTAGTGGCCTGATCAGCGAAGAACAGTTTCTCAGCACGATCCGGCAAGCAGCACGCGACGAACGGCGCGATGCACAAGTGTTCCGCCTCAGTGGCGCTGCCCCCGACCACCCATTCCTCGCGCATGTAGATGAAGGGCGTTACCTCAAGGCTGTCTGGGTACGCCTACTTTAATCACACTGCGAATGGCATGGATTTCTTAGCGAAATAATCTTCGAGCCATGCCTGACAACTAAGCCTATCACCCTGAAACAGGGTTGGACGCTTCAGCCGATTGAGCGAGTGATAATAACTTTTGTCATAATAATGAACCAGTAGCGCCTCAATCCATTCTTGATGGCGCTGCAAATCGCCTCCATGTTTGAAGGCGCTATCCATCTGCTCACTTAATTTAGGTCCAAAGACATCTAGACGTCGACTTATGGACGTGAGAGCCAGCTTGGCCTTTTCATGTAGGGCTTCAAGTGGTACCCCGCGATCCAAAGGTACTTGCAAATATTCCTGCGCGATATTCGCACTGCGCACATGTAGGGGTTCATCAACAACTACGACCGGAGCGCTGACTATCACTTTGTATAACGCATCCGGAACTGAAACATTGCCGATCGTGCGACTTTCGTCTTCAATCAAAAGCTCACTCGAGGCGAGAGAACCCCGAATAATCTGCAAAGCTAGATTATTTTCAAAGCGAGATTGTGAAGGCTGTGATTCAAAATCACCCGCGCCAAAGGCGCTACCTCGGTGACCCGCGGAAAGTTCCAGGTCAATGGCTCTAGTGACGCCAGTTTCCGAACCATTTAGTTGGCGAATTAGCGAGGTTTTGCCAGATCCTGTAAGACCCGTTAGGACTATGCAAGATGGCGGAGCAACAAGGTGCTTAAGTAATTCGTTGCGAATAGCCTTATAGCCGCCGGCAAGCTGCATGGTCACAGCGCCCGCCTCAGCCAATCTCTGACATGCAGTAAGTGATCTGAGTCCACCACGCCAGCACATGACCACGCCTATTTTGACGGGACTTGATTGCACCGCCTGATACCAGCCATCAATTCTGGATTGCTGGTGTGGAGCAGTTAGCTCGAGGGCAAGTTTAATGGCTGCATCTTGCCCATGGTGTTTATAAGCAAGACCAACCAGGTGACGCTCAGAATCATTCAATATGGGGAGATTTACAAAACCAGTTATGGATGCCTTATCCCATTCAGATGGAGCGCGGACATCAATTAAAGACCATTCGTTCGTCCCGCGGACTAAACGGTCGATGAGCGACGGAGACTCTAAGATCATTTGCTTTGTCACTGAATTCCCCTCGCCAATTAGCAACAGACGACAAGGACTTCATTTTATTATGTTTCGTAAAAATATGTCCGAAATAAATTATGCTCATTATTTTACGCAAATGGCACGCACCATGCATCACCCATAAATGCTCTGTGTATGCCCGCATCAGTTTGCGTGATATTGCACACAAGTAGTGATAAGGGCCAATCAATGGCGAATCAAAAATCGATGAGCGACAAGTTACTCGCCATTGAAACTCACATTGTCAGCGCCGAGGCGCGGAGATCTAACATCATCTCAGCAGCTCGACCTGAGTGGCAAGCAAGCCTAAGAAATCTGATTCATTACATGGCTCTGCGAGAGCTAGACATCCGCAAACTGCAACTTGAGCTTGCGGACCACGGCCTGTCCTCTCTAGGCCGAGCTGAAGGCTACGTCCTCGGGAATTTGCGAAAAGTCCGACGTTTATTAGCGGCAAGCGAGGCGATTCAGGAACCGGAATTGGTTCAAATTGGCGATCAAGTGCCAGCAGTGTTACCGCTAACATGGTCTGAGTCCGAAAGCCTGCTGCACACCCATACCCGAGCAATATTTGGCCCCAAGCCGCAGTCTCGCCACGTCTATATCATGGTCACCGCACCTTCGGCAGATATCGCTGATGAATCCTGGCTTAGGCGTATGCTGAAGGCAGGAATGAATATGTTACGCATCAATGCTGCACACGGAACACCAGACGAATGGCGCATGATAGCTGAACGCGCTAGGCGAGCTTCAAAAGATGCCGATTTAGCCTTACGCATTGCAGTAGATCTGCCAGGACCGAAGATGAGGACTCTTGCTTTATCTGAAGGCGCACACGTCATAAAACTTCAACCCCAACGGGACGAGTTTGGCCGAGTCACCATCCCCTGCCAGGTGCGCATTGGAGCATCTCCGTCCAGCAGCTCAACTTTGACCAGTATACCAACATTACCTATCCCACCTGAGATAGAGGGTACGATCGTCGAAGGCGATCTTATCGACTTTGAAGACACACGTGGTCGCCCCCGCTGCATACGCATTAAATCAAAAGATGCGGCTCTAGGCATTATTGGTGAACTGGATCGTACCGCTTATATTGGTGAGATGACCGAACTGCAGATCAAAGACGCAAGCGGCGCGAAAAAAAGCCTCTTTGTTTGCAAGAATCTACCTTCCAGAGATTTCAGCGTATTGATCGGGATTGGTGACAAATTCATACTTTGCGCTACCCCCACAGAGGCCATCGCCGATCACCCCGAATTACCTCTGCTTGGCTGCACCATGCCCGCGATCTTTGGTGCGCTTAAAAATGACATGGCAATCATGTTTGACGACGGAAAGATTGTGGCGCGGGTTGAATCCATTGCTCCAACCTATTCAATATTGAGACTTGAACGTGCGGCTCGTGGGACAGCTCGCTTGCGTGGCGACATGGGTATCAATATTCCTGATGCAGACTTAAAGGTTCCCGCGTTCACTGAGGCCGACTCCGCCGCTCTCACCTTTGCTGAAGAGCAAGCAGACGTCCTGAGTTTATCTTTTATCCGCTCAGTTGAAGATGTGAGAACACTGGAACGTCAGATCAGACGACCTGATATTGGACTCATCATTAAAATTGAGACCCGCGCTGGATTTGAAGCGATACCATCAATTCTTTTGGAATTTCTGGGTAAGCGCAATTTAGCGCTCATGATCGCCCGCGGTGATCTCGCCATCGAAATAGGCTTTGCTCGCCTCGCTGAAGTTCAGGAGGAAATCCTCTGGCTGGCAGAGGCAGCTCATATCCCAGTGGTATGGGCAACCCAGGTCCTCGAGTCTCTAGCAAAGACAGGATTTCCAACGCGCTCCGAAGTGACCGATGCGGCCATGTCGGTGCGGGCAGAATGCGTCATGCTGAATAAAGGGCCCTTCATTGAAGATGCTCTGCACACTCTTGATTCCATACTCGTACGAATGGAAGCGCACCAGTACAAGAAGCGTCAACTTTATCGGCCACTAAAACTAGTGAGTGCACATACCTGAGTCTTATTGACAGGTTGCCTAAACTTTTGGTGGCTTGACGTTGGCGATTAGGGATGCAATTCTGGGCCCCTATCGCAGTTATGTTGCGAGGTACCAATACTTGGTGCGCAGCCCGATTTTTGTAGGACATCCTGATGTTAAGTGCCGTTCAGATCACCAAGTCATTCGCTGGACAGCGTGTCTTAGGACCTTTAGACGTAGAATGTACCAAAGGGCAGACTACGATCCTGCTTGGTTTGAGCGGCTGCGGCAAATCGACACTACTTCGCCTATTAATGGGGCTTACGTGGCCGGATTCAGGGACGATTAGCATCGATGACACGACATTGACCCGCGAAAACGTTCTCGCTATGCGTAGAAAGCTGGGCTACGTAACTCAGGACGGCGGTTTGTTTCCGCATCTCACAGCGCTAGACAATATTTTGCTTGCCGCACGTTATTTTAAAGAGGAAGCAGCAGCGCGAGAGCGCCTCGGGCCACTGCTCGAGATGACTAAATTACAGACCGACATGCTACAGCGATACCCATCAGAACTCTCTGGCGGTCAAAAGCAGCGAGTGAGCATGATACGCGCTCTAGTCCTTGATCCAGGCATCGTCTTACTTGATGAGCCTATGGGGGCTCTCGATCCCATGATCAGGGCTGACTTGCAATCGGACCTGAAGACGATCTTTACTGACCTACAAAAGACCGTGGTACTAGTCACTCATGACCTAGCTGAAGCCGCATTTCTCGGTGATCACATTGTCATGATGAACTCAGGCCACATTGTCCAGAAAGGCAGCTTCACCGACTTAGTGCGGAACCCAGCGGCACCTTTCGTTAGTGACTTCCTTGCTGCCCAGAGACCAATTCACTGGCCTTCGGCAGACGGTGAACTGTCCGATCCGAGATCGTAGGTGCGCCACTAAGTATTGGCAGGCAGTTTCAAATGTTCTAATTACGAGAATGCTGAATGCAAGCTTAGCTACTAATGAGGTGAATGGATGAAGGGCGATCCGCGAGTCATTGACGCGCTTAACGAAATTCTTACAGGTGAGCTAACCGCGATTAACCAATACTTCCTGCATGCTCGCATGGCCAAAAACTGGGGCTATGAGCGCATCGCTGACAAAGTTTGGGCTGAGTCTATCGATGAAATGAAACATGCTCAGGCTCTGACAGACCGCATTCTGTTTTTAGAGGGCCTACCGAATCTCCAAAAGTTGGGCAAACTCAACATCGGCGAAACGATACCCGAGCAGTTTGAATCCGACCTGGCTCTTGAGCACTCGGCCATGACTAACCTAAAAGCTGCAATTAAAGTCTGCTTTGAGGCTACCGACCACACTACGCGTGAACTTTTCGAGCATATTTTATCTGACGAAGAGAAGCACGTTGATTGGCTGGAAGCACAGCTTGGGCTGATTAAAGAGCTTGGTAAAACAGCTTATTTAGCCGAGCAGATGCATAAGGACTAGCAGCTAGCCGCAGTTAGTATCAGAAGCGGCGTTGCCACTTGTGGCTGCGCCGTTTCTTTGTTGGGACTTTCTCACCATTTCCTTGAGCTGACAGATACAAGAACCACAGTCGCTCCCAGCCTGGCTCGATGTCATAACATCGCGGAGGCACGTAGCGCCATTCTCTAGCAGCGACTTGATCTTTTTGTCCGACACACCCTTACACAAACACACCACCATAAGAAACTCCTAGGCGCTGTTTGGGCCTCTACCCCTCTATCCCCCTATCGGCATATTGTATAATAAAATTGAGAATCATTTTCAACTACTGGTATTTTTGCCCCACCACGGCTCTTTGTCGGCCAGCAAGTCACTAATATCACTATTAAATATTATTGGCCGGGCGATTCTATTCAAATCCAAGCGGAAGCTGGTATCCTAAATGGTGAACCCTTCAAAAATTATGACCAACTGTGTGCCGTAAGGGCACCAGCCGTCACAGAGGACACTTATGCTTCAGAGGTATGGTTCCCTTAGGTCAGTTACGCTTTGTGGTTCTATGGCGCTAGCGATAGTGCCAATGACACTCTCTGGCTGTAAAACTTCCGCTTCGGGCGAAGCCAGCACGGCGCTTGCCGCAAATGGCGATCCCGAAACCATCGCCGTGCTCTTGGCGTCACATGGTGATATCGATGACCTCAAAGAGCTAGAGTCCTACATCAAAGTTTCGTTTAATAAAAATGTTGGTATTCC
>CAIWTN010000144.1 GCA_903915625.1 uncultured Pseudomonadota bacterium | reverse complement strand
CCGCTAACAAATTTTGCTTATTCTCAGGATCGGCGCTCTCGAGTTCGCGTTTAGCAGCGACGTACATTTGGCCCAGCCACTCGCCCCTGCCCGTTTTAGGGGGAATAGGTTTGAGGCGGTTGATGTAGGACAAGACTGTGGCAATGTGGGTCCCGTCATCGCCAAAATAGTTAGCACTGACGACTTCGTACCCGCAGTACCGATAAAGGCGCACTAAACTGTTGCCTAGGCAAACATTGCGGCCATGTCCGACATGGAATTCCTTGTGGGTATTTGGCTGCGAAAATTCGATCATGACGCGTTGCGCACGATTCGCGGGCAGTGAGGCCAATTGCCTAAAGGAATCGCCCGATGCCACGGTTGGTAGCACGGTTGCGGCGAGGCGCTCTTTATTGATGTAGATATTAAGAAACGCGCCGACCGCCACAGTCTTTGCCAGCCAGCCACCGGCAGTCAGGCTTGCTGTCAGAGCGGTCGCGATGTCTTGCGGCTTTTTCTTAGTGTCTTTAGCAAACCGAAAACACGGCAGCGCGTAGTCACCAAGCTCGCGTTCTGGTGGTTGCTCCAGAAGATGACTGATGGCTGCCGGAGTCAGCTCTAAATGGCCACCCTCAGGAACTAGAGTCAGGAGTGCTGCGTGTAGGCGTTCGCCTAGGTCAGCACGACATGGGTCCAGAGGGTAATGATTGAGTGATATTGCCATAAGAGTTCTGCTCCGTACGAGATCGCCGTTGCCGTAGGATAACCGGCACAGTGCCATTTCCCACAACTTTTTTACTGATTTTTTACTGATTCAGGGATTCATGTCCGCCACTGACCAGGCGGATGTCGTTGGTATTTGTCTGCATGCCGTAGCAGTGTCTGGTCGTCTA
Source organism: uncultured Pseudomonadota bacterium (assembly GCA_903915625.1). Taxonomy (GTDB): domain Bacteria; phylum Bdellovibrionota_B; class Oligoflexia; order Oligoflexales; family CAIYRB01; genus CAIYRB01. Next base: position 19,515 of record CAIWTN010000144.1, on the reverse strand, counting down.
AACGCCGAGGAGGCCCCGATGATCAGCACTAGCACCTGCCCCATGTCCAGCACCCAATCGACCACGCAGGTCAACACTGCTGTCTGTGATGCGATGGACACTCGCATTATGCAGATAGAGTGTGGTTTTACCCGTGGATTTGCTGGGATGCAACTCCTCGGTAATACCTCGGAGGTCTGCCGTGACGGCAAGGAGAGGGCCCGCGTTGCTTTGGAAAGTTTGGGAATCAATATTCCCCCACGACGATTAGTCGTCAGTTTGACTCCCGCGGACGTTAAAAAAGACGGCAATCAATTCGATTTGCCGGTGGCAGTGAGTTTAGCGCTGCTATTAACCGAGCGGACCCCACTGATTAGTCCAGGAAATTGGTTGTTTGCTGCAGAGCTGGGCCTGTCCGGTGAGCTAAGGCCAGTCAAAGGGGCCGTCTCATTCGCTGTGGCTGCTATGGCCGCAGGTTTGGCGGGCGTAGTCGTGGCCCCGGAAAATTATCAAGAGGTCGCTCTGACCGTCGGATTAAGTCCTCATGATTCTAGACGCTTACAGGTACTTGGGCTACCTGATTTAAAGGCCGTACTGGCTTGGATGTTTGGCGATGTGAAGCCTGACATTCAGGCGGCGGCAGTACCCACCACAGACCCTGGTCAGAGTTTAGGGCCGAACTTTGATGATATGATCTTGCATCCGAAACTCGAGCTTGCTGCGGTCACGGCCTGTGCCGGTATGCACAGCATGCTCCTGCGCGGGGCACCGGGCACCGGTAAGTCCATGCTGGCGGCGCGGCTAGCAAGTATTCTTCCTGACTTGCGTCGCGACCAGCACATAGAGGCGCTGCGGATTCACAGTATGGTGTCTGAGCGACTGGCTGCTCCGCTTCTCGCTGGCCGCCCGCCATACCGTGCACCGCATCATCAGGCCAGTGCCGCAGCGCTCATTGGTGGGTCGGAGACTCCTGGTGAGCTGGCCCTGGCACATGGTGGCGTCTTGTTTTTAGATGAGCTACCTGAATACCGACGTGACCTGCTCGAAGCCCTTAGAGAGCCTCTTGAAGTGGGGGAAGTGCGGGTCTCTAGGGCTAAGCGAAAGGTAGTGTGGAAAGCTGGGGTGGTGCTCGTGGCGGCCTGTAATAATTGCCCTTGCGGCTGGGCGGGCAGTGCGCGCCGCGAGTGTCGCTGCGGTGGCAATAGACTGGTGGCATATCAACAGCGACTATCCGGGCCGATTCTGGACCGTATCGATCTACATATTAATGTTCCCGAGCATAGGGCCGAGAGTGCGGCAGTTTTTGTTGATTTAGATCAAGGGCAGGCCAGCAAACAGACCCAACGCTTGCAGCGGATCGTACAGCAAGCGCGTGACATCGCTCTGCAGCGGAACAGCCAGTTTGGGGTGGAATTCAATCGCGACCTGCCGCCGCAGACTTTGATCGCTGCCTCCGGATTACCGCATGGGGACTTTGCTACACTCGTCAATTCCATTATCCCCCGCACGGCTAGCAACCGAGCAGTGGTGCGCTGCTTGCGTGTGGCCAGGACGCTGGCCGATTTGCGCAGTCAGGCTGTGCTGGAGCGAGCCGACATAGAGCAGGCCTGGAGCTGGCAGGCTGAGCCAGCTGCACGCGATCGTGGGGAGATGGTACATGGCTTAGCTTAGCTTTCCGTGCTAATTTCGTTGGTACTTGGACAGGAAGTCGACGGCTACTAAGTGGAATGATGAGGGCGCTGGCATGGAGCTTCTGCGGGTCGCTGGTGCGACACTAAATCAAACTCCGCTCGATTTTACCGGCAATCGCAATCGCATTATAGCGATCATCTCAGAGGCTAAAAGGCTAGGCATCGAGCTACTATGTCTGCCGGAGCTTTGCGTCACTGGCTACGGCTGCGAAGATGCTTTCTTCAGCATATCGACAGCGCAAGCGGCGGAAGCAAGCCTACTTGAGATTTTACCTCACACTCGCGGCATTACTGTGCTACTTGGGTTGCCGCATGCCTATTACGGGGCGCTGTATAACTGCGCCGTCATGGTTCAGGACGGCAAGGTACTCGGGCTGAATGCGAAAAGAGTATTGCCTCGCGAGGGCGTTCATTACGAACCGCGGTGGTTCCGGCCCTGGCCATTTGGCAAAGTGGTGACGACTCAGTTTGCTAATGCGCGCATTCCGCTTGGTGATATCCGCTTTCGTTTTGGTACTCTCGGTGTTGCTGTAGAAATCTGTGAAGAGGCTTGGGACAGCGTTCCTGCGTCGGCTGCCCATGCCGATGCCGTTAACATTATTCTGAATCCCAGTGCTTCACATTTTGCTCTGGGTAAATACTCCAAGCGCGAGCATTTGGTGGCCAACAGCAGTCGCTCTTTACGAGTGAGTTATGTTTACACCAACTTGGTCGGCTTAGAGGCCGGTCGGATGATTTATGACGGTGGTGTGATCTTTGCTGAAGCCGGTGAAATTGTCGGCCGCGGCCGTCGTTTTGGCTTTAGTGATGGCGAGCTGGCATTTCGCGATCTTAATCCAGAGCTCGCTAGTGCAAATAAGCTCATGGGTAAGCCCGTGCGAGAGATCGATGTCACGGCAGATGCCGATGAATTGGCGCGCCTAGAAATTCAGGCACGTGATCCTCGTCAAGTGCGGCGTGAGGCTGGTGAAACCACGATCAGCAAATCGACGCAACAATTGGCTGCCAACGGCTGTCCAGAGTATCGTCATCTTAGTCGTGAGGAGGAGTTCCTGCACGCGGAGATGTTGGGGCTTTTTGATTACCTGCGAAAGTCAGGGTCAAAGGGGTATGTCGTCTCACTCAGTGGTGGCTGCGACTCTGCCTGCTGCGCAGTGCTAGTGGCGCATATGCTCGCTGCGGCAAGTTCTGAGCTAGGATTAAATCAAGCCGCAGCTCGTCTTAAATTGCCAGCGCTTCCCGCGGGAGCTGCAGTCAGCGACTTGATCCATCGGGTGCTGATTTGTGTCTATCAGAGGACTAAAAATAGCGGGCCGGTGACGCAATCAGCGGCCGAATCTTTGGCCAAGGCACTTGGTGCAACTTGGTTCGATGCCGATGTTCAACCCATGGTGGATGCTTATACGAAAGCTGCAGAGCTCCTTTTACAAAGGCCGCTTACCTGGGCTGATGACGACTTGAGCCTGCAGAATATTCAAGCGCGGGCCCGGGCACCGTTGGCATGGCTACTGGCAAATGTACGGCAAGCTATCTTGCTTACTACTAGCAATCGAAGTGAAGCCGCAGTCGGGTATGCCACCATGGACGGTGACACCGCGGGTGGTCTTGCTCCGTTGGCTGGAATTGATAAGCAGTTCTTGCGATCCTGGTTAGTCTGGGCCGAGCATTCCTGTAGTTTAGGCTTGGGTGCGGTCAGTGCTCTTCACGCGGTGAATGCGCAGCAGCCCACGGCGGAACTCCGGCCGCCCGGAGCTGGACAGCGTGATGAAGACGATCTGATGCCTTACGCTGTTTTGGAGCGAGCTGAGCGCTACATGGTGCGGGACCGGCTGGGCCCAGCAGATATTTTGACGACCATGGCCTTTGACTTCCCACAGATACCACGTCCAAAGCTGGCGGCTTATCTGGCTAAATTCTTTCGACTTTGGTCGCAGAATCAGTGGAAGCGGGAGCGTTTTGCGCCGTCTTTTCACATTGATGACGAGAGCTTGGATCCTAAGACGTGGTGCCGCTTTCCCATCCTGAGTCAAGCCTATGCGCTGGATGCCTCTGATTTAAAAGAATAATTTGGGGATCCCGGAATTCTGTCACAAAGTAATTGCAGGGTCCCCTAAAGTTTCGTCCGCAAGTTGCCGAACACGGGTAGGAGCAAGGAATTAGTTTTGAACGCATTGCTCACAGTGCGCCGAAAGGGACCACGATCACCGGCCGAGGGGAACGATATGAGCACGCTATCAGCACCGTTTAGTTTAAAAAACGATAAGGGCTTCAGCTTAGTCGAGCTGATGATTGTGGTGGCAATTATTGGAGTGCTTGCCGCTCTCGCTGTACCGAAGTTTCAAAGCTTTCAGGCGAAGGCGAAGCAGTCGGAAGCGAAGTCAAACCTGTCTCACATTTACACTCTCGAGCAGAGTTATTTTGGTGAACATGACGCATATGCGCCTCTTGCACTAACTTCGCCTGATTCGAAGGTGCCCGTGCCTCCCAACCAGATCGGATTCGACTTACAGGGTCGCCGTCGCTACCAATATTCGGTGACCATTACCGGCGCCACGTTTCTTGCAACAGCATCGGCCACTTCCAACACGGTGATATCCTCTGGCTGCACTTTCAAGGACACTTTTACCATAAACGAACAGAAACAACTGAGAGTCCTTACTAACTGCGTCACCGGTAGTACTGTGGCTGAGGACCTGTAAGGACCGCGATGAGTTAACTCAGGCGCAAGTTTTAGGTCATTCATATCGCCCGCCAATCGGCGGGCTTTTTCGTATCGAGCAGTCCCCATATTTAAGCTAAAAAATTATCTGTGGACCATTCTTGTGGACTACTCAAAGCTATGCTCCACTAAGTCATATAGCTTAAGCAAAGGACTCTCGCATATGAGCGTACAAGATTTAATCGCAACAGCACAGGCACTGGTAGCTCCCGGCAAAGGCATTTTGGCTGCAGATGAAAGTCATGCGACGATAGAAAAACGCTTTCAGAAAATTAATCTCGCTAACTCTGAAACCGCGCGTCGGGATTACCGCGAGATGCTTTTCGCCGCTCCCGGTATCAACGAATATATCAGCGGTGTGATTCTTTACGACGAGACGCTACGGCAGAAAGCAGCCGATGGTACGCCTTTTGTTGAGCTGTTTAATAAACTGGGAATTATTCCCGGCATTAAGGTCGACACTGGAGCCAAAGATTTGGCGAATTGTCCTGGTGAAAAAATCACCGAAGGACTTGATGGACTGCGCGAGCGCTTTAAAGAGTATCATAAGTTAGGTGCTCGTTTTGCTAAGTGGCGCGCAGTGATCAATATCGCTGACGGAATTCCGAGTGAGACCTGCTTGATTGCGAATGCAGAGGCTCTGGCGCGCTATGCAAGTTTGGCGCAGGAGCAGTCCATCGTTCCCATAGTCGAGCCCGAAGTGATTATGGACGGTACTCACAGCATTGATCGCTGTGAGGAGGTCTCGTCGCGTGCCTTAGTTCATGTGTTTAATAAGCTGCGTGAGCAGCGCGTTAGACTGGAAGGCATGCTGCTCAAGCCGAATATGATCCTGTCCGGAGCCGAGGCTGGAGTGCATGCTGATATTAGGAGCGTGGCCGAACGGACCATTAAGACCTTTTTGCGGACGGTGCCAGCAGCGGTCCCTGGAATTGTGTTCTTGTCCGGTGGTCAATCGGATGAGCTGGCGACGCAGCATCTCAACGCGATGAATGCGACATTCAAAAACTTGCCGTGGCAGTTGTCGTTCTCTTACGGACGCGCCTTGCAAGCACCCGCATTGAAGGCATGGGCAGGTAAACCTGAAAATCTTAAGGCCGGAGCTGCCGCGTTTGCTCGCCGCGCTCGCCTAAATAGTGCTGCTCGACTTGGGGCATACACGGCAGAGATGGAGCGGACCTAAGGTCCAGGCAAGAGGGGGGAGCACTTGTTGGGATGCCCCCCTGTCAGCCCAGCTACCTCGTGTCAAGGCTTTGGTCGCTTTTTAGTGCCAAGGGCGACTCCATATTGCCAGTATTTTTAAATAGTTAGTTATGTCTCTCCAGCTGGACCGCGGCTTGAATATAGAGCTGAGCGGATATCCGCGCTCGCACACAGACGGAGAGACTACCTTGATTAGCATACCCACGGTCTTTGAGAGAAAACTACACGCAGCTGTTCCGGTTAAGTCGGCATGGCTTGAAGCGTGGGGATTTGTACTTATGGGAGTGGGCTGCTTCTTGGCGCTCGCTTGTTATAGCTTCAATCCGTATGACTATACCGCCACTGGCGTTAATGTTCGCGGTGTCACTAATTTAGCTGGTCCACTTGGTGCAGCCGCCGCCGCCCATATTCTAGGTCGGTTTGGCGTCATTGGCATGGTGTGGCCTATCGCGATCACGTTCTGGGGTGCTCTTACAGTTACAGGATTCGTGCTGTGGCCCCAAGCCCGGCGCGTGATTGGTTTGTTGATCCTGGCGGCGGACTCCGCGGGGTTTGCCGAAGTATTACTACCGCGCACCGGCTTCTCGGTACCTAGCTTTGGTTTTGGTGGTTTAATTGGTCGACACTTCCACCGCGGGTTTATGCCGCAACTCGGGTTTGGTGGGACGCTTACGGCATTAGCGGTAGTCGGCTTTGTAGGTCTAGTACTTTCTGGGAACCTGCGTTTATCACAAACAGCATCTGTCTGGCGCGAAGGTCTCTATTACGTCCGACGTTTTTTCTACCGGCTTTACAAGCGGATGTTTCACCATAACGCTAAGAAAGTTTCTGTCGCCCCTATGCAAAGTGCCAGTAGCGCTGGATCTTCGGCAGCTACCCCTTCAAGAGCACGTTCCAGCCAAAATTCAGCCAGCGCTCCCCAAGAACCTTATTTTGACATGGAGCTTAGCTACGAGGGTCCGGCCCACGGCAAACCTGATGCGAGCCTCTTCTCAACGACCAAAAAGGCTCCGGACCAAAGCGATAAATTCCGTCATCTTTCGGCTCACTTGGTTGAACAGCTCGCTCAGTTCAAGATTCATGGCGAGATTACCGACGTAACCCAAGGCCCTGTTGTCACTACTTTTGAATTTAAGCCCGCTGCAGGGACTAAAGTTAGTAAGATATCTGCCCTAGGCGAGGACCTGGCTCGTATGCTCAAGGCGCAGAGCCTGCGAGTTTTAGCTCCCATTCCTGGCAAAGACACCGTCGGCTTTGAAGTGCCAAACAGCGAACGCGCTGTGATTGGCTTCGCAGAATTACTCGCAAGCCAAGATTTTCGTGCAAATAAACGCAAACTGCCGATCGCTATGGGTGTCGATATTTTTGGCAATGCGGTGGTTGAGGATCTGGCAGAAATGCCACACTTACTCGTTGCCGGCTCGACTGGCGCTGGTAAATCGGTGTTTATGAATACGCTAATCGGCAGTCTGATCGCCCGCCATTCAGCATCAACCTTGCGCTTAGTTATGATCGATCCGAAAATGGTAGAGATGGCAGCCTATAATGACCTGCCGCATATGGCATGTAAGGTGATCACTGATCCAGCCGGTGAGGCCCGTCTAGCTTTGGGTCGCCTAGTCACTGAGATGGACGAACGTTATCGCCGTATGCAAGCGGTCGGTGCTCGCAACATCGATTCATTTAATGAGATCATTCGTACGCAAAAGAGAAGTGAGTTCCTAGCATACGAAGGCAAATGGTCGATTATGCCTTACATCGTGCTGATCATTGACGAGATGGCAGACATGATGATGCTACTTGGTAAAGAAATTGAAACGCCGATCACGCGCTTGGCCCAAAAAGCGAGAGCGTGCGGGATTCACATGGTTATTGCTACCCAGCGGCCATCTGCCGATGTCGTTACCGGACTGATTAAGGCCAATTTCCCAACTCGAGTGGCCTTTAGGGTCATGAGCGGTATCGATTCGCGCACCATACTTGATCAGAACGGTGCTGAAACTTTACTGGGTAAAGGTGATATGATTTATCTGGCTGCTGGCAAAGCCCGCAGGCTACATGGTGCCTATTTAGCTGAATCCGAAGTTCAATCCATGGTCAAAGCTGCGAAGGCGAAAAAGAAATGACAGAAATTTCCCAGTCAAATGCAAAACAATCATCCGGATCTAGAGCCAAACTGTATCCTGATGATGAGCAGACCAGGGTTGTGTTTGCCAGTTCAGCCGAAGAGCAGTTTTACGAACAATGCCGTGCGACTCTTGGCGCTGGCTGGCAAGTTTATCACTCCTGCACTCTCTCTACTATGGACGGAGATGAAGGCCTTAAAGATAACGAGATCGATTTTGTCTGTTACCATCCCGAATACGGCGTCGTTGTCGTAGAAGTTAAGGGTGGAAGGATTCGGCATGACGGCCAAACTGGAGTCTTCTATTCGGTAAACCGCCGAGGAGAAAGCTTCTCCATTAAAGACCCATTTCAGCAGTCTTTGGTGTGGAAGGGGCGTTTTTTGCGCTTCCTTCGTCGCCATAATGTCAAAGTGCCGGTCAGTCATGCTGTTTGTTTCCCCGGGGCATCTGAAAGCGAATTTCCCCAGTCATCAAGCATAGTCCCTGAGATTATCATTGGCCGTGAACGCATCAAGGATTTAGGTCGCAGCTTGGCTGAGATCGCTAGCAAATCACAGCCAGAACACTACCGTCGCTTTGCCGACGTAGGTCCTGACCTCGACCGTTTGTTGATTGGCGCAGCATTTACTACGAAGCTTTATTTGCGCGACTATATTGATGGTCACGAAAATCAACTGCGAGACGTTGAAAATATCCACACGACCCTCATCATGCCAATCGCGAGTGTTAATAGATTGGGTATTGAGGGCGAGGCCGGCACCGGTAAAACAATGTTAGCTAGCATGCTAGCCAAGCATTTTCGTGATCAGGGCAAGAAAGTTCTCGTGCTCGGTTCAAACGGTCTACTCAATTTACTTTTAAAACGTGATCTTGGTGAGGGTATAGGTGCCATGACCTATACGGATATCGGGACCAATCACGGCATAAATCTGTTGATGCCAGCTAGTGAATATACTGGCGCGCGCGAAGACTGGGTGCAGTATGAAGCACCTGAGCGCCTGAAGAAGGCGATCGCCGCATCGACTGAGCGCTATGATGTGCTGATTTGTGACGAAGCTCAAGATGTGCAGCCATTTTGGTGGGAAGCTATAGAAACCTTACTCGTTCAAAACGATGACGCACGCTTTTACTTGTTTTTTGATAGTAGCCAAGGCGTATTTGGTTCCGGAAGTGACGAGCAAGCTTTTGTCGCTACCGACACCTTGCCGATTAAGCCACCCTATTTTCCGCTGGTGCATAACTACCGTACAACGCGTGAAATCGCCGCATTTTCGCGTAGTTTCCGTCGCAACTCCGGCATGATGCATAGTCACTCGGGTCGTCTGGGTTATGTTCCAGAAATCGTCGTCTACAAAGATGCCGAAGACGCTCGCAGACTGCTTGGGAAATTGGTCAGACAGCTTACCCGTGAAGAAGGTCTCCAAAACTCGGATTTGACCATACTTTCAGCGCGGAATCCGGCGGCTAAGGAATCGGTGCTTTATCAGACTGAAGAAGTGATCAAGATTCCACTGCACCGTTTAACACATACGCAAAAGAAAAGTTGGAAAGAAGCTAAGGCCCCGAAGGACACGATTGGGATTAGTACGATCGCTGGTTTTAAAGGGTTGGAAACCTCAGTCGGCATCTTGATGAACGTTAGTGAATATAATTTGCCTGTCGATCATCCAATTATGGCAAGTTTGATTTACGTGGCATGTACTCGTGCAAAGCACATGTTGTATATTTTTGTGCGTGAAAATGACCCCAAACGTGATGCTTTCGTAAAAGCCTTGGGCGCCATAAAATCTACGGGCTCCATGGTTGTTGACGGTGGATCCCACGGAGATTTTGAATTTATTGGTCGCGTTACTCACTATAACCCTGAACGTGTGGGCTGGTTGAGCGTTGAGGATCCAGCATTTGAACAGGGTAGTGTCATGTTTTTTCCATCTGATGTAGCTAAAGCTAATCTTAAGCAGCTACAGGTAGGTACTAAAGTAAAGTTTAGACCGCGTGCCGAGGGTGGTATCACCATCGCCTGTGATTTGTCTGTTCCTTCTCTTATGCATTTAGGTGCATAGCTTTTCATGAATTAGTGTCTTGGCTATCTTAATTCTTGTTGATTCTTGCCGCTGTTCTTCCTACCGCTGCGTCACCCCCCCCTCCGTTGTTGCTGAGGCATCTATGCCGTCCGTCCTGATCTTTCGCCTGCCAATGTCAGCTTTGATGATTACAGGGCTGACTATTGGTTGCTCCGGACCCATCAAGCCACGCGAGACTAGCGAGAGTGAGGTGCCTTTAACCACGGGCATCTTGTTTGACAGTGCCTATGCATCTCAGTACTTCGTGGCGGATACGGATTGCCAAAGTAAGCGCGATAGTTCAATTTTGACGGGCAAAGGCATCAACGTCTCGTTTTATAACTTTTATCAGCGGACGAGCTGTGCAACGCGTGATAATGCAAGCGATTGCGGGACTGCTGATGTTGTAAACGATGCACAAAACTTGCGAGTGTGTTCGAAGAAGGTGGATTATCCGCGCAATTCGGTCGAAGGAGTGGGGCGCGCAGCGTTGGGTAATCTGGCGACCGCGTTGCATTTTTACGAAACTATCCCGGCGGCCTCAACGAAGTTATCGAATGCTGCACTTCTAGTGTTGCCGCGAATCGAAACTGTTTATGAAGATAGCGATGAAGTCACAGTGTCCGTCGACAACTTAGCATACTCGCCAAATTATCGCGGCAACCCTACTTTTGTCATCTATCCTAAAGGCGCTAAGTCGGTGCGTGAAGGCCGTTGGCTCAATGTCAATTTCTGGGAAGTGCCATGGGCCATTGCACACGAGTTTGGTCATCATGTCTTTAATACTCACTCTGGAATTGTTGGCTCAACTAGAGGGATTTTTAATTTTTTGCCGTTGTTTGGCGAGCCTCTTCAGGCCCAGTCAGGAGCGGTGCGAAAAATTAATAATGAAGAATTGTTGATTGCAGTGAATGAGGCTTTTGCCGATTTGTATGCTTACTACACGCTAGGTGGCGATCCAGGTGTGACAGATCCGCTAGATTGCTTTCAAAATACCCGTGATGCTGGCTCATCCGTATTCATCGATGGCACTAGTAAAGTGATGACCGCAGAGGTACTGGCAACTTTTACGTCGAACAGAGCTGTCGCGGCGCCGCAGAGCTGCAGGACCCCTTCTTTCCAAGAGGTACACACCATAGGAGCAATCATCGCCTATGGTATAGAGCAAGTATACTCGGCGGTCGTTATGACTAATGGTCAGGCTAATTCCAAAGAGCAGCTAAAAGCGAGTCTGCTATTGGCGTGGGCGAAACGAGTGGGCCAAACTTATCCTACTTTAGGCCGGGATAATACTGCCGGACGGACAAATTTGGGTAAACTGATTCAAGAAGCCGTTAAGGTGGCTGCAACCAACAACAGCTTGCCGAACAATGCCTGCCAGGTTGTTCGACGGATTTTCCCGACGTACGCCCCTGGCTGGTTGTCCGGTGAACTTAGCTGTAAGTGATTAATTCGCTGCAGCTACCCTGCTTATTTATCCGCCGACGTGGCTTCGAGCCCAATTTCGCGCAGTCGCTGCTGCAAATATGCGCCTGCTGTGATGGGTGGGTAGATCGCTTGGCCTCCGGTGCGTGCAATGCAGCTTGGCAGCGGAGTTAGATCTGCCTCCGAACGCGGATGCACAAAAAACGGCATCGAGAAACGGCGTTCACGCGAGTTATCTGGGTTGACCACTCGGTGAGTGGTGCTTTTATAGAACCCGTTTGTCAGATTTTGCATCATATCGCCGGCATCGACGATGATCTGTCCCGGGTGGGCTTGGATCGGTCGCCAGGATCCGTCACGCTCCAACAGCTCAAGTCCACCGGCGGTGGCTTCGCAAAGCAGCGTAATGAGGTTTATATCTTCGTGGGCGGCGGCTCTGATACTTTGGGGGTTGGCGTCGGCCGCTACCGGTGGGTAATGGATCACCCTTAAAATGGAGTTACCGTCCACCGCGATGCCGGCAATGCGCTCAGCATCTTCGTTGATGTATAAAGCGCAGGCTTGGAGTAGCTGCAGCGAGCACGTTTCAAGCTGACGGTAGAGTTGACTGAAGACCGAGCGAAATTCCGGCAACTCTTCTGGCCAGGTATTGGGTGCATAGACCGCTTCTAATTTATGTCCAGCCGCTAGCTCTTGTCCTACGTGCCAAAACTCCTTGAGGTCGGGAGCGACGGCGTCCTTGGCATGTTCGCGACCGAAACTGGTATAGCCGCGCTGGCCTTTAAGCTTCGGATCTTCATAGCGCCGCTTGTTGGCTTCTGGGAGCAGAAATAGTGCCTCCGCCAGTCCATAAGCCTGGCCGATCAGCGAGCTATCGACACCGTGGCCTTCTAAGGCAAAAAACCCAATGTCAGCTAAGGCTTTGCCTACATTGCTGATAAATTGCGTGCGGCGTTCGCCGCCAGCGAGAAAGTCTTTTAGGTTTACAACGGGGATGCTTTGCGTGGGCATTCTAACCTCCAGTGCGCGAATGATTCCGCGGTATTTGGCTACCAGCGGCTGCGACCGTTGCATGCAGTCATGTATAAAGCAATGACGAGGCGGTCGAAGGTCTATACCCAGCGTTTGGCTGGAATGCCATGAAAATCAATAAATGCACGTTGACGCACAGGCTTGTGACCCAGTGGGTATCCCTTGCTACCTGATCGATCTCATTTAACGACAGTGCGGGATTTGCCTCTGGCTACCGGCACTAGTCTGGCAGTGCTCAGTGCCTTACGGTCGGAATGCTGATCGAAGTAAGCGGCCAGACCCTCTGCAGCGAGGTTGGGACCCTTGATGCGCCAGCGATTTTCTAGCAGGACGACGCTGGCCACCACGACTTCAGGAGCAGATGTGGGGGCGAGTCCGGCAAACCAGGTCGTCAATCCCTTGGGAGAACTGCCTGTTAGAGTCCCCGTCTTGCCGCCGACTATGTCGTGCAGTTTCCGATACTTACCGCGTTTAAAGGCAAAGGCTGCGGTACCGCCTTTGACGGAAGAGTCGAGAATGTCACGGAGGCGTTCGGCGGTCTCATCCCCGTAAATCCTGGGCCTTTGTGATAGCGGAGGTAGCGTGGGAGAGTCGCGGAACAGTCTCAGCGGTGTAGTGGCACCGTGATTGGCGATGGTTAGCATCACATAAGCGGCATGAGCTGCGCTGAGCCCCACTTTCCCAAAACCAGCAGCGAAGCTACCGACGGTATGAGTGCTGGAATTTTGCGGAACTGGGGGTAGAAAGGGGCTCTTATCGACGTGAAAGTCGGCTGGAATAGCCCCGTCCCAACCATAGCGGTGGGCAAATTCTGTAATAATTCCGAGGCCTAGGTGGTTTACGCCGATCTTGGCAAAAAATCCATTGCAGGACTTGCCGAATGCCATCCTGAGGGTCATGCGACTCACATCTGATGGGTTTCTCTCTTTAAGCCAGTCACCGGTCTCGCGGACATGCGAGCAGCCACCGTTCAAGCCAAAAGGCGCCTGACTGTCAAAATCAGCGACCTCAAAAGCGGCTGTTGTCACCACTGTTTTAAAAACAGATGCGGCGGGAAACGCCGAATGCAGCGCCGTATGACTGTGACCGCCCCAATCCTCTGGCTTACGCCCCTGGACCATGGCGAGAATATTGCCTGTGCGCACTTCTGCGACCACTAGTGCAGCTATTGGTGATTGATTGTCGATTAGGAAACTAGTCAGATGGCGCTGCAGCACGGGATCTAAGGTGGTGGCGCGGGGGTGGCCGTCCGCCGACTTTAGATAGACTATACCGTCGTCGCTGGGCTCAGGTAGCTCGGTTGGGACCACCGGCAGCGGTGATGCATTGCTAGTCGCAGCCAGGCCTAGCTGAGGACACAAAGATGCACAAAATTGCGCCAGCATGGCTGCAATAATCCGCCTGCGGATAATGTGCGATGTTGTCCAAGTCATAATGGTATTATACCAGAGTTTGCTTAGCTTTAAAATCGTTTCGCCTTGGGAGATTGCGTCTGCTCATATTTAGGTACTTCCTCAAGGAGCTTGTGCCGCAGTTCTTCTCGGCGCTTATCATTATCTGCGCGATCATCGTGGTGTCGCAGTTGGTGCGGCTGTCTGAGGTTCTAGTCACCTTTGGCATTTCCGTCGAAAATATCTTCCTGCCATTTTTATTTATAATCTTGCCATTTATCTCGCTGACCATTCCGATGGCTTATCTGTTCGCTGTGGTTTTAACTTACGGCAGGCTCTCGGCTGACGGGGAATACGCAGCACTGCTCGCGGCTGGCTATCCGCTGAAGCGATCTGCCGCCATAGTCCTAAGTTTGGGGCTCGGGCTTTACGGGATCGCGGCTATTGCCGCAGTCAATCTTGAGGCGTGGGGCAGGCGCGAGCTTATTCAGTTTCTATATAGAAAATCGCAGACTGAACTCGATAACATGATCAAGTACAAGTTGCAGTCAGGCGTATTTCTCGATGATTTCTTAGGTTACGTGCTTTATGCCGAGAAGGTCTCAAGCGATCACTCTAAGTTCGAGAACGTCCTACTCGCTCCAGGCGGTGATCATCGTCAAGCTGCCTTCACACTCGTAGCGCCATCAGGGCGGATTTCGGGATCCGTGCAGACTGGGGATCTTAAATTATCGCTGGATTTTGGCATGGCATATTCACTTGGGCAGAGTAAAGATGCCTCCGTGTCTATAGTGAAATTCAATCGTGCGGATATTGATTTATTGCGAATCTTTCGTGAGCAAATTATCGGTAGCGACGCAGCGGATGATGATTTTCGCAGTTTCACTCCATCCGAACTACTCAAATATATTAAAGATTTGGCGGCAATCGAGAAGCGAGACGAGCAGCAAGAGACTGCTCTGAGACGCGCGCGCTTTTTGTGGCATCAGAGGATTGCTGCTCCTTTTGCGGTGTTAACTTTTGCCTTGTTCGGCATGGTGTTAGGTGTGGCGGATCCGCGTCGCGGTAAGAGCAGCGCTTACATCGGAGCTATTGTGACCATCATGATCGGATACGTGCTGATGATGGGTTTCAAAAGTTGGGCCGAAATGGGATTGATCAATCCGTGGGTGGCAGCCTGGCTACCCAATTTGATCTTAGCAATCGTAGGTGGATTTTTGGTGTACCAAAAAAATCGATTACCACCATCTGAAGGGACTCTGGATCTAGCAAATTTACCGTATATTAATCGATTTAAAATTTTTGAAAAATACACCCGGAAAAGAGCTTGAGTCTGGTGCTGGCGTCCCCCTATACTCCAGCCAAATCAGTTCTTTATTTCAACCGAAGTAAAAAGCCGAGTGGACGCGGCAAACGCAAGGGAGTTTCTTGATGAGACGGGTAGTGGTAACTGGCCTGGGTTTGGTGACTCCTTGCGGTAATAATGTAACAGCATCTTGGGATGCGGTTTTACATGCGCGAAGCGGTCTCAATCGAATCACCAGCTTTGACAGCTCTGACTTGAGCGTACACGTCGCTGCAGATGTAAAAGATTTTTCTACCGGCGATGTTTTCGATCCTAAAGAGTTGCGCCGCACAAGTCGATTTGTCCAATTTGCCGCTGTGGCGGCGCGTGAGGCACTCGTCGATGCCGGCTTGAGCGATTTCGTCGGTGATCGCGATCGTTACGGCGTTTCGATTGGGGTCGGTATTGGCGGTATTTCAGAGATTGAACAAAGTGCAACCACGCTTCGTGAACAAGGCCCTCGCCGCGTGTCGCCATTTTTCATGCCATATGCAATTGCGAATATGGCCGCAGGAGTGGTCTCGCGCCTAAATCACCTTAAAGGGCCGAATATCTGTACGACGACGGCATGCACCAGCGGTACGCACGGTGTAGGCGAGGCCTTCCTTTATATTCGTAACGGTATGGCTGATATGATGTTCGCAGGCGGCTCGGAGAGTGGGATTACTCGCCTCTCGATTTCGGCCTTCGCCTCAATGAAGGCTCTAAGCACCCATAGTGAGCCGCCAGAGGAAGCATCTCGCCCCTTTGATTTGCATCGCAATGGCTTCGTTATGGGCGAAGGTTCAGGTGTCTTGGTGCTAGAGGAACTTGAGCATGCGCGCCGTCGCGGAGCTCGCATTTATGCCGAGCTAGTTGGTTACGGTATGTCTGGTGATGCTCATCATATCACTGCGCCTGCTCCGGAAGGCGAAGGGGCACAAAGGTGCATGCGCATGGCGCTAGATATGGGTCAAGTGCCTTACGATCAGGTCGACTATATCAATGCCCACGGCACATCGACTGAGCTAAACGACCGCTACGAAAGTGCCGCCATTGGTAAAGTATTTGGTGCGCGAGCCCATGATATTTCTATTTCATCAACCAAGGGCGTTACTGGACATTGTCTCGGTGCGGCCGGTGGTATCGAGGCGGCTTACACAGTGTTAGCTTTGCACCACGGTCTAGTCCCTCCCACGGCTAACTTGCGCACGCGTGATCCAGACTGTCCTTTGGATTACACGCCGTTCAAATTGCGTGAGCGAAAACTACGTTACGCCTTGTCCAATTCGTTTGGTTTTGGCGGTACAAACGGCACTGTTTTATTCAAAAGCATGACGGATGGATAGTGGTCACTGAAGATTCCCGAGGCGCCCTACTGAGGGCGCTGGGAATGATCGGCTACGGCTGCAGTCACCAGTGACTATTTTTTTCTAATGACCGGTAATCCAGCGGATTCCCATGCGATCATGCCTCCCGTGACGTTGAAGACGGAGCCAAATCCTTGGGCTTCCAGCATCTGCGCTGCTCGGAGTGAGCGCTGTCCAGATCTGCAGAGCATGAAAAATTTACCGAGCTTATCGTGTTTGCTGGCGAAGTCAGCGGGATCGAATCGGCTTAAGGGGTAATTTTTCGCAATAGGTGCTGACACCTCGGAGAACTCGTCCGGCTCGCGCACGTCGATCACTGTGACAGCACCAGAGGTCTGGTGGAGTTGAGATAATTCAGCCGGTGTAATTGTTTTAATACTCATTATGGGCCTCTGTCTTTTACTTGGGAACTAATTTGTCACTCAGTTTTCCGTAGGCACGCTTCGTGCACTATACTGAATGAGTATAAGATATTTTTCAGGCGGGGAGGAACCAATGGATCTAAATCAATTTTTGCTGCCGCTGATTGGGGGGGCGATTATCGGATTTTCCGCATCGCTCCTGCTCCTCATGAATGGCCGTATTTTTGGCATCAGTGGAATTTTAGGGGGAGCTCTACTCCCTTCTAAAGGCGATACCGCATGGCGATTTGCAGCGCTCGTGGGATTTTTAGCGGCTGGGTTTTTGTTAACGGTGATCTACCCTGAAGCATTGGCTATAAAGGCTGAAGGTCCAGTTGGGCGGTACGTGGCGGCTGGTCTTCTCGTCGGATTTGGCACCCAGCTAGGTAGTGGTTGTACCAGTGGTCATGGGGTTTGCGGCATCAGTCGACTGTCCCCCAGATCAATTGCCGCAACGTTGACTTTTATGACTGCCGGTGCAGCAACAGTCGCGCTTATGCGATTATTCGGAGGAGCGCTATGAAGCTCATTCTCTCTGCTTTCCTTTCAGCGCTGGTTTTTGGTGTCGGTCTTGGCATTGCTGGGATGACTCTACCAACTAAAGTCATAGGTTTTCTCGACGTCACCGGTGCGTGGGATCCCAGTTTAGCATTTGTCATGATCGGTGCTATTGCGGTGCATAGCGTGTCCTACCGCATGATTATGCGGCGACCGAGCCCCGTGCTAACTCCAAAATTTTTAATCCCCAGTAGGCGCGATCTGGATGCCAAATTGTTGCTTGGCGCGCTCATTTTTGGTGTTGGATGGGGACTTGGAGGTTTCTGTCCTGGCCCAGCATTAGTGGCATCTGTCTCGGGCCATGCTTCAGTGCTCATCTTTGTCGCAAGTATGGTGTCGGGTATTTACGTGCATGCCGGTCTCATGAAATTCCTAAATGCCAAGAAGAGGTAAGCGCGGTGGAGATCCAACATTTTTTTGATAATGATACTTATACCCTTACCTATGTTGTTTTCGATGCTGCATCAAAGGATGCAGTGATCATAGATCCGGTCCTGGATTTTGACCCTGCCTCCGTCAAGACCAGCACTCAATCCATAGAGAATCTATTAACATTTGTTCGCGACCACGCTCTCAAAGTTCATTACATACTAGAAACTCACGCTCATGCCGATCATCTGTCTGGCGCACATGAGCTAGTTACTAAGCATTTGCCGCATGCCAAAATCGGAATTGGCGAAAGAATCACTTTAGTTCAAGAAACTTTTAAGAAGATTTTCAATTTTCCGGCAGAATTCCGCACGGACGGTAGCCAATTTCATCGGCTCTTGAAAGACGACGAGATGGTCAGAGCTGGCAGCCTGTCATTTAAAGTGCTGTTTACACCAGGTCATACGCCGGCCTGTGCCAGTTATTTATTTGGTGATGCCATTTTTACTGGCGACGCAATTTTTCTGCCCGATTATGGGACCGGGCGATGTGATTTTCCGCAAGGTGATGCCCGCTCGTTGTATCAATCCATTGTCAGAAGGCTCTATTCTTTGCCCGAAGCAACTCGTGTGTTTGTCGGACATGATTATCAGCCCGGCGGTAGAAAAATGCAGTGCGAAACTACTATTGCTGAATCTAAGCAGCGCAATATTCAATTGAACGCTGCGACGACAGAGGAAGAATTTGTGCAGTTTCGTAAGGTGCGCGATGCAACCCTCTCAGCACCTCGACTGTTGTATCCAAGTGTACAGATCAATATTGCCGCGGGGGATTTGCCTCCTCCCGAAACAAACGGCCAGAGCTATTTGAAGCTGCCGATCACAGCTGCTCCCCCAAAAAAGTAATGTAATTTCTTCTATGAGCGACCTCTCGCCATGGACATGGAGAGCCCATATGGATTTTTCGCTGGATGCACTGGGTTATGTTGCCATGCTTTTTGTCGGAGGCTCTCTTGGGTTGATTGGCGGTGGCGGAGCTATATTAACCGTGCCAATCATGGTTTATTTATTTAAAATTCCGGCCGTGGTCGCTACCAGTTACTCACTTTTTGTTGTCGGTTTATCCAGTCTATTTGGCGTCTTGCGCTACCATAAAGAGCGTTTAGTTGATTACCGGACGGCGGTAGTGTTTTCTCTACCATCTTTCTTGGGTACTTATTTGGCGCGGCGAGTTTTCATGCCGTGGATCCCAGACACCATTCTCCAATTCGGTGATGCTTCTTTAAGTAAAGACCGCCTAGTCATGGTGGTATTTGCTTGCGTCATGGTCGGTGCATCCTGGTCCATGATCAGAGGCACTAAAATAGGCCGAGTTGTGGATACTCGCGGTCACTCCTGGACACTAGCTGGGTTAGGGCTAGTCGTCGGATTTGTCGCGGGTTTTGTCGGCGCCGGTGGCGGGTTTTTGATCATCCCCGCTTTGGTCGTTACCTGTGGCATCCCGATGCAGACTGCCGTGGGTACCTCGTTGCTAATTATCGCAGCTAACTCTTTGACTGGATTTAGTGGCGATTTAATTGCCGGCGTTAATCTCGACTGGTTGTTTTTGCTCAAAGCCACGGGCATGGCACTGATAGGAATTTTTTTAGGGTCATCTGCAGCACGATATGTTCCTAGCTCGAAACTGAAGCCCGCATTTGGTTGGTTTGTATTGATCAGCGGGGTTTATATTATGGGGCGTCAAATACTAGGCTGATTTAGTCTTTGTCCTTCTCCTGTAATGACATCCGACGCGCTTTCGTGGGTTTTTATGAAGATTAAGAAAAGACTCGCAATTTGATTTACAAAGATCTTTGCGCTGCATT
>CAIWTN010000143.1 GCA_903915625.1 uncultured Pseudomonadota bacterium | reverse complement strand
GCAACGGATTCTTCGACGCGAATAGCGGCAGCAAAATGTAAAATCGCTGCGATTTTGTTCTCAGTAAAGACGCGTTCTTGCAGAGCAGCGTCACCAACGTCGCCTTGGTAGAGAGTCTCACCGTGGATTAATGCGTCCTTAAAGCCAGTGGATAGATTGTCGATGACAACCACTTTGTAGCCCTGTTCCGATAGCATGCGGGCGACATGACTGCCGATGTAACCACAAGCACCAGTGACGAGGACTGTTGATTTAGTTGGCGACGAGTTCATGCACAACCTCCGGGCAACTGTTTGAGTAGGGCTTCGACTTCGGTAAAATCAGCAGCATGCTTCTGCTCTGCGGCAGCCACAGTGCTTGGCCGCACGATTTGTACAGTCTGCATGCCGGCCGCCTGTGCCGCAACTAATTCAGCAGCGATATCAGATAAAAAGAGAATGTTGGCGGTGGCTAATCCGAGTTCTTCTGCGATGCGGATGTAGGAGGCGCTCTCCCTTTTAGGACCTGTGGTCGTATCAAAATAATTCGATAAATGGGGCCGCAGATCACCCATATTCGTATGTTCGAAGAGAAGTTGCTGAGCTTTTACCGAGCCAGATGAGTAAATCCCGATTTTCAGACCGCGCCCTGACCACTCTCTAAGTGCTGGTAGAACATCAGGATATACCTCTGAAGTATAGACTTTCTCTCTGTAGCCGTGCTCCCAAATTAGGCCCTGTATGGCCTTCAGAGCCGGATGCTTGCGGTCCTGGCTGATCCAGGCCAGTAACTGGGGCGCGGTTTGCGCTGTGGAAATTTCGCGGCCAGTCTCCAGTTTCACCGTTTGGCAGACGGAGTCCAAGGCCTCTTTTACAAGGTGATCGTCTGCATGAGCCTTGAGGTATTCTGTCAGGTGTCTCGCGGAATACGGGAATAAAACATCATGCACAAACGTGATTGGTGTAGTGGTGCCCTCAATATCTACTAGGATGTAGCGCAGCATATAAGTGCCTAATATTAGCTATCAGAATAGAGATCCAGCGAAATCTCCAGCATCAAATGCCCGCAAATCAGCGGCTTTTTCACCTACTCCAACATATCGTATCGGTAACTTAAATTGCTCAGCAATGCTAAGCAGCACTCCCCCTTTTGCGGTACCGTCAAGCTTCGTGACCACCAAGCCGGTCAGCTTTACGACCTGGCTAAAAGCCTTGACCTGCATGAGGGCGTTTTGTCCCGTCGTTGCGTCAATCACGAGCCAGGTCTCATGCGGTGCGCCCGGTAAATCTCGGCCAATGATCCGATTTATTTTACCAAGCTCTTCCATAAGCTCCTGCTTGGCATGCAGCCTGCCAGCCGTATCGATGAGAAGGACGTCGGCTTCCCTTGCGACTGCTGCTTTGACACCATCGTAAGCCACGGCTGCAGGGTCTGCGCCTTGTTTGTGTTTAATCACGTCGACGCCAAGGCGATCGCCCCAGACTACAAGTTGTTCGACAGCTGCGGCTCGAAAGGTGTCTGCCGCTGCTAGCAGCACTTTTTGCTCATTCGCCAGGAAGTGGGCCGTTAGTTTACCAATGGTTGTGGTTTTACCAACGCCATTGACCCCGACAATCAGTACCACCCAAGGTCCTTGCTCTGGCTTATTGAGCGGCGTGTTGGCGGCGCTACTGAGTATTTGTGCAGCTCGCTCTTTCAGGGCATTGGCAACCGCCGCAGGATCGGCGGCGTTATCTTTCCCTATGGTGCGCCGGACATGATCGACCAAAGAGTCAGCGGCAGCTACGCCCACATCGGCGCGGTAAAGCGCAGCGTGCAAGTCTTCTAGGACCTGCTCATCAAGACGCGTCTTGCCCGTCAGGATCAGGCTCAAACTTTGCTGCCAGCTAGCGCGACTCTTGGCTAGACCTCGACTCAGTCTTTCCAACCACGAGGCGCGATCTGTCGTGCGAATCTCTTCTACTTCGGTCGTGACAGTAACTGGCGTGGATTCATCGACCGTCAGTTCGGACCATTTGGCGGCACCGTCTTCATCTTCTTCGTATCCTTCATATCCTTCAGCGCCTGCCTCAGTGCTGGCCGGCGAGGTAGGTAGTTCGCGGTTGAGACGCTCCTCCTCGAGAATTAGCTCAGCAGTCTCCCGTTTATTGCGTATCCATACGATGACTGCATAAACAACGGCAAAGATGCTGACCACAATAATAGGTCCACCAATGAGTAGCCAGGTGTCAGCGCCGCTGCCCGCATGAATGAGCAGTTCAATCGGATCTTTGTTGGTAGCTTGGTCCATGGAATCACTTCAGTCCTATTTTTGGCTCAGCCTTGGCTGTGCATTGGCCTCTGAGTCAATCTACGGTAAAACATTATCTATCATGGACCAGCAAAAAAAAACCGAACAACCCGCATTGAAAATCTGCGGCATTACGACAGTAGGCGATACACTTCATTGCCTGCGGTGTAGTGTGCCTTATGTGGGCTTTAATTTTTATCCTGGCTCAAAGCGCTTTATTCAGCCCGAGAAAGCTGCCGAAATATGGCGGCAGGCCGCAGCCTCCAGTGAGTTCCGGGTAGGAACCCAACCAGTTGCCGTGGTCGTGGATACTGATAAAGATGCCGATATTCATAGACTTCAGGCTGCGATCCGCGTGTTCCCGGAACTGCAAGTTGTGCAGGTTCACGAATGTAAACAGCCCGGCCGATTGAGGGCTTATCGACAGGTTTTGGGTGGACGCCCACTCTGGGTGGCTTTGGCGGTGCGCCGTCCGGAAGACGTAGATGCTGCCATGGCATATCAGGGAAGCGCAGATTTATTATTGTTCGATTCGGCGGTGGTTGCTGCAGGCAGCAAGGTTCCGGGGGGCAGCGGCCAATCTTTCGATTGGCAGCTACTAAAGTCATATATGGGCTCTTTGCCCTTTGGCGTGGCGGGTGGTCTAAGGGCGGAAAACGTGGCCGATTTAGCAGGGACCGTGGTGCCTGCACTTGTGGACCTGTGTTCGGGAGTTGAGAGTCAGCCGGGTATCAAAGACCTCGATTTAATTGACACCATGATCACTAAAATGAGTCAGTTATGGGCAAAATAGCAGCCAAAGTTCAATTACTGACAACTTCATTCAGGCGGAACAGTGCATTTTTTGCGCTGTATTTTATTGTCTTTCTGATTCTGGCAGCTCGGCCTGCCCTAGGCCAGTCCAGTAGTAACGCAGTGGTGGAGACCGTTCTTCCCAGTACTCAGTTGGAGGCCGAGGAGGAAAATCAGGGCGTGCTTCGATTAATTGAACACCCATGGGAACGTTATGTCCGGAGATTTCGTAGCGAACACAATTTCGCCCTGAGTGCAGGCGGGAGTACTGGCTACTATAATGTGGAAAGTTTCGGGGAGATTGTTGCCAAAAGATTTCGCAGTGGAGCGGCTTGGGCTAAATTTCAATATTCCTATCACGTGCCGGTTTATCGAGGTTTTGGCTACTTGCTGGGATCTTCGGTAGGTTATTACTATGAGCCGGCCGATCGCGGGCGCGCCTTTCAGCCTGCACCCGCGAAGATGTTTCCGGGGATTCTCGGGGGTATTGTGATGAATTTCACTGCCTCTCTCAGGCTCTCGGCAGCTGCCGATGTTTATATGCTACGGGCGGATCGGATCACCTCATTTGATTCAGTCGACCCAAGTCGGACCGAGCAGATTTCCGTGACCATGGTTGCCTATGATTTGGGGGGCTTTTTTGATTACTTTTACGACTTAAACTGGGCGATTCGCCTGGAGACGCACTATAGGTCTGTCTATTATTACCGCCCATTGCAACAGCCAGGTGACACCACGGTGTATGCCTCGGATGCCGTTTTTCAGCTCTCGGATCATTGGTATGGAGTCGGTCTCGTCTTTCATTTAATATAGTTTTTTCGGTTGCTTACCTAGTTTTTGGGAGGTAAACCAGAGCGCCGCTAAGGTTTCTCCGTACCTGTGACGATAGGTTAGGAAACTAGGGGGAATACGTTTGGCAACCGCAAATAAAACAAGCTCTGGCCAAAAAGGCAAAATCAAGCAGATCAACCGAACGGTCAGCGATGATATGGAGCTACTAAGAATGATCATTGTTGAATCGGGGCCGTTGCGGACGGTCGTGCTTGATAAGCTTAAACAAGCGAAGTCCCGGATCGATAAGCAAGGAAGCGGTGGAGCAGTGAGCGCGAATGGTGGCAAAAAGTAATTCGATACCTTATCTGTCTGGCCTAAGTTTAGCGTACTCGATGTGGCTAAGTGGCTGTTTAGCTAGCAGTCCAAAGGATCCATTCGATATCGAGACCACTCAGGAGCAGATTGTCGTTGAGCGTAGCAAGGCATCGGCGCCGGACTGGATCTCGTTAAGTACTGGAATTCTTGTTGATTCTGGCTCGGAACTGCGGCTCATGACGCGACGCAGTAAGCTCTTGAACTTAACCTTGGGTCTAGAGCAATCGCAGATTGCTGCGCTGGACGCCATGCGCTTAGCGATGACCGAGAAAATCCAGGCCCAGCTGCAAATTTGGGCCAATGACTCTGGAATTAAGTCAACTAAAGCAGCAAAATGGCAAAAATTAGTGTTTGAAAGCGTGTCTACTGTTGGTGCGGAAAAGTTAAAAGTGCGAGATATTTACTACGAGGGCGTGGATGATAGGCTGGCCAGAAGTGGATCGCCATTTATGCACTATTATTCAGTTTACGTTCTCATTGCCTATGCAAAGGCCGATTTTAGGGCTATCTATCAGGATCTTGCGTCACGACTAGCAGTCAATGACGACGCAGAGTTGAAGCGGCTGGCGATGACCGTGACCAGATTCTCTGGCACGCTACCATAGTGTTATGTCCGGTTCTTATTAGTTCTGCCTAGTTTTATCTAGTTTCACCCTGGAAAATCTAATCGACCGCGAACTGCGGCTTATAGTATTGCAGCACCTGTGAGCAACCTTGATTCAACATCTATTGCAACGCATCTGCACCTGCCCGGCTGGTGGGTCAGAGCCTATGAGGCATCGATGTTGGCTGAGGGAGGTGCCACGAGTGCTATGCAACAAGCTTATATGGCGGGAGTTGCTCCGGCTCTCGGTTCCTTGGAACTTAATTCCTTAGCCATGGTACTTGCCAATCTTCAGGAACAAATCCTGCACGGCAAGTTTGCTGCCTTGACGATCAATTCAGAGGAGCATCTTAAGCATGCCGGCACGGCTGCGCGTAGCCGCCGGTTTGTGTTTGAGAAAATTGTCCAAGTGCTCGTTGGGTTGCGCCTACTCAGTCCGGGTAGCGACGGTGCCTTGACCTCATATTCCCCTATTTTAGCAGATAAATGGCGACGTTTAGGTGATGGTGGCGAGTTTGAAATCGGCATTAAGTTGACGGCGCTTGGGCCTGAGCTGTTGTTAGGATTTAGCGATGCACACAGCGATATGGTGCGTTTTGCTCGCGGTCTCCCAGAGGCTATTGACGTCCTGAGAGGTCAGCCGCCACTCACTATTTGGCGTAGTATCTGGCTGGAATTAGCGGGTCTGGAGCAGTTGATCTATTTGCGCATGGAGCGCGGCATGCAGTGGGAGTTCCGGTGGCTCCAACTGGAAGGCATATTTGGGATGCCGCTGGCCGAGCTATTTGGGGATTGCGAGCTTCCCGAGCAACGTGGTGCCGAGCTGGGCGGTGAATTGGCTAAGCGCCTGAAGTTTTCTGCGCGACTGGGCCGCAAGCTCGTCGATCAAGGATTCTTAGCTCCTGGAGTCACAGATCACTACCTGGCTTTTGGCACCGAAGAGGCGCCTAATGCAAGTGGCGTCACTCTGGTGTGGCAGGCTTCGCGTGAACGGCTTGCAACCGACGCGGCCAGTGCTTACCGCCGCGCTGTGGCAGCGGCAATTGTGCAGGGTTGGTTTGATCAGTTTGTTCCGACTATGATGCGAATCTGTTTGCCGGCAGCTGGAGACACTGCGTTATGGGGCCCTGCCGAGGCCTTATGGCGAGAGCTGCTGGCGTTGCCCGGTCCCAAGACAGGTGCGCCCATTGAACTGCAGCCCGGACAACTGCTCCTGCCGCAGGTGCTGTTTTTTGAGTATGCGCTGCGCGGGCAAGCTGCGTCGGCCTGGCCTTTGCCTGCTGGTGTAGCTGCTGGACCGCTTGGTGAGTTGACGCGCGATTTGCAGGCACCGAATCTCAAAGAGCGCTGCGAGCGTTTCTGGGCCTTGGTTGAGGACGATATTGAGCTGCAGCAGGCATTACGTGAAGAGCCGCTCATGACTTTGGCCTCGCTGGCGTCACGCGGCGTGCCTGAATTTGCACAACAGATCAAGCAGGCGGCAGGCATTAGTACGGTCGCTGATGAGCAGGCAGTAGAAGTTAAACCGAGGTTAATTGCGCCGAATCCCGCAGCAGAAGTGCCAATGGCAGCTCCCGAGCGTCCGGCGCGACCAGCTCCGGTGTCTGGCGCTCTTGCTGCCAGGATGCTGAAAATCGCCTCGGATGAGCTTGCCAAAATGCGTGCTAGCGATCCTGCGCGCTACCAGCAGCTTAAATTAGCCTACTTGGAAACCTTGGACGAGACCAGCCGGCGGCTGCTTTTAGACGTGCAAAAACGCATTCAGCCCTCGATGTTTGATGAACAACTACGTCAGCGTTTGGTCCGTTACATGGTAGAAAACCCCGGTGCCTGGCGGTCGGCAGAGGTCGGCAAGACCGGTAACACCTAGGTTTTCCCTACCCGCAGCGCACAAACCTGAAGAAGTTTATGCGTTTGACGCTTGATTTTTAGTATGACGCCGCCTAATGTCAAAGAACAGAGTTGTTGATTTCCTGACATAACGGAGGGCCATCTCACATGGCAAAGAAGACCAAGAAGCCTGTTAAGGCAACTGCGAAGAAGAAAACCAACGTTCACGCCCCAGCTGCCAAAGTCGCTGCTAAGCCTGCAAAAGTGGTTGTTCCACTAAGCAAGATTCAGCCCGCTGGCACCCCACGCACCAAAAGCGAAATCCTAGGCGTTTTGGCTGAGACCACTGGTCTTAGCAAAAAAGACGTTAGCTCGGTGTTCGCTTCCTTGAGCGACCTGATCGGCAAAGATGTGGGCAAAAAAGGCTGCGGTCTTTTCACCGTTCCTGGCCTGCTCAAAATCCGCCGCATCAACAAGCCAGCTACCAAAGCTCGCAAAGGCATCAATCCTTTCACGGGCGAAGAGACCACGTTCAAAGCCAAGCCGGCTCGTAACGTTGTCAAAGTCCGCCCCCTCAAAGCTCTGAAAGACATGGTCTAATTCAGAATCTTTGATGGTGTGATTGACACCGGAAAGAAACCGAATCCTTAATGGGTTCGGTTTTTTTAATTTAAGCCAAGATTTGGATAGTATGCCCGGGGCGCTGCTAGGCCTTTTGCCAAAGGGGTTTTACTGCCCTCGTCTTGGATCCAGGATATCGCGCAGAGCGTCGCCAACAAAATTGAGTGCCAGTACTAACGTGGCAATCGCTACACCTGGGATGATGCTTAGATAAGGTGCTTCTAGCAGTACCGTACGACCTTGGCTCAGTAAAGCGCCCCATGAGGGCGCGCCGTCCTGAGCTCCCAATCCTAAGAAACTTAAGCTTGCTTCGACGATGATCACTCCGGATAGGGAAAAAGTTGCATGCACAAGCAAGGGTGAGAGGGTAGCGGGGAAGATGTGCCGCCATATCAATCTCAAGTCTTTAGCCCCCAGCGCTCTGCTTGCAACGACGTATTCGCGCTCCCGGATAGAAAGAGTTTGGGCACGCATCAGGCGCGCTGCGCTAGTCCATCCAGTCGCAGAGATGGCGAGGATGACATTATTGCGACTTGGTCCGAGCATCGCTGCCAATGCCATGGCTAAAAGAATGCCAGGAAAGGCCATGAGCAAGTCGACCAAGCGCATGAGTAGGGTGTCAACCCAGCCGCGTTTGTAACCGGCAATTAAGCCAACCCAGCTGCCGATCGTTACGGATAGAAATACGGTCACAGTGGAGATGTAAAGGGATGTGCGACCGCCGTACAACATCGCAGTAAGTACGCTTCCGCCACTTAGGTCGCGACCGAATAGGTCAAGTGCACCGGGTGGGGTTAGTCTCAGGGTTATGTCGATATCGTCCGGGTTAGTTGGTGCCAACCAAGGAGCTAGTAGCGATGCAGCGGTGACGCTGACTATCACTACTAAGCCGAAGATCAGGCGTGGGTTAGTTGCCCACTTGAATCCTTGGGTCGACGATCGCATAGGTAAGGTCCGTAAGTAAATTAACCAATAGATATGTGCAGGCGAATACCAGGACGCACCCTTGTACCAAGGGGTAGTCGCGGTTGTTGATGCCGTCGAGGATGAGGGTGCCGAGGCCTGGCCAGTCAAAAATACGCTCCGTAATGATTGCGCCCGTGAGCAGTACCCCAAATTGTAAACCAACAACAGTGATCAGCGGTAGGGCTGCATTTCGGAGTACATGTTTTAGAACGACGGTTGACTCCTTGTTGCCTTTAGCACGGGCTGTTCGAGCATAATCTTCGCGCATGTGATCAAGCATGGAATTACGCGTCATGCGGCTTAGAATGGCAGCCAGGGCGATGCCCAAGGTCAGTGCTGGAAGGATATATGAACTCAACGAACTGCGTTCTGAAACTGGAAGCCAGCCGAGGTTAAGCGAAAACACGAGCACTAGCATAGGTCCAAGCCAGAAATTTGGAATGGCAATGCCAGTCATCGCTAGGGTCATTGCAGCATAGTCGATCGGCGTTCCGGCGCGCAGGGCGCTTATGATGCCAAGTGGCAGACTAATGCTGAGTGCCACTAGCAATGCCAGAATGGCTAATTGTGCAGTTGGCAGCCATCTTGCAGAAATTAGTGCGGCAACTGGTTTGTTGTAAATCAAAGAGGTGCCTAGATCGCCCTGGATGACCTGTACGATGTAAGTCCAAAGTTGTTCGAGAAATGGCCTATCTAGCCCCATAGTGGCGTGAAGCTGTGCTTTGTCGGCGGCTGTAGCGTAGGGCCCTAGTATTGCGTCCGCGGGGTCGCCAGGTACGATGTGAATGAGCAACGCGACTACAATTAAGACCCCAAGTGCAACGGGGACTAACATGAGTAGTCGTCGCAGTAAGAATGTCAGCATGAGCTGGTCTCCGGCATGTTACTCCTTAGTGGCCCGAGCTAACGACTGTAAGCGCCCGTCAGCAAAGACTTCAAATCCTTCGACCCGTTTGTTAACCACAGCAAACACATCTTCGTGCCAAAGAAATACGTAGGGAGCTTCGTCGGCGACAATGCGCTCGGCCTCTGCATAAATTTTCGTGCGCTTGTTTATATCTGTTTCAAGTACGCCAGCCGCCAGCACGTCATCCAAGGCGGCCGAGGAAAACCAGCCCCGATTCCCACCGTTGGGGGGAAAGCTACTGGTGGCAAAAGCAAAGCGATATATGTCTGGATCCTTGAAGCCAACCCAAGACAGGCTCCACAGATCGACGCGCCCATGGTCAACATCAGCCTTAAAGCGTCCCCATTCAAGGGTCTCAACTTTGATTGCAATGCCAACGCGTCGCAGTTCTGCTGCAATGGCCTTAGCCACGATGACCCGAGTTTGATCAGTAGTAGTCTTGTAACTCAGCGTGAAGCGGATGCCCGAAGCATCGGGTGTATAGCCAGCTTGGTCGAGAAGTTTTTTTGCCTTCTCGACATCGTAAGTCAGACTTGGTAGCTGCGGAGCATGAAATGGATCATTGTTAGTTAAGAGAGTGTCTGCGTTGGTGGTCATTCCATCGAGGACGTATTTCGCTATCTTTTCTTTGTCAATCGCATGGGAAATGCCTTGACGCACGAGTTTGTTGCCCAGGATGGGGTGGCGCATATTGAAGCCGAGGTAGCTGGTGTTGAGGCCCGGGCGACGCATGATCGAGAGCTCAGGTCGGTCGCGTCCTATGATGCTAAGTTTGTCCCGGCTTATCAGATTTTGAACCATGTCTACTTCGCCGGCAGCTAGCTTGGCGTAGCGAGTGTTCTCGTCCTTTACGATTTTTAGGATGATGCCACGGAGTTTTGGTGCGGGTCCTAAGCTGTAGCGGGGATTGGCGGCAAGTTCGACCGCTTGGTTACTAGCTGACTTGAGAGTGAAAGGTCCGCAGCCACTGACGATATCTTTATCAGTGATCATTGGTCCTGAAGCTAACGCGGCAGGTAAAATGCCCACCGCGAGATTGGCGACAAAACTGGCATCCGGTGTCTGCAGTTTTATCGTGACTTGGTTTGGTCCACTTATGGTGATGGTTTTTAGATTTTTGAAAGCACTTTTTCGTGGGGCTTTGCTCTCAGGTTTTTGGAAATAACTATAGGTCGCAACCACATCAGCGGTGGTCACCGGTGTATTGTCCGCAAATAAGACGTTTGGACTTAAGTTTACTTTCAGAGTTGTGCTGTCGGTCCACTCCCAGCTCGTGGCCAAGCCTGGGACTATGTGGCCGTCACGATCGAATGTAACGAGTGAGCAGTGGAGCAGCTCCTCGAGGTACTGACTGTTAGCATCCACAGCGTAGCGTGGGTCCAGCGTCCGGGGCTCGGCTTCCCAAGCGAGGCTGAGTGTGGCGCTGCCGGGCGCAGGATTGGCCTGGCTCACGGTTGCCAGTAGCAGTGGGGCGATAGCCCTGGCGGCACGCAAAAGGAACAAGGAAACCTCTCAGAATTGATGTGATTTTACCGAGAATAGCAGCACCGCGCGGCGAAGTCCACGGCGGTCAGTTGGGGCACTTCTGGGCTTAACGTCCGAATGACCCGGTGGTTGCCACTGTCAGCTGCAAGTCATTTTCTCCACCCTGAGCAAATCGCCTTGACTTGGTCCTCACAAATGAGGCAAACCAGGCATTCACACACTTGCCTTCGTTATCGCGTCCTATAACTGAGCACCACATTGCACGAGAGATCGCTATTCATGGAACGAGTGAAAAAGACGCGCCGTAGTGAGCCTGTAACTGCTCATGCTGAGCCGGTTGAAGACGTGATTAACACTGCAGCGGGTGCGGAACTATCCGTCAGTGCTGAGGTGGCGTCAAAGGCTGAAGTCAATACCGAAGCCAATGCTAGAGTCAACGTCAGCCAAGTCGACGATGACGAACAGTCCGATGACCCAATGGATGGGCAGGTCCAGTGCGCGCCGCAAATTTCTCGTGATTTGCCCCTGACTGTTAAGATATCTCGCCAATTGCATTCTAAGTTGGCGCGGTCGGCACAAGATGAGGGCGTGAGCCTGGAAGCACTAGTTCAAGAGCTCTTAGCTGAAGGTGCGACTCTGCGCGCTTGGGAGATCATCGAGCGCAAGCATGCGATGCGTGGATCAGTGAATACTCAGCCATCAGCGCCCATGGGTGGCAATCGTAATTTTAACGGTAACTACGGTAACGGTAATAACCGTCATGCTGGTGGTAATCGTGCTGGCGGCAACAGCGGTAACGTCGGTAACGGTGGTAACAGCTCAAGGCATAGCCCTGGGCATAATAATAACCGTGGCCC
This sequence comes from uncultured Pseudomonadota bacterium, assembly GCA_903915625.1. Classification (GTDB taxonomy): domain Bacteria; phylum Bdellovibrionota_B; class Oligoflexia; order Oligoflexales; family CAIYRB01; genus CAIYRB01. The sequence continues at coordinate 12,102 of CAIWTN010000143.1, read as the reverse complement.
AAGTTCTGGCCGGGTTCCGTCCAATAACGCTTGGATGGAAGACAAAGCGGCATTTCTTGAGTACGTGCGCAATCAGGAAAAACGTCGTCGCTGAGTTGGCCTCTGGTGCTTTCTTAGCAGCTTATTTGCCGGCTAAAGTCGGCATACTGGGATCCTTCGCGAGGTCGATGGCCTTTGCCAGGGTGCGGTATACGAATAATTCATAACGCAAAAACAAGTCTACATGTCCGCCGTTTGTGGCGATGCTACCTGTTTGTTTGGGTGAGCCCTCGCTGCTGGCGTAGGCAAATCTGTTAGCTGACTCTAGTTCGAGGCAGTAGGCGTAGGTACCTTGACTCCAAAAGGCCCAGTCTTCAAAAGCACCGCCATCACCGAGGTCGGCGCCGTTTTTTACTTGGTAACCTGGAAGTGCTGCCGTCTGAGTAGTTAAAACGTTCATCCAGCGCCGATATGCGTTCACTTTTGTGCTGTCGATCTTAGTGCCGTGAGCTTTGATCACTTCAGGGGCTGAAGGGCCAACGACCCAGTTAACGTATCCATGGACGTCAATAGCAGCCGTATAGCGCCTTTTGGCGAACAGACGACGAATGGCCTGTGTCTCTGCCTCGCTAAATTTCTCGGCCCCTGGATTCTCGCGGCTCATACCCCAGAGGATACCGAAATTGCGATTTAAGTTAACGCCGCGGATGTTGGAACGAGTGCCATCGCTATGACCATCTGGATTGGCATAGGGAAGGAAATCAAATGCTACATTTTGGTTGGCTAGCTGGTTTAGTGGGCTCTCGCCGCGAGCGAATCGTCGTGCCAGCCAAAGTACAAATTTTGAAGCTTCGCCCTCGTTACCATGGAGTCCACCCTGGATGAGTAAGCGAGGGGTGTTTTTGTTCAGTGCTTCTTTTGGTTCGAATGAGATGACTTGAAGGTCTCGACCGCTAGTACTGCGTGCCGAGGGATCTCCAGTCAATTGCGCAATGGATTGCGTGCTTGCGGTAGCATTTATGTTTACTGCATTCTCAGCGCGGACTGGTGCGGTATAAATGACAGCAATAGATAGGACAGCAGACGACCACAGCTTCAGCGACATCAAGAGGAGCTCCGGAACAGCAGGGGGAGGCGCGATGCAGGTGCGTCGCGCTAGTAATCCCCTGTGCAAAGGTTGCTCCAAGAGTTAGCTGGCTAAAATCAATGTTATTTTTTTTCATCTGGAAGCGTTTAGTGTGCAGCTTACCGATGACTGTATAAACTTTTGACAGTTTATTTTGTGGGCGAAAAAAAACCGGCACCCTTGATCACATATTCGGAAAAGGAGGTGCCGGTCCGCTCGAAGGTAAATACACCGTTAGCATGTGCTAACAGGCACCCACCTCCGCGCTACTGGGATAATGTCTTGTCGTACCCAACAGCATCACCTCCTTTCCTAGGCATCTAGCCCATCAGGACCGCTACCGAGCGAGTCCTGTTCTTTAAGCTTAGCAGAAATTAAAACTTCACATAATTAATTTTTGTCGCAAAAGCCCTGCTTGCGTCGGGATGGGTTGCGTCTCAAGGCTAAGTTGCATATGCTGGAAATAGCTGAAAAGAATGCGGTTTATGATTGTCAGTGTCAGCGAAGGAGAGCGAAATATGGCCTACTTCAACGACAGAGATCTCATCGACAGGGGCAATACGGTCGGGGGCAATTGCGCGCGAAAACTCATCCCGCTGGGTGGTGCTCACGCCTGGCCTTTCGCGAGCTGCCGGCGTTACTTACCTTGGTATTACTCTTCACTGTTGGTGCGCGGTAGGCAACCTATCATGTCCCTGCCAGCGCCGGTAACGGAGACGACTCGAAGCGGGCCTCAACGGCCTCAACGTGGCAATGCCAATGCCGTAAGAATGAAGCTCCGTCCTGTATCTGTGACGGAAGTGAAATGACCACTGACAATTGTGCCCGATGGCGTAGTTGGAGTGCTATCAATGAGTAAGCGTGCGGTAATCTGGCCACGGGTAGTCATATTGTCGATATGAGTCACTGTAAGAGATTCAACGGCAGCATCGAGAAAATAAAAATGTCGTTTACCTAGCGGGAAATGAGCTTTAAATAGCGCTTCTTTGAAGCCGAAAAGCACTGTGAGAGCGGCATTGAAGGTCCATCCGTGAGTTACTGCAAACATTTGTAGGAGCGCTACTTCCGCTGCATTAGTGAGGCGTGAGGCGAATTCAGGACGCATGCGGGTAGGATCTTCAGCGTCGATGCCGACGCTTAGCCATTGCTCGGACGGCAGAAGGGTAACACCAACGAAGCCATCTTTATGAGTTATAGAGCCAGTCCATTGATCAGGCCAGGTTGGCGCGCCATGGTCATCTTGTCGCAACGACTCTGTGGTTCCGGTTAAACGGCGAATTAAATAGCGACTTCGCAAAAATTCGTCACGCCGCCGCTGTGCCTTAAAGCTTGATCCTTTTGTCCATTCGTCCTCGGATAGGATGTATCTGAGGACCGGCTCAGTGACATTAACCGTGGGGGCAAGCCAATGAATGGGAATTGGTCCGCAATAAATAACGGTCACTCGCCCTTGCCCTCAATCACGTCCCGGAAAAATGTACTCCGGTAGAATTTCAATTCATCGAGGCTTTCTCTGATGTCATCAAGCGCTCTGTGAGCACCTTTAGGCTTTTTAAATTTTTGATTTGGGTACCATCGGCTAGCTAATTCTTTGATCGTACTCACGTCAACTATCCGGTAGTGCAGATAATCGTCGAGTTGTTGCATGTAACGTACGATGAATCGGCGGTCCTGCCACACTGAGTTGCCGCAAAGTGGGCTTTCTTTCGGATTGCAATGCATGCGGATGAAGTCGAGGGTTTTTTGTTCAGCCTCGGCTAAGGTGACCGTCGATGCTAAGACCTTCGCCCAGAGACCTGATTTGCTGTGGTGTTCCCGATTCCAATCATCCATTTTGTCAAATCGCTCTGGAGGCTGGTTTATAGCGAGCTCTGGCCCCTCAGCTATGACGTTGAGTTGACTGTCAGTAATCAGTGTTGCGATCTCAATAATTGCATCTGTTTCGGGATTAAGCCCCGTCATCTCTAGGTCTATCCAAACGAGGTTACTGGTCGGCTTGTTGATTACCTCTGACGCTTTTCCACTGTCCTGGTTCGCCACTAGATACCTCCGAGGATTCGCTACCAAGAGAAAAATCTATGGGCTCGGGAGCGAAAATGCAAATATCCTTTGGCGGAGGCTGATCCACTCAAGCATCGAATTTGTCGTGACTTGATTCACTAGCAGTTTAGCAGCGGGGTCAGCTGCGATCGCTGTCATCGTGTCTTGTTCTTTCAAAGCCGGTACTTTGTATATTTGCCAGTTTGTGCCAAGGGCCTGGGGTTGTTCGGCCCCGTAGTCTGAGACAAAACTATGCACATCGGCGGGGCTAGTGCCAGGAGTCGGCTGTATTAGCAGGGTGCCAGGTTGATAACCGAAGCTTTGTGGGTACTTTGTGTCTTCAGGCAAGACGCCGATATGGCGGTTGGCCAGCTTCCACTTAGCTGGATCAATGGCTATGTAGGCAACGATTGCGCCTCCCTCCCAGTAAAATACAGCCCTCGCTTGGGTGGAGGCGGGACTGGTGTCGGGTACAGCCAACCAAAATTCAATATCGCCGCTTTTTGGCATCGCGCTGCCAGCTGCGACAAACCAACGTTCCAGGGCAGCAAGCAAGTCTTGGCGGAACTTTTCCTTTTCGTAGGTCTGATCCTTACCCAAAATCGTGAAGGTATAATGAGTGTCGCTTTCGCAGGCCTCTACTGGAGCGGGCGACACGTTGTGCGGTAGGCTTACGCATTCTGCAAATGCTGGTGTAGCTAGGGCTAGGCTCAAGTTCATTGCGACAGCGAAGGCAAGATTAGACACGGTCATAGGCGGCGGGCTCCTGGCCAGAGTTAAGAACCATCTAAGACATCGGCCTTCGCCTTTTTTTATTTAGTAAAAAAATATTAACGCGACTCAGTTCTCTTTTACTTCAATATGTTAGCGTTTTGATGAGGGTAGCGATTTAGGTGAAGCAAGGTGGCTGGTGTAGGAGTGGACAAAGCTGAAATAGGTGACCTATGATAGAACTTTTCCGGCATTTGGCCGAAGTCGGTTTCACTTTCTATGGACGGGGAGTTTCTCGCGGATGGTAATTTTGAACAAAGCAGCACGCGCCTCTTTTTCAGGACGCGCCGCCTGTATCGTTATGCTGGTCGGTGGGTTTCTGGCCACGAGCGTGGCGCGCGCCGAGGACAAAAACCAGCCGGCATTTAAAATCGCTGGCAAAGTGACGACGCTTGAAGAGGTGGCTCGCCAGGATCAGGCTTCTTTCTATGATTTAGAAAAAAAGCGCTTTGAGTTAGTCGAGCGCGTGGCAAAAGAGCAATATTTAGATCACTTTTGGCAGCAACGAGCCAAAGAAACCGGCAAGTCCGTCGGTGAAGCTCGCAAGATTTACGAAGACAAAAACATTAAAGTTAGCGATCGCGAATTGCAGGAGACCTTGGATAAGTTCAAGGACCATCCATCTCTTGCGAAGCTGGAAAAGAAAGAGCAGGAACGTCAGGTCCGCGACTATCTTTTGGAACGTGGTCGGCGTGAGTTATTCGATGGTATCGTCGAAGCGGGCTTGAAAAAAGGTGATCTCGTGATTGCCGTACAGCAACCCGAAGAACCAGTCTATTCGGTGCCCGTCACCGCTGATGACGTGATGCGTTATGGACCAGAGTTAAATGACACCAAGCCATTTGGTTGTAAAGGTGACGATTGTGCTATCACGATCATCGAATACTCTGAGTTTCAATGTCCGTTTTGCAGTCGCGTCCAACCTGACATGAAACGAATTTTGTCTGAATTCAAAGGCAAGATTCGTTGGACTGTACGGGATTTTCCACTTAGCTTCCACGATCGCGCACGCCCAGCCGCTATCACAGCTAAGTGTGCTGCGGAACAAGGTAAGTACTGGAACATGTACAGCATCCTGTTCGACAATCAGCGTAATCTAGCCGACGCTGATTTGAAGTCCTACGCGGATAAAATCGGTCTAGACAAGAGTAAGTATGAGAAATGCGTCAGCAACCCAGCGGCTGTTGAAGCTAAAATCGAACGCAACTTCCAGTCCGGCGTCGCTCTTGGTGTGTCGGGCACTCCAGCGTTTTTCATCAACGGTCGTCGTCTTTCCGGTGCTATGCCGTACTCGGAGTTCAAGCGAGTGATCGACGATGAATTGTCCGGCAAGAAGCGCAAAGTGAAGTCTTAATCAATTGTATTGATTGATTAAATCACAAAAGCCCTCAACTCCGGCGGGTAGTCAGCCGAAGACCCTTTGTGGTCCGTCTGCCCCGCCGGAGTTTTATTATGAGTGCACGCAAAGAGAGCCGTAAGAACGGTCGTATTAAATTTGACCAACCACTTCGTGTGGTCATGGGCTCAATAGGCTCAGAGGTTAAATACGATATGTCGACGCGTAACATCTCGCATACCGGCTTTTTTCTTGATTTTGACAAGCCTGGACGCTTCCCGTTCACGCCCGCTAGCATCATGGAAATTTGGATCGAATTAGAGCCAGAGTCGAGCATCTTCTTCAATGGCAAGATGGCGCGCGTGGTGTTCCCCGGCGATCCACAGGCCGCAGAGACTGGTCCGGGTATTGCTGTTCGGATCGTGCAGATCGACACCAAGAACGAGCGCACGCTATTCGACTTTATCGACCGAAAGTCCCGTGAACGGAGTGAGAAAAAGGCCGCACATTCCCATGTGGCTTGAGATCGAAAATCCTATAAGAACGCATGTTTATATATAAAACTAAAGTTTTTTTCGGTTTAGCCGAAAAGCTTAAAGTTAACTTGAGGCGGGCTCCTAGTGGAAAGCCCCCTGTAGTCCAAAATGGGCTACCGGGACGTGCTAATAGGAGTGTCCACCATGCGCCACTTGTTAACACTGTTCACTGCCATGTCAGCTTTCATGAGTTCGAGTATAGCCAGTGGTGTGACGCAAGAGGTTAAACTGACCAGTCCTAACAATGCGATGGTGGCGGTGACTACGGTGGCCGCAGCAAAGGCGCAAACTGAAGTGCAAATTCGTCGACTGCACAGCCTATTGGTGAGCAAGTCGGGCAATATCCGTGATGTGGAAGATTATCAACGCATGCAACGCCGTCTGCGCGGTGCCAAATAACCAACCGAAAATAAGTAAACGAATTTGTCAGCATGCAAAATAGCCGCTTTCTGGCATACTATAAAAAATATGCAGATTCATGGATGAGGAGCGTGCACGGATGAATTGGAAAGCAGTCGCCAAACCCGAAGGTGCTAAGCTGTTCAAAGTTCATACTTTCACTTATGTTTTCAAGGGAGCTAATTACCACCTTGAAATCGATGAGTCTGCGGACGGCACATTCACTGGCCACGGCGAGCATTCGACCGATAAAAATACCGTGTTGGCCTCAGTGACAGCTAGTTCCATCGAGAACTGCTTGGCTTCGCTGATTAAAAACATCAAGGTCTAACGGAAAGCGGGTCGAATCATGACGCACGGAAGCGTGGTCTCTGGCCTTGAGCGCTTGGCCGGGGCGCCGCAATTGGCGGCAAAATGGGGGCGTTGCGGATTACTATGCAACCAGGCCTCGGTGACGGCTAAGTTTCTTCCCGCTTGGGAGTTGCTGAGCCAGCTGCTGGGTCCGCGCCTAGTATCTCTTTTTGGGCCGCAGCATGGGTTCGCTGGTGTGGTTCAGGACAATATGATTGAGACAGGCCATGCTCGCCATAGATCGACTGGATTGCCGATTTATAGCCTTTATTCGGAGACCCGTGAGCCCACAGCGGAGATGCTAGCGGGCCTTGATACTCTGATCATAGACCTGCAAATCGTCGGCTGCAGAATCTATACATGGAAATCGACGATAGCAGCATGCCTGAGAGCGGCTAAGCGCGATGGTAAGCGAGTCGTGGTGCTTGATCGTCCCAATCCAGTCGGTGGAGAATTGATCGAGGGGCGCGTGCTTGATGCCGATGCGCACTCTTTTGTGGGTCAGTTTCCGACGCCTATGCGCCATGCTTTAACTGCCGGAGAGTCAGCTCAGTTTTTTAACGCAGAAATTGGCGCTGAGCTTGAAGTAGTTGCCTTGGGCGGGTGGCGGCCAGACTCCTACTGGCATGAATTAGGTCGTCCCTGGGTGTTGACCTCACCCAATCTACCAACCCCTGATGCAGTTTACGTCTACCCCGGAACAGTGATGCTTGAGGGAACAAATCTGTCCGAGGGGCGCGGTACGGGTCTACCATTTCAATTAATTGGTGCTCCATATGTAAAAAGTGGAGCGGCCCTGATTAAGCGCATTGAAGATTTCATCGGCAAGCCACCTGGGGTGTTTCTGCGCGAGGCTAATTTCCAGCCTACCTCACAGAAATGGCAGGGGCAGGAATGCAATGGGCTGCAGATTCATGTGATCGAGCCGCATAAAGTGCGTAGCTATCAGCTAACTTTAGCTATAATTAAAGCTGCAATGGACGTGGGCGGTGACGGGTTTAGCTGGCAGAAACCACCTTACGAATATGACTATAATACGACACCGATTAAATTGATTGTTGGCTCACATCAAGTCACTGAGCATATTTCGCGTGAGAGATATCAGCCAAATGATGCATTTTGGACGCATGGTGTAGATGCGTATATTAAAGAAGTTGAGCGTTATCTGTTATACAAGCGGACTCTTCGGCTAGCAGACTGAGTGTTTTTTTGTCAGGATTGATAAAACAGGACGATCAGTGCGCTAACTCAAACTCGAGTCCACGAATTGCGGGACTATCTTGCAGGACTCTGCGGAATTTGGCTGAGCTATTAAGTCCAGAAAAGTCGTGATCGAGTTTTGCTGTCGCGGCTAATCTTGGGTCGAGGGTGATAGCCTCAGCTAAAGAATTGAGCGATTCATCGCTACGACCTAGGAGCGCGAGCACACAGGCTTGATTGTACCGGGATATGGGATCGTTGGGGTCTAATTCAGCAGCGGTTACGAAAACTTTAAGCGCTGCTGAGTATGATTTCTTACGGTACAACGCGAGACCCATGCCGGTATAAAAATCAGATCTATTTGGGTCGAGAATAATAGCGTCTGTGTAGGCATGTACCGCTTCGTCATGGCGATGAAGTTTTTCGGAAAGTGTCTCCCCTAACATAGCATGTAAAATGCCGTGGCCATTGGGTCCGTTATTCAGTTCCGTAAGGAGGAGGGCGAGTTTGGCTGGTGCATTGGCTTGCTTGTACGTGCGCCCAATGAAATCAATTAAATTCTGATTTTCTTTTTCGACTGCCATAGCGGTGACAAAGGATTTTTTCGCCTGCTCCCAATCGCTTTGACGAACGTAAGCTGCTCCAAGATGTCCAGTAATTGTTGCTCGGAGATTTGAGGAGAGCTCGTCTTTGTGCTTAGCAAGTACGGACTCTAGAAGAACTCCCGCTTTTTTAGGTTGGTTTAAGTCCCTGTACATTATAATCGCATTGTTTATCTCTGCCTCGGTATTCGACTCGTTTGATGACAACATGTGGTTGTAAATGTGGTGAGCTTTTTGAAATTCGCCGAGCTCCGTATAGGTAATTGCTAGAGTCAGGTCGAATAGTGGCGAGGGAAAACTTTTATTCCATTGATCTAATTTTGTAATCAGCTGTCGGCCGGTGTCGTCAGATTGAAGAATCGCAACGATATAGGGCACAATGATTCGTGTTTCGGCTCCTGGTTGGCGTAGAGCCTGGCGCAGTAAGCCGAGTACTTTTTCACCGCCACCGTTATCAGCAATCAATCGAGCTCTAGTGAAGGCGAATCTCCAATTGGGTTTGATTCCTTTGGCCTCCGCTTGGGACAGTAGCTTCACAGCTCCCTCAGTGTTGCCCATCAGGTCAAGAATATCAGCCAGTGCGGCATATCCTGCGGGGTCGCTAGGAGCTAGGTCCACGGCTTGTTGGGCTAAGTCGGCTGCTTGGCGCAAAATATAAATGTCGCTTGGATCGCGAGTAAAAAGGCGCACGAACACATGGCTAAGAAGTTGATGTGCCGCCACCGACCTCGGGTCGACTTGCAGAAGTTGTGTCACTTCCTTTTCTAATCCTGGTATCTGGGAGTCTTCTGCCGTCCAAACTCGTACTTCGAGTTCCCGGATATTGCCTGTGACTGGTCCCGCCAAAGCGACTTGGGTAGCCAAGGCGGCGATTATTGAGGTCCACAGCTTACTGGGATTAAACATGCACGTACCCTCGATTCTTGGCTCTTTTCTTGATCCGGTTGCGGTAACGCTAAGTTTCCGCTGCCTTTCGTCTCTTTTCGGTAAATCGAGTTGATTATTTAAAAAAAGTTTTCTGATTTTTTTCCAAAAAAATCTGGATATCACAATAATATTAGTTATTAATGTGAACTTGCTTGCCCCATTTTAGGTTGGCGGGAATACGGTGGCGCGGTGGGTAATTTCGACCGGGCTAATGGGTAGGATGTTTTCGGTCGATAGGCAAGATATGCACATCGAACCCGGACAACCAAACGTGAATTCCAAGCATCAAAGCCGCTTACCATGGTTTTTGGTGGCCTTAATCGCGGCTACCCTGGCGCTAGTCGTAAGTTTTGGCGTCAAGGTTGGACTCCTAAGTCAGAGAAATTTGCTTAGCGATGCCCAACTGCCTAAATCCCCGGTGCAGCCGGCCGACTCGACCATGGTGGATCAGTCGAGCTCATTGATGACGGACTCGATCTTGTCCATAGTACAGGGTTACTATGTAGATCCTAAGCGTGTTGAGAATAGGGAGTTAATTGAGACCGCATTAGCAGCAATGGCTACAAATCCGCGCGTACACATTGGAAGTAGTCCAGGTGCCGCATGGGTGCAAATAGATGACGGTGAGAAAAAATTCTTTCCGTTGAAAAAAGTCGCGGGCTATCAAGATGTCGTCGATATTTTGGTAGCCATGGCGCGCATGATAGATGATGCCGGTGTTCCGCCCGCTGCAGGAGAGATGCCGGAAAAGCATGCTCCGGCCGCGGTTGCTTTGCTTAATGCAATGCTTGCAGAACTAGATGCTCATAGTGCGCTGTTGTCTCCGGAAGCATACCGGGAGCTGCGGCAAGGCACTGAGGGAACTTTCGGTGGTTTAGGTGTACTTGTCGGCATTCGCGATCACCTTCTCACAGTAATTAAGCCTCTACCGCGTAGCCCCGCGCAACGCGCAGGGATTAAACGGAATGACCGAATTCTTAGTATTGGCGGTGTTTTCACTTATGGCTTCTCGCTTGATGACTTAGTTGAGTATATGCGCGGCGACCCTGGATCCCGTGTTCATCTGTCGCTACTTCGTCCAGGCGCACAGGCTCCGACCGACTTGCTGCTAAAACGTGAGGTGATTCACGTCGATTCGGTGACGTCTGAGGAGATTACCCAAAACGGTATGAAGGCTCTCCATTTGACCATAGATAGTTTTGCCAGCCGCACCTCCCGAGAGGTCCTAACGGCGATCAAGCGATTCAAAGCCAAGCATGGTGGTGTGATGCATGGCCTTGTTCTTGATCTTCGTTCCAATCCTGGTGGACTCCTCGACCAGGCCGTTCAAGTTGCCGATCTTTTCCTCGAATCCGGGGTCATTGTTAGCACCAAAGGGCGTCACGAAGAGGTTGAGAAAGCCGGCAGTGGCTTTGATGAAGTGGGTTTCCCTATCGTTGTACTGATTGACGGTGATTCTGCGTCAGCTAGTGAAATCGTTGCCGGTGCGCTGCAAGATCATCAGCGGGCTGTAGTCGTTGGGCAACCTAGTTTTGGTAAGGGTTCGGTCCAGACTGTGTTTGAGCTGCCAGGCGACCGTGCCTTGAAGCTGACGATAGCGAGGTATTTCACTCCGGCAGGAAGGTCCATACAGAACGTTGGCATCATCCCTGATGTGTGGATGCAGCCGGTAGCTAAGAGCGAGTCAAATGACAACCTGTTTGGTCCTAGCCGCTATAAAAATGAAAGATTCCTCAAAAATCGTCTTGATAACGCTGATACATCTGCTGCCTTGGAGCAGCGCCAGCCCTCTCGTAAGTCCTACTACCTTACGTCGGCAATGAAGGAAGCGACCGAAGAAGATGCGGTCCGTGGTCCTGATCGTGAGATGGAATTTGCGCTGAAGATCATTGACCGGGTGCGATCGACTTACGGTGACCATCCCCCCCGTGCCAGTGCGCGGGCTTCGCATTGGTTGGGCCTTGCTGGACCGTACATCAAGGACGCAGCTAATGCACTTGACCGTGAAGCGACCAATTGGCTGGCTAAGACACATAAAATCAAATGGACACCGTCAAATCCAGTTCAAGCACCTATGATGCCGAATATTCGGCTCGATATCGGAAATAACCGTCCGCAGATCATAACGCCAGGCGAGACGGTGAATATCACGTGGACGATTACCAATCTGGAGAAAGTTCCTGTTAACCGCGCCTCTGTGTTCGTTAGGTCGGAGGCACCAGGATTTGATACGCGGGAGATTTTAGTCGGAGATCTTCCAGCAGCGTCAATGAAAACAGGGGTAGTACAGGTCGCTGTGCCAAATAATTTTGTGCCAGGTTCGCTAGCTATTCGCATCGGAGTTGCCGTTGATGCGTGGCCTGTGCGTGGAGCTACTGCTGACTATTCCTTACAGATTGAGGATACACCGAAGGCACGCCTCTCTGCTGTGGCAACACTCGTCGAAGATCTAAGCGGTCACGTTGCCGGTGTCCTTGAAGCGCGGGAAAGAGCACGTATTCGTGTCGATTTGCGCAATGACGGAGACATTGATGCCGTCGATTTAGATGTGAAGTTGCTAAATCTTTCAGGGACTCAAGTCCAACTTGAACAGGATTCACTCGCTATAGATGAGCTTGCTGTTGGCGAGGAGAAGCATGTCTATTTCGATATCAAGGGAGCCAAGACTATCGTCACCTCGGAGATGTCCTTTGGAATGAGCGTCGAGGGTCCAGAAGTTAGTGTCCCTTTAAGGCAGCGGTTTGCGATCAAGAGTTTGCCGACAGCAGAGCTGTCGGCAAAGCCAGTGCGCGTCATGAGTCACTAAGCGGGAAGGTTTAGTATGGCAAGAAAGTT
>CAIWTN010000142.1 GCA_903915625.1 uncultured Pseudomonadota bacterium | reverse complement strand
AGATCGGTACACGAAACGTAGAGCACACCGCCACCTGGACATTCAGGGGGATTTGAAACAGTTGTGATGATGCCATTGAGTCCATTACATATATTGTTTGAGGTCGTGAGGTCAGGCGTTGCCGACGACGATTGTGTGTAAGTGACACCACCTGTTGGGCATTGTGGGCTACCCGGTGGAATTGGTGTCGACTCAAAGATAACACTGTCGCCATCTTTGCCGTTGCAGGTCACGTATTCCTGGATTGCCTCGCCTTGATCTCTGATGCCGTTGTTATTTAGGTCATACCAGAAGACCACCTGTGAGCCGCCATTTATGCATGGTGAACCGTTTCCGGTAGGCACTGCTGTTACTTCTACCAAGGGTGACTTGCCATCTTGGCCGTTGCAAATTAGCGACTCTTGCAGATTGTAGTCTGGAGCGCCGCTGAAAGTTGGGCTTGCCTCTCCCGCTGTTTTAAGGACATCGGTCCAGCTCATATAGAGCTTGCCGCCATTCGTACAAGCTTCAAGAGGTGCATCTTGTACCGTAATCACTGCATCTGCTCCTTTTTGCCCCCTAGCACCCTTGTCTCCCTTGTCTCCCTTGTCTCCCTTGTCTCCCTTGTCTCCCTTGTCTCCCTTGTCTCCCTTGTCTCCCTTGTCTCCGCGGATGCCGTTACAGATATTTTGTTCGTAAAGAATTTCGGTGGGCGATGGTAGGTTGTTACCGTCTCGGTCTAAGAAAGCTGTTACATGATATCCACCAGCCGGACAGATAGAGTCACCTGGTGCAATTTGAACGCTAGTCAAAAGTGCTGAATATCCAGGTTGTCCGGCGGGACCGGGTTCGCCGTTACAAACAGCGTTGAAGGAGTGGGGGTCGTCTTCTGGACTATCATATTGTCCATTAGCGTTCACATCGGTGAATGTTTCGATTAGGACCCCACCCTGTTTGCAAATCTGACCGCTGGGATTCACTTCTCCCGGTTTAAGTGCAGATGTTTTGACAACAGCTCGAGCGCCTGGGTGTCCCTTATCCCCTTTGTCTCCTTTAGGTCCTTGGTCTCCTTTGTCACCCTTTTCGCCCTTGTCTCCCTTAGGACCTTCCGGTCCTGCAGGTCCTGCAGGACCTTGGTTGCCATAAATCGAGCAAAGGGGTGCTGCACTACCAAAGGCATATCCCAGGAACTGATCTTTTTTGTAGCCAGTTAGGCCAGAACAGTTTTCCCACATGCTTAGAGCTGTGTTGCCTCTGGAATCTATGCACCGATATACTGGCATGCTGCCCAGCTCAGTGTTTTTAAGCAAAGAAAATCCGATCAACACTTCCTTCCCTTTTTTCGTCGTTTTGCAGGCACTACCTGTCACATTGACGAAGGACGAGCTCGAGGTGTCGCAGCGCGAGATAGCGCTGATGCATGTATTGCCCGCGATGTTAATGAAGGCTTCAAACATGCGTCGTGGTGCTTGCCAACCTGCACTAGCGGAACAGTCTGCTGGATTGATCGTGACAAGAAATCCAATTTTCTTCTTACCATCACCAATACATTGATAAACAGGGATAGGTGACAGGCAGGAGTCTTTACAACTTGAGCAGAAATTCTTTCCGCTTTTGGCGCAAGTATTAGTTGATGGTTTTTCACAGGCACCCTTTGGTGGTGGCTGCTGTTTTGGGCAAACATCCCAAAAAGCAAAGGAAGTGCTGGGACGAAATGTAAGCAGTAATAATGTAAAGAACATGATTATGTTTAGGAAATTTTTTTGGTTTTTTTGCATGTGTTACTCCCAAGATCCAGATGCACTACACTCAAGTGTCTTTTGCTCAGCCCAGACGAAATATTTTGTTGCGACACGGTTACTTAGGCAGCGCGGCAATTCGGTCTTCTGCCAGAGCATGGGGTCTTTGACCGTTGCGTCTAGGCCATTTCCAGTAGCGGCGTGCAATTTCCCGTAGGATTGCGGGTCATCCTGTTTCTGCTTTTTTGCTGCGGTTTTACAGCCTGCAGCCATGCCTAATGCGGCTAACAGGGTTAAAACTGCTGCGAGCGCGGATCTCATTTTCTTCATGTTGCCTCCTTGATCGATCGTTGACTCGTGATGCCCTCTAAGCGATCGCGGAGTCACGTGTCCCGTGAGTTGGATTGTGCCCCAGACGCGACCTGATCAGCGGACGGGTGCGTAGACGCCATTAAAAAAGCCAACCCACATATCGGACGTCAAAACATAAACTTGAAATTTTTATTTCGTATAATGTGAAATAAAAAGTTCAAGTTTATGTTTTGATTGAAAAAAGAATTTTTTGCGGGTTATTTTTAAAGCCGGCGAAGCTGATTATTCAATTAGTATATCTGGCTAGCGTGCCTTCTCCGTCACCTTGCCGACTAAGTTCGGTAGAGATCGAGTCTTGCCTTAAAATGCAGGCGTTAGCAGCCAATCCCACTTGGTTCCAATTTTTGACTTGAGAACCGCGGAAAAAAGCGCCCGGTAGACGCAAGATAACTTCGATATTCCGGAAACTGCTCGCTTAGTGCGACTTCCTCGATATCGGCTGATCGCACGTACAAAGTCACAAGCATCGCCAGCATGACGAGACTCAGGAGTGATCCCGACACCAGATATCCGGCAAGAACCATCAGAATGTTGGCCGTGTATATGGGGTGTCTTATAACGCGGTAGATGCCGGACGTGGTGATGCTATTGGGGACATAGGAATGGAAGCAGGGGGAATAATTCGCTGCCAATGTCCGCCTGGCAGCTCTAAATAAGGCAAGTCCAAGCAAACCTACGAGTAGTCCGGCTAGAGCCATCTGTGCCGACTGGTAAGGCACAAGCAATAACTCTGGTCGCCAAGTCCAGCTGAGAATTGAGACTAACCCGGTCCCATATTGAACCAACAAAATAGTCGGGCGAGCAAACTTCACCCCAGTGATGCGCTGCTTTTTGCTGACGAGGTAACTTTTGCTTCGGTCTGATGCATAGCCAAGAACCGAGGCTAGCGTACCAACGACAGCCATTCCGATGACGAGGACTTTAAGTAGGATGGGTGACATAAGTGGCGGGCCAAACAAGAGGTTTTGAGCTCAAGCAAGGATCGCTTGAGCACGGTCGACTTTGCGCTCCGTTGTCTAGCTACTAAAAACCGCCAGCCTTAGGAAGGGATTTTGTGCTCACAGCCGCTGGATCGCTCCCTAGAACATAGATGGGTATTCCAGCGACAACGATCCGGTGGGAAAGCGATGGAGCCTTCAAAAGGAAGTAGTACCCCTCGGTGCTTCGGAACAAAATTATAAAAATTTATAAAATTCATCATGACGTCGAATTTTATAAACAAAGTCGTCTGTCTTTGGTTGACAAAAACGATACACCACATTATCCCCGGCATGCCCCCGTACCGGCGGCTCACCCTATCTAAGACCGATCCATCAGTATCCGCACAAGACCAGATGACATGGCGAGGCCAAGATCATGCTTAAATCTCGATGGCTTACATCCGAGCGCGACCTAATTGATTTTCGTCGGAATTTTGAGGACCGCTCTGGCAATCCTTTGAGTAGCGAGTACATGGTGGCAGCTAAAGTACGCGGATTTTTCGATCGGCGTGGTGAACTGATCGCAGGTTTCATCATCAACGCGACGCAGCCGCTAAGATACTTTGACTGGCTGCCTGAGAGTGATCGCGAGTGGCGTCGTGGGGATGTATTCAAAGCCGAAGATTTTGTGGAAATTACCTGCATATGGACCAAGAAGGGGCGAATTCCTGCAATCTCGTCGAGTCGGGCCCAGATCTACCTTGAGAGCCTGTTTTTCGCAGTAAAGACAGGAAAGCCGTCGATTCTTGGTGGCACCGTAATAGAAAAAGTGCGTGATCAGCAGATGCGCGTAATGAATCAACCTTACCGTGCCGGTGTCACAAATTTTCGCGGCAAGGAGTGTCCGTACTGGCTGTACTATGTTCGCCGCCACCAAGCATTAACTCTGATGGTGCAGAATATCGCGCGTGAAGGACTGGTCTGGCCGGCACAGCGGCTCGCCAGTCATTGCGCGGCTCTGTTGCGGAATGCCGTAGCGCGCAGCAACTAGTCGATTACGCAACACCCGCCACCTGGGGACGATGCCGTTGCGGCGGCGAGTCCAAAATTGGCAGCTTCAGAGTTACAATCGATCCACCACCTAGCCGCGGTCTACGGGAGATCGTGCGCGCGGGGGCATCAGCTTCGATGGCTCCATCGGCGGCTGCTTGGCTAAATCCGAGCGCTTCAAAGTCGGTTAGTTGCTCTGCGCTGATGCCGATGCCGTTATCCTCCAACGTCACAAGGACCGCTCCAGGGCAAGTGACCACATCGAGTTTGATCATCCCCGCAAACGTCGGTCCAGGATAAGCTTCTTTTGCGCGGCGAAGCGACTCTATGGCAAGTCGAGTCAATTTAAAGACCACTACCGATACTTTTTCTGTTCCTGAGTCGACTGTGATGTCGTCCACAGCGGAGTCAACGAAGTTGTTGAAGATAAAATTAGATTTGTTTACCTCTAACTGCACTAGCGGCAATATAGCTGCCATTTCTGCACCTACAACCAGCAATTTTTGACTCCCTCGGCCGCCTATTGCAATGGGTAGAAAGCTCGTAATACGATCGATGGCTTGGCCGCATGCCAGCTGAAACGGTTCCAGAACCTTACCGTAATCTTTTTGCTCATGGATATCGCTGCTCACTACCAGATCTGACAGCATAACTATATTGTTGATGTCGGCCAGAAAGACCTCTAGGTGCTGAGCCAGGAATGCTTGATTTTCGGCTTCCAGAATTCTTGATTCAATATCCTGACGAACTGCCTCTACTTTGGCCAGCTGCTGTTGGAGCAATTGCTTTTCGGAGAGAAAGCGATTCAAGTCGATACCGGT
>CAIWTN010000141.1 GCA_903915625.1 uncultured Pseudomonadota bacterium | reverse complement strand
GGATCAGCTCGCGGTTCATTTTCTTTGCCATAGTGAGACACTCCTCAAAGCCAACAGGACCCATTAATAATCGGGCCCCCGTTAATAGCAGGCCTTCTGGGTACAAGACAAGAAGTTTGCGGGCTGGCTGCGAGATAGATTTCAACTTATCGAAATTATTATAATAATTATGCCCTCGGACTCCTGCTGGTGTTTGGCGAGAAAACTGGAGGGATCCGACTGCGCACGGAAATTGACGCTTCTGATGCAGCGCGCTAAGTTAACCAAATGACGGACTTATACCTAAAACAAATCCTTGTCGGCCCGATGGCGAACTTCGCCTATCTCATTGGTTCAAAAAGCACGCGCGAGTGTCTAGTGGTCGATCCGGCGTGGGACATTGCCGCGATTGAAGCCGCCGCCGCTGCGGACGACATGAAGATTACGGGCGCGCTCGTCACTCACTATCACCCCGATCACTGCGGTGGTCACGTTTGGGGCCATGATATTCAGGGCATTGCCGAACTCCTCGCCTCAAAACACGTACCGGTTTATGCTCAGGCTGACGAGATCGATGGCATCGTTAAAATGACCGGCGTCAGTCGTAGTGACATAAAATCCTGCCAAAGCGGCGATAAAGTTAAGGTTGGTGGGGTTGATATCACCTTGATCCACACCCCGGGGCATACTCCTGGCAGTCAGTGTTTTCTGTGTGAAGACAAACTGATCTCTGGGGATACGTTATTCATCGGTGGTTGTGGTCGCGTCGACCTTCCCGGTGGAAATGTCGAACAACTCTATGACAGCCTGACCAATAAATTAGCCAAATTACCACCGCAGACCGTGCTTTATCCGGGGCATAATTACGACTCCGCTCCACATGCCAGCATGGCAGTAGTCAAGGCCCAAAATCCCTATTTGCAAGCTTCATCCCTCGCCGCTTGGCGGCAATTACGTGGTGGCTGACGCATGGCAGAATTTCGGCTGCTCTTAGTCTGCGGGCTGTTAATGGCCAGCTCGTGGTCGACTCCACTTTGGGCGCTTAGCCTAACGGCGCTGCGGGCATCCGTGTTCAAGATTCAAGTGATGTCGGACGAGCCCAGCTTGATTGAGCCGTGGAAGCGCATGCTCTCCTCGCAAGGCTCTGGAACCGGCTTTTACATTGGCGATGGTCGGATCCTAACGAACGCCCACGTGGTAGCTAATGCTTCCTTCATTACGATCCAGCGTGATGGGGACAGTACTCCCATGCCTGCTGTGATCCGGCATATTGCACATGACGCAGATTTAGCGATCCTGGAGCCCCAAGATGAGGCAGGCAAAAAGGCACTCGCCGAATTGTCAGCACTTACTTTTGGCACATTGCCGCGGCTGCGAACTCCTGTCTCTACCATCGGCTTTCCGCTGGGTGGTGAGCAACTTTCGGTCACCGATGGTGTAGTGTCGCGAGTGAGCTATCGGCGTTACGTGCATCACGGCAGCGCTCAGCATTTGCTTGTGCAGGTTGACTCGGCCATCAATCCTGGGAATAGCGGCGGGCCGGTGGTACAGGGCAATCAGGTGGTGGGTGTTGCCTTTCAGAGTTATGCACAAGCCGAGAACACAGGCTATATCATTCCGACACCGGTGATTTCGCGATTTTTGCGCGATGTAGAGGACGGGCATTACCAAGGCCATCCAGATGATGGGCTAACGGTGACTGATTGGGCCATATTAAACCCATCGACTGCCGCCTTTTATAGGTTAAAGCATGGCGACGGTGGCATTAAAATTGCTCACGTCGATCTCTGGGCGCCAACGGCTGGGCTGCTGCAGTCTGGCGATATCATTCTCGCTATCGACGGACAATCAGTCGGCGTTGATGGCAAAGTTAATTTTAGCGGTGAAAGAGTCGACTTTCGCGTTATTTTCGATCTGAAATTGATCGGTGATCAGTGCCGTTTCACAGTCCTACGCGACGGCCTGAGGCGTGACGTAACGGTGGCGGTTTTGCCAGCGCGTGAGCATCACGTGACTGGTAATATCTATGCTCGTCACCCTCGCTATTTTGTTTATGGCGGTCTGGTGTTTACGGTGCTGTCGCGGAATTTGCTGCGCACGTGGGGTGATAAATGGTACCGGGACGCACCGCTGGCGCTGCGTTATCTCGACAGTTTCGCTTCATACGATCCAGAATACGCTAAAAATCAAGATATTATCGTTCTTGTCAAGCGCCTGCCGGATGCCGTTAACGCCTATGCCACCGGTAACATGTTTCGTGTGGTCAAGGCGGTAGACGGGAAGAGGGTAGGGAGTATCTCTGATCTTATCTCCTCCTTGGAAGGGGGAGCATCTGAATATGCGGTGATCGGTTTTATGGGGAGCCAGGATCCTTTGGTATTATCGAGGCCTCAAGTTAAGGCTAGAAATAATCTGATCAACAAGAAGTACGGTATCGCACCTGACCGGTGGTTGACGGCTGCTGATGAGCAGCCACTTGCGCCGGCTAAGGAGCGCTCATGAAATTTTTTATCGCATTCTTTCTGTGCCTGAATGCATGGATTGCGCCTGTCAGCGAAGCTGCGGTACGCAGTAGACTCGAGGATCAAGTGGTCCGTCTACTGGTCACTAAACGCGAAGTAGACCATAGTGCACCATGGCAGAACGAGGACGTAACCCAGCAGGCGTTTTTGGCAGTAGTCTTGCCAGCCGGGGAATTACTGACGACCGCCTACGCTGTCGCCGATGCGGCTTTTCTGGAGATTCAGCGTTTTGGCTCGTCGCATCGAGATGAGGCTGAATTAATTTTTGTCGATTATGAAGCTGATTTAGCCTTAGTGCGACCTGTGTTGCCGAAGGTCTTGCTCGGTATGAAGCCGCTCCCATTGGGGGAAGACCTGCCCCTGGATGCTCACGTTGATATTTATAAAGTTCGTGATGCTTATCAGTTGAGCTACGTTCCGGGTACTGTGCAGGAGGTTGGGGTAGTCATGGCTGCCACAAGTGCCTACACCATGATGTCTTATAATCTCAAAGTCCAGCAAACCGGTCTTGGTTGGGCTGAGCCTATTTTAGCAAATGGTAAGCTGGTTGCTTTAACTACGGGGCAGGACCAGAACTTCCTCCGTGCCATCCCTGTCAGTATGATCAAGCATTTTTTAAATGATCGTCATGACCAAAATTACCGTGGGTTTCCTGCACTTGGTGTAGAGTTAGCGCCTTTAACATCACCCGATCTAAGGCGGATGCTGCACGCAGGAGAGGGCGAGCAAGGTGTGCGAGTAGCAGACGTATTTGCCGGCGATGCCGCCAGTGTTGGTGCTAGTATTAGTGGTGCTAGTACTGGTGAGGGCAAGCTCCAGATCGATGACGTCATTCTGTCCATAGATGATCAGCCGGTGAGTGACCAGGGCTACGTCAGTCATCCACTTTGGGGTAAAGTTCCCCTGCGCTTGCTTCTGAACCAGCATTTTGGGGGCGATGCTCTGCGTCTGAAGATACTTCGGCAGGGGCGCGAATTAAGCCTCGTAGTGAATTTGACCCGATTCGATTCTAATAAGTCACCAGTGTTTGCTTATCGCTACGATCAAGCAGAACCACATCTAATTTTTGGTGGGTTCGTGTTTCAGGAGTTGTCGCAGGATTACTTGCGACAGTGGGGCAAAGACTGGCGCGATATCGCGCCCATTGACCTGCTTTACTTATTTAATAGTCAAAATCGACCTACAGTCGATGGTTCGCAGCGAATTGTATTTATCAGCCGCGTACTCGCTGATCCGATGAATCGTGGCTATTCCGACATTCGTCACAAGCGAGTCGCTACAGTCAACGGCAAAGAGGTGACCTCTATCGCCAGTCTGCGCGCACTATTGAAATCTCCGGTCATCTCCGATGGCGTCCCGTATAGTCGAATTAAGTTGGGGCCCGAGGGGGATGAGGTGATCATTGACCATCAGAACTTAAATGCGGCTCATAGCCGCATCGCGAAGACTTACGAAATCAAATCGCCAGCATCATTTTTTACGCCTTAGGAGCTAGACTAAGCGCTAAGCTTCGAGCTGGTCGTGATGTCTTGTAGTTCTTGCCAACGGCTTTGGAGAGCAGTCACTTGATGATGCTGTGAGCCAATGCGTAATGTGATGCTGCCAAGGCGACTTTGAAACTCGCGCTTAGTCGAGTCCGGCAGGTCGATTTTTGCTTTTAATTTTGTTTCCAAAAACAAATGAGCATCTAGTAATAGGCATAACAAATCAGTATCAATAGAGAGATCGATGAACCAGTCATAGAACTTCCCTAATCCAGTGATGATCCCAGCTCGCTCTTCACGACTAGCTATAGAACCCATGCCTGCCAGGGCATCTACCGCTTTACGCTGCGTGATAGGTAGTCGGTTAATGCGCGGATCCTCAGAAGCTTGAATCAGGAATTTTAATATCTGTGCCCGTTGTTCCGCGCTGAAACGTTGGTAATCAGCCGTGGAAAGTAGCAACCAGGCTTCTTGAAACCGGCTGCTCTCTGGATTTGAGGCTACTGAGATCAATTTGTCAAGATATCGTAATGCTATTTTGTTTAGCTGTGAGTGGTGTAATATCTGGCTCGGGTAACCGATGGCGCGCACGGCATGGAGAAGCTTTTTCTGTGCGTCACTGGCCGAGGGGTTCGATGAATCACTCAGTAACCCTCCTGGAGTCAGGAGTTTTGAAAGGCGGTCGTGGGTAGCTAAGATGAGTTGAAGGGCTGTGTCTTTTTCTTTAAACCCTCGCCAAGGGACACTAGTCACCTGTGCCAGAACTTGCATGATTTCGTTGTATTTAGTGGATTTATTTAGTTGCAGCGATAGCATGCGATGGATGCGCGTACTCTCGGGATTAGAATCGAAGTCTGTCAGTGATTGTCTACCCTGTTCAAAGTCGAAATGCCGCTGGAGCCTAGGAATCAGTTGTTCGAACTTGATGACGAACATGAGCATTTCGTCTGTGTCCTTAGTTCCCGGAGCAGCGGGAACTGGGCACGTTTCGATGATGGGAGCCATGCTAGGAGCTTCCTGAAGCAGCCGATTGCGAGCATCTGGTCCCAGCCAAACAACGTTTCCGATACCGCCAGTTTTTTCCATATAATCGAGCATAGCCAAACGAGTCTGATCAGACAGTGTGGCCAATTGTACATCATAGCGAATGCCATTCGGTGAATAAGTCATATGCTGATCGAGCCAGGCAAAATCAAAGTGAAAGAACCACTTAGTCCGGTTGATTAGTGCGGATACTAAGTCCGGCTTAAGCTGGCGCGCTAAATCCGGGTCGATGATGGGAAGAAGTGATACTAGGCCTTTGAAGCGTCGTTCGACCAGTGGCCCACCGTCTAGATATATACAGGCAAACATTTTTAGCGTGTCTATACATGGTCTGATTGATTTCTCTGGGTCAATGGCACCAGCTACGCGATGCGAAGATGCCTGGTTATGTAGATTAAGCGGACCAAGTACATCGTTGACGCAGCGTTGAATCTCTTCACTGCGAATTTGCAAAATGGAGGCGGGGAGCGAGGCATATAATTTGCTCTCGGCATCATGGTCGATGACATAATTGGTGGTTTTAAGTCCAACTATGGCTGCCCAGTGCTGGCTGTCGTCGGCGTGCCGACGGAGAAAGCGTCGTGCCGAAAACGTCGCAAGTTTAGCTGTCATTTGGCTTTGTTGCTGCTCGTAGGTCAGTGAGGTGACGTTTGAGAAACTGGCGTAAAGACAGCCGATCCAGCCAAGGGATACAGCTTCTAAGGCTGTATTCAGCATGTCATCAGCAGCGGGATTCAGGGCGACCTTTCCTAGGATCCGTAAAAACATGTTCATGAATAAGCCCGCAGCGCAAAGCTTTAAGGTGTGCTGAGCAGCTAGGTTTTGCGCGCCAATAGGCATTCTTAGTATTAATAAATCCCACCATTGCCGTGGATTTTTTAGCAGCATTTTTAGAGGGCTGAGGCCAAGCAACAATACTACTGGCGCACCTAGTAAGGCGAAGTCACGGATAATTGCCAGGTTTTGAGTCAGAATTTCCAAGGATAACCAGCTACGCCCAAGCAGGCCTATGACGCCGCCGATTGCTATGATTGACGGGACTCCGATCCGAAGGGATAACTTCAACTGTTCATCTATTTTTAAATAGGTGGTGATGATCGTTGTTAGCCCATAGCTAAATAACAGGTTCATGGTGAGCATGATCCAGAAATGAAAGCTGCTATTTATTTGGCCCACATGTTGGGCTGAGGTCGAAGCAGCCATCACGGCCAGCGCTTGGGAGCAGACGATGCTTAGTAGTCGCGCTGGTATGGGGTCGATAATTGCGGTGATGGCCCCAATGATGGTGCCACTCGTGAATAGTGAAATTAGTGTGATGCATACAGCCGTAATGGTGTTGAATCCGGTGGCTCCCGGTCGGTTAAGAAACCCAGTAAATATGGCGATCTGCAGCCCTACGGCAACACTCACGCAAGCGGTCAGGCCTATCAGCTTGACGGCGCTTTTATGTATGTTTTTAAAAATGGGCATTTAAATGGCCTTTTAGGGCACTCGTAGGTCAGCCTTTTGCTTTTTTTACTGATTTTAACGGTATTTCGACGGTGAAGCAGGTTCCCACGTTCACCGTACTGCTGACCCTCATTCGACCATTTAAGTCCTTAATAATGCCGTAGCAGAGCGCCAGTCCCAGGCCCGTACCCTCGCCGGGATCTTTTGTGGTGAAGAAGGGGTCGAAGATGCGGTCCATATACTCGGGCGGGATGCCTACACCGGTGTCCTCGACCTCATAAACGCCCGTGACCTTGCCGGCAGAATCTTGTCGAGTCATCGAACGGATCGTCAGGGATCCACCATCGGGCATGGCCTGTGCGGCATTTTGGATGAGATTTAGGAAGACCTGTATGATCCGGTTGCGGTCGCCAACCAGATTGTGTTCCTTGCCATCAAACTGCGTAGATAGGCGTATTTTGCCGCCATTTTTAAAGCCAACGCTGCCAAAGCGAACGGCTGCTTGGATGGCTTCGATTGCGTTTATTTCAGTTTGGATAGTCTTTTGGTCTACGGGGTTTTGACGAGCAAAGTCGAGCAAGCCCTCGACGATTGCTTTGCAGCGTTGAGTTGCGGCCTCGATTTCAACGACATCTTGATAGTGCGGGCTTTGACTGTCCATTTCTCTGAGCAGCATTTGCGAGAAGATTAGGATCCCGCCCAAGGGGTTATTTATCTCATGAGCAACACCACCAGCGAGCAAACCGATCGAGGCGAGTTTGTCTTGTTGTGATAATTGCGACTGCATTTTTTTCGCCACCGTACGGTCCCGGTATACGTGAACAACGCCTTCTGGTTTGCCTTCGGAGTCCAAAAGTGGCTGTGACGTGACTTCAAAGATTCGATCATTGCGGACTTGATCGAGTTCGAAGGTGCTGGGCTGGGTAGCCTTCATCGTGCTTTTAAGGGTGCATCCCGGGCAGGGGCTGTCACGACCAGCGAATACCTGAAAGCATTTGCGGCCGATGATGTCTTTAACGTCAGAGTTGTTCAGGCGTGCCATCGCTAAATTGGCTTTTTGAATGGCATAGTCGCCGCTAATGATGATTAACGGGTCGACGAGAGCGTCGATGGTTAACATCCATTGCCGCTTCAGATCCTCGACAAAACGGAGTAGCTCGCCTTCATTGCCCGATTGTTCGAGTTTGCGCGCGGTATTCCCACGGCGGCTTTTTTCAGCCATATAGACGAAACCCCTCAAGCTTGAAGTCGGTTAAGACAGCAGTCCTGAGAGGTGTCTCGTCACATTAGCCACAAAAGTTAAGTTCTGACGGCCTAGGTGCCTTAATGGGCGAAGGCTAACTCGGCAGTCCCAACTTCCGTTTCGGTGATTTTTCGCAATTTCTCAAATAGCTCATCGTGGACCGAAGCATCGCTGTCGGGTTGCTTCCAAACCAAAGCGTGCATCAAAACCGTGTCCATGTGCTCCACGGGAACGATGGTGACCTCTTTGAGGATTTGCTTTGGTAGTTCCTGGATGCCTTTTTCGTTTTCCTTCGGAATGATCACCTTCTTGATGCCGCCACGGTGGGCCGCGATGATCTTTTCTTTCAGGCCGCCAATCGGTAGCACCCGTCCACGCAGCGTGATCTCGCCGGTCATAGCGACATCTTTGCTGATGGGACGATTGGTCAGGGCGCTGGTAAGAGCGGTAGCCATGGCAATCCCAGCCGATGGTCCGTCCTTCGGAATTGCGCCTTCAGGCACGTGGATGTGAATGTCGACTTTGGCATAGAAGTCTTCGTCCAGACCCAAAAAGTTCGAGCGAGCACGAACATAGCTCAGAGCCGCCTGGGCAGACTCTTGCATGACTTCGCCGAGTTTACCTGTGCAGGTAAGCTTGCCCTTTCCAGGGAGGATCGACACCTCTGCGACTAGGAGGTCACCGCCAACTTCAGTCCAAGCGAGGCCAGTACAGAGGCCCACTTCGTGATGTTGATTGGTGAGACCAATCCGGAAGCGGCGAGGTCCAAGATATTTCTGAACACTTTTCTCGGTCACGGTTTCGGCGATGTTTAGGTCCGGGAATCCAGGTTGCGCAGATTGCACCGGAGTGCTTGCAGCACCGCTCTTGCGCTTTCTGACTGGAGTTGGATCTATAGCTTCATCGTCATCTTGATCCGCTGCATGCACTTCCTCGGGGGCCTCGCTAACGGCTGCAGTTGCAGCGGGAAGCTCTGGCTTTTCCGGGGATTGAATTGGATTCATTTTCTCAAGATGCTTACGCGCTAGTTTGCGCAGTACTGAGCCGACTTCACGCTCGAGATTACGGACGCCCGATTCACGAGTGTAGTAACGCACCAGCTCTTTCAGTGCACCCGGCGTGACAGTCACATTACTAGTGGCCAAGCCGTTGGTCTTGAGCTGCTTAGGCACCAGATACTGCTTCGCGATGGCGATCTTCTCTTCCTCGGTGTAGCCCACCAAGCGAATGATTTCCATCCGGTCCAGCAAGGGCCGTGAGATCGTATGAAGGCTGTTCGCCGTTGCCATGAACATCACTTTGGATAAGTCAAAGTCGATATCCAAGTAGTGGTCGACGAAGGTTGAGTTCTGTTCCGGGTCAAGCACTTCAAGTAGGGCGGATGTCGGATCGCCGCGGAAGTCCTGGCTCAGCTTGTCCACTTCATCCAGGAGTACCACTGGATTGGCGCTACCGCATTTTTTCAGTGCATTAATGATCTTACCGGGCATAGATCCAATATAAGTACGGCGATGACCACGAATCTCAGCCTCATCGCGCACGCCACCCAGCGAAATGCGAACAAACTTGCGACCCATGGCCTCGGCTACACTTTTAGCGAGCGAGGTTTTACCGACGCCGGGAGGGCCAGCAAGGCAAAGGATCGGACCTTTCATCTCATTAACAAGCGCGCGCACGGATAGATATTCAAGGATGCGCTCTTTGACTTTCTCTAGACCAAAGTGATCTTGATTAAGTACTTGATGGGCGAAGTTGATATCTCGTTTGTCTGGCGTGTACTCATTCCACGGTAGGGAAAGCACAGTCTCAATGTAGTTGCGGACGACGGTTGCTTCAGCCGACATAGCTGACATGTGTTTCAGCTTGCGTAGTTCTTTGTTGACCTTGTCGCGAGCCTCGTCCGACAGTTTCTTTTTCTTAGCGAGATTTTCGATCTCCATGATCTCAGCGCGGCCATCATCGCGGTCGCCGAGTTCCTTCTGGATCGCTGCCATTTGCTCGTTAAGGTAGTATTCTTTCTGCGTCTTTTCCATCTGGCGCTTGACACGGGCACGGATCTTTTTCTCGACCCGCATGATCTCGATTTCGGACTGGATAAATCCGTAAAGGTCTTCCAGGCGCTGGCGTGGATCGGTCTGTTCGAGCAGGCGCTGCTTGTCCTGCAATTTAAGATTCGTTAGATGAGCTACCAAAGTGTCGGCTAGCTTTGACTCACTCTCAATCTGGGCGATCGACAGGAGCATCTCTGGGGGAATCCGCTTATTTAGTCGGACGTAGTTGTCAAAGGCCATTTTGACGGTGCGGATTAACGCCTCATTCTCTACCCCAGTCGACTGTGGCTCGGGCAGTGGCTCGGCATCGACGAGGAAGTATTCTTCTGTCTGGACGTACTCAACAATTTGAGCTCGACGCTGCCCCTCGACCAGCACCTTTACTGTGCCGTCCGGAAGTCTTAGCAGCTGGAGAATCGTCGAGACGGTACCGACGCGGTAAATGTCTTCCACCGTCGGATCGTTGGTCTTGGCCTTGATTTGCGCGGCGAGCAGGATTTCCTTGTTCGCGGCCATGGCCTGTTCGAGAGCTTGAATCGATTTGTCGCGGCCCACGAACAGTGGAACTACCGTCGACGGGAACACCAAAATGTCCCGCAATGGTAGCAGGGGAATGCGCTGACGGTTAGATTTTGCCGCTGGTTCTGTCGTCATACGGATGCCTCCTGAGTGCTCGACCGCCGCCAAATAAAGCAGGCAAACCCATGAAGGTCGAGACAAATTTTACAAGGGACGGCTAACACCATCTTAGCGCAGATCGGTCGGGTAATCCTAGAACGTTTAACAAAAAAACAGACAAAAACAGCAATAAGAAAAACCCAACTAGATGAGAGAGTGGTCCACGGGTCGGCCTTATGCCAAGCTCGTGGATCCGCTCTTGACTTTAAGCGAAGCCCTTAGCTTTGACCGGTGCCAAACTCGCGCTCTTTTTTCTCTTCTTTGATCGCTGTCTCTGATTCTGAACGGTATACCAGGATCGGATCGGCGTCAGCAACGATCACTTCTTCCGTGATGACGACTTCCTTCAGGTTTTCCTGTGACGGCATCTCATACATGATTTCTAGCATGGCCGTTTCCAGAATCGCACGTAGACCGCGAGCACCGGTTTTCCGCTTCAAAGCTTCCTTCACCACGGCGCGCAGAGCCCCATCGGTGAATTTCAGTTCCACCGACTCGAAGTCGAAGAGCTTCTTAAACTGCTTGACGATAGCATTTTTTGGCTCGGTTAGGATCTTGATCAGCGCTGCTTCGTCCAGCTGTGCTAGCGAACATACGATCGGCAGACGACCGATGAATTCTGGAATCATCCCGAATTTCATTAGGTCATTAGTCTGAACTTTCGCCAGCAAGTGGCTAACGTCTTTTTGTGCCTTCGAGCGGATATCAGCGCCAAATCCCATCGAAGCAACTTCGATACGCGAGGCAATGATGTCTTCTAGGCCAGCAAAAGCGCCGCCGCAGATAAAGAGCACGTTAGTCGTGTCGACCTGTAAGAATTCTTGCTGCGGATGCTTGCGACCACCGCGGGGCGGTACGTTGGCAATGGTGCCTTCGATGATTTTTAGCAGTGCCTGCTGTACACCTTCACCCGAAACGTCGCGGGTGATAGATGGGTTTTCGCCTTTGCGTGCGATCTTATCGATCTCGTCGACATAGGCGATGCCCCGCTGCGCCAGCTCGACATCGTAATCGGCGTTTTGCAGCAAATTGAGGATGATGTTTTCCACGTCCTCGCCCACATAACCGGCTTCCGTCAGGTTAGTTGCGTCAGAAATCGTGAACGGCACGTTGAGAATTCGCGCTAGCGTTTGGGCTAGTAGCGTCTTGCCGGAGCCGGTAGGGCCAATGAGGAGGATATTGGACTTAGATAGTTCAACGTCTTCGTTCTTAGCCTTGTTGTCGATGCGCTTATAGTGGTTGTGCACCGCTACAGAGAGGATTTTTTTAGCGGCATCTTGGCCGATAATGTAGTCGTCGAGGACCTTCTTGATGTCCTTCGGATTGGGTATTTTACCCGTCGGACTCAGCAGTTCCTCTTTTTCAACTTCTTCAGCGATGATGTCGTTGCATAGCTGTATGCACTCGTCACAGATGTAGACGTTGGGGCCGGCGATCAATTTCTTGACTTCCCGCTGCCCTTTGCCACAAAAGCTACAGTGCAGTCCTGAGTCTTTGCCTGCCATGTGTCAGCTCTCCTTCCCTAACGAGTCCCACTGCTAGTTGGGAACACCACCCTGGTCTTCCCGTCCCCTCTGCCGACTCCAGTCCTAACTCACACTTATTCCGCCTTTTTGGTTTTTTTCCCAGATGGCGCAATTTCATCAACGATACCATATTCCTTGGCCTGTTCCGCCGACAAGAAAAAGTCGCGGTCGATGTCACTAGCAATCACTTTTGTAGACTTGCCGGTGTGAAAGGCCAACAGTTCGATCATGCGTTCTTTAGTCTTAATAATTTCTTGCGCCTGGATCTCAATATCAGTTGCCTGACCAGTAGCGCCACCGAGTGGTTGGTGAATCATCACCCGTGCATTCGGCAAAGAGTATCGTTTGCCTTTGGTGCCGGCTGCCAGCAACCATGCGCCCATCGACGCACATTGGCCTACGCAGTAAGTACGGACGTCGGGGCGAATCACTTGCATGGTGTCATAGATGGCCATGCCTGCCGTCACCGACCCACCGGGGGAGTTGATGTAGAAATGAATATCTTTGTCGGGATCCTGGCTCTCCAAGAATAACATCTGGGCGACGATCACATTCGCCACCTCGTCATACACCTGCGTACCTAAGAAAATGATGCGATCCTTGAGCAGGCGCGAATAAATATCGTAGGAGCGCTCGCCGCGGTTGGTCTGATCAACGACAATGGGTACCAATGGCATAAAAATCTTCCCTCTATCAACAGGTTAACCTGAGCCGCCGGATCCTCAACGCAGTTCACGCCGGTGGCAGATTCCACCCCGAATCGCGAACCCTTAGGAATTCTTACTCTATTCTGGTACTTCAGCCAACAACGTATCACCAAACCCAAGAGGGTGCAGCCGCAGCTTGCGATTGCTACCTCTAGGTTTGGGATCGACTGAAATGGGAAAGACTTTAGCGGGGCGCGTTGCCCCGCTCTTAGATTGGCTTAGGAAAGGCTGGCGGGGACGCGGGTAACGTTGGCGTTTTCGATGAGGAAATCCATCGCTTTTTCGAAAAGTACACTCTCTTTCAAACGTGGCTCGAGAGTCTTTTTAAAGTTCGCTTTTTGTTTTGGATCGGTGACGCCGGCGTTAGCCAAGACCTGATCGAGACGGTTAGCTAGCTCTGCCTCTGTGGCCTCGATGTTCTCTTTTTGGGCGACATGCCAGAGCACCAGCGTGTTCTGGGTGCGGCGTTGGCGGAGGGGAGCAAGTTTTGGCGTAGCTCTTGGTTGCGCAGCGCCATTTTGCGGGTTTCCTCAGGATTGCCGCGGAGCTCTTCCTCGATCATGCTATCGATCACTTGATCGACCATTGCTGGTGGTACTTCGAAGGGGTTGGCATCCAGAATTTGGCCGAGCAGGGCCGTCTCAAGGCTCTGGCGGTTCATGTTCTGGGCTTGTGCTTCCATCTGCTTGCGGACTTCGTCGGTCAACGCAGTGGCGCTGTCGAAGTTGAGGTCCTTGGCGAACTCATCGTCCAGTGCTGGGACGTCGAGCAGCTTCAGATCATTCAGGGTGATGGTGAAGCTCAGCTCTTGACCAGCCAATGCCTTGTCGCTGTAAGTGTCGGGCAGTTTCACGTTCGCCGTCTTCACGGCCCCAACGGCCATGCCAAAGATCGGCTCCTCCAGGCCAGCGAACAGTTCGCCTTCGCCCAGAGCAACGGTCATGTTGTCCACGTTCAGGGCCGCTACTTCGGCACCGTTGTGGGTGGCTTTGTGCGACAGAGCGGCAAGCATGCCTTTGGCGGCGGTCTGCCCTGGCTCGATCGGCTTAGTGCGAGCGCTGCGGCGGCGCAGCGTGCTGAGCTCGCGGTTCAGTTGCTCGTCGTTGACGGTGTACTCATCGGCGCTGACGGTGACACCTTTGTAATTTTCGATTTTTAGTTCTGGTAGGACGTCTACCACGGCGGTGAAAACGAAGGTTTCGTTTTCCGTCGGAACTGCTTTGGCGTCGACCACTGGCGATGCCACTGGGCGGAACGGTTGTTCGCCAAGAGCTGCGAAGAGGTGCTGATTGATCAGCGATTCGTGCACTTCACCAGCAACGCTGTTGCCGTAAAGCCGGCGGACGACAGTCAGGGGCGCTTTGCCCGGACGGAAGCCCTGAATGCGAGCGCGCTGCTGTAGTTTACGGTACGCGCCTTCGTAGGCTTTGTTCACTTCTTCAGGGGACACCTCAATGCTGAGGCGGTATTGGACGGCATTGAGCTGCTCTACTGTGGACTTCATGGGCCGCAGTCTCTCCTGTAAAAACCGAGTGTTATCTCGTGGTTGCTGCCGCAAAAGCGGACGGCGCACGCTAGCAAAATAGGCGGATACTGTCAAAAGCTAATTAAATGATGCCCATTTGTGGCCGGCGGTCGTTGTCACTAATGCGATGCGGGGCTGGCGGCAGAGTAAGTGTTTTGCATCATATTGACATGGTCATGAATTCCCGGGATGGAGGGATTTTGTTGCTCTAAAGTCTGCATGCTCGCCAGGGCTTCGTCCTGCCGGCCGATGGCCCAAAGGGTCCATGCGGTATTGATCTGGATATTGGTACATGAGGTCCCGTCGCCACACTGCTCTTCGGCTCTCTGGTAATAATCCAGAGCATCCTCGTGACGGCCCGAAGAGCGCGCTAAGTTGCCGAGCTCTTCCAGGATAGCTTGGCTTTTTGGAGAACCAGTTGCGGCCTCTGCTTCAGTCTGCAGATAAGCCACGGCGGCCTTGTAGTCTCCTTTGCTTATGAGATCTTGTGCTTTCTGCTTTTCAAACACGGCCGCAAGATCGAGCTGTTCTTTGAGGTTTTTCCGCACCTCTTCATACTCTGACAGTTTATTGGTCTGCTGGTAGAGATTCATCAGGTTGGTGAGGGCCACCAAATTTTGCGGATTAAGTTCGATGATCTTCTCTAAAAATGGAATCGCTGCCTCGAAGTCCCGAGTGCCGATCTGTTTTGTCGCCGACATGCCGAAAAGGGCTGTATTGTTATTCGGATCGTTGGCGAGAATTTTCAGAAAGGCATCTTCGGCCTTGGCGTAATCTTTAGCGGTCAGCGCGCTAAAGCCAAGTTGAGTTAGCCGCGCCGTCTCATCAGTGGGTGGGTGAGGTGCAGTCTGGGTGCTGGACTTTATGCTTTCAGATACCGGTAATACTTGTAGAGCTGACTTTGAGTGTTTCTGTTGCAGAGGTTCTAAAGCGTCAGATTGTTGAGATGGCATCTCGCTGACTGGATTTTGTTCGGTGTCAGTGTCCGTGAAGGGAGCCAGGAAAAATAAGAGGGCGCATAGCATAACAACGACCAACGCACTGCAGATCAATGCGGGCGAGGAAACATTACGATGTCGACGTTGATCGTTGTGCACGATTTTTTATTCGCTAAATTAATCGAATGGGCCGCCGGCTTCTAACACAGGGACCTGTTCAACGCAAATGCGTGCGCTTGCTGACCTAACAAGGAATCACCGATCCGGCTATAGTTGTTCCAGTCAAAGATTTGGTATGATTCCGGATATACAGACGTCTTTACCAATAACGCCGGCTTAGGAGCTTTACTATGCGCAAACTACGTACGCAGGTCATCTTCTTGACGCTGTCTTTAGCTGGTGTCCTGATGGCTAAGCACTATGTCGGTAGATTAGCGGCCCAGATTTCGGCATTTGCTAGCGAATGAAAAGCTGACCGCGGGTTTCCGAGTCGAGATTTTTTTCCTGACCATAAACCCATGAAAATATGGGTGTAATACTACTTTTCTTTAGCTGGTTCGAATTTGTCCGAAGGCCTCCCCATATGCGGGTCAAAGACGGGCTGTCCGCCCAAAGTGGAGCTGGCTCAATGACGCCTCGGGGCAAAACAAGCAAAGCGAAATATTACCGCTGTTTTGCGGCAAGCGGTGGTTTGATTGGCATCGTTGCTGAGTTGGTGATCGTCAGTTCGACGGCGCTGGCTCAGTTGGGCCCTGGTGCGTTGTTGAAATCGAACAAATGGAGCCGCGGCAACTCTGCAAGCTGTTCTGGGTTGGCAGGAGGCTCTTGGGTGGCCGTGCCTGGCGATAGTATTTACGGCACTAGTGATTTCTGTGTGCAAAAATATTTGCCAGCGAATGTGAGTAGCGTGCCCACCTCTCAAGCTGCCACTACTCCTTGGGTAAGTGTCACGCAGCCCGCTGCGATCAGTGCATGTTCAGGATTGGGATCGCAGTATCACTTAATCACCAATGCTGAGTGGATGACGATCGCCTCAAATATCGCGAGAACTCCCAGCAACTGGAGCGGGGGAGCGATTGGGAGTGGGACACTATCGCGGGGCAATAGTAGCAGCACCACAAGCAGCGGTTGTGCGGCAGATGCGAGTGACACTAATGCATATGTAAATAGCAGTTGCGCCGGTAGTAGCACGGGAACATTTAATCAGCGGCGTACGCAGTATCTGTCGAACGGCAGCGTGGTATGGGATATTGGCGGTAATCTCCTGCAGTGGGTTAATTACGCCAACGTCAACGACAAGCCAGCGTCCGGCTCAGCTTCGCGAATGGAATTCACTAACGCTGCGTTGACGACCGGCACTGCGACTACCCCCAGAGCTCACTTAGTACCAATAAATAGCGCTCAAAACTGGTGGACAGATACTTGGACCTCGACTCAGGGCATAGGCCAGTATAATCCGGGGACCAACGGGTCTGGGGGCGGTCTTACGCGCTCTGGGTCCTACAGCTACAACACTTATTCTGGGCCATTTTATTTCGATCTATCTAACGCTGTCAGCGGATCCTATACAGATGTTGGATTCCGCTGCGCTTGGACTCCGCTCGATTGCAGCGGCCTAGCTGGTGGCACCTGGGTGAAAGTTCCTGGTAATCCGGTTTATGGAACTAGCGATTTCTGTGTGCAGAAGTACGCGGCGTCTAACGTGAGTAATGTGGCGACTGCTCAGGCAGGGCAAATTCCGTGGGTTAGTATTTCCCAAACGGACGCCATTGCTAAATGCTCCGCACTTGGCAACGGTTATCATCTGATGACGAATCCCGAGTGGATGACGGTGGCGACAAATTTAGCACGCAACGGTGTCAATTGGAGTGGAGGGACTGTTGGCAGTGGGACGCTGTCGCGGGGTAATAGCGATAGCATTACCACTGGACCATGCGCAGCGGATGCTAACGATCTTAATGCATATGTGAACGCTAGTTGTGTCGCTAGCAGCAGTGGCACCTTCAATCAACGGCGCAGCCAGTTTTTGACTAATGGCAACGTTGTTTGGGATATTGGCGGAAATCTTTCCCAATGGGTGAATTACATCAATCTCAGTGACAAGCCGGGCAATTCCGCTGCATGGCTTGAGTTTACCAACACAACGGCAACACCATCGTTGCAAACTGGTACGGTGACGACGCCCAGATCCCACTTAGTCCCTATGAGTTCCCAGCAGGCATGGTGGAACGATAGCTGGAATTCGACTCATGCGATCGGTAGATTTTATCCTGAGGTGAACGGTACGGGCGGCTCCATGTACCGCGGTGCTAGAGCCGTCGATGGAGCTAATGCTGGCATGTTTACAGCACTACTCGATCGGCCCGCAACCTTCACTTATAGCATGCTTGGCTTCCGCTGCTCTTATACGTCCCAAGGTCCGATCTCAATACCCAATCTCAAACTTTGGCTGAGGGCTGATTCTTTAAACGGTCTCGCTGATGGCACTGCAGTTTCGACTTGGATGGATGAGAGCGGTAACGGATTCAATGTCACTCAGTCGACAGTGGCAAGTCAGCCTATCTTTAAGACGGGGCAGATCAATGGTCTGCCGGTGTTGCGGTTTAATGGTAGTACTACAGGCCTTCAAGGGAATTTTAGCGGCAGCATCACGGCTAAGACTATGTTTGTCGTGACGAAACTAGCAACACTTACACCGACTGGTACCGCTGCCGGCGGTGCTCCCGCGACAGTCATGAATGCGGCGGGTAATGTATTCGATTCAATCGTATACAATGAGCATACCGCCAAGCGCTGGATGCACGGTTCGGATTTTTTTAACCGAACTCCCAATATGGTGTCGCCTACCGATGAAACTAGTCTTGGTCCATACTTAATTGCAATTCGATCAACGACTTCTGATTACAAGTTGTACCGAAATGGAGTGCAGCTGCAGGCAGCGGCAACTTATTCGCCGCCAACGTTTACCAGCGGTATATTTGTGATCGGCCGCCGCTACAGTGGTACTGCATCCAACGAATGGTACTACGGCGACATCGCCGAGGTATTGATTTACGACCGCGCTTTATCGGATGCCGAACGTCAATCTGTCGAAGCTTATCTGAAGAGTAAATACGGCATTTGAGTCGCTAGCTAGGAGTCATTTGATGCGGTTTTCGGTATGTGTTCTGGTCACCGTTCTTGTTGTTAGTTCTGCCTGCCGTTCCAAGGTGAAGTCTTCGACGGCGCTAAGTGAAGTGGTACCTGCGCAAGTAAATGCAGGCAGCGCCTGCAATGATTACGAATCTGCTGTGGCAAAAATCGCGACTCTTACTGGGATGTCTGCTGATAGTGATTTGGATCAAGCTTTGGCAAAGTATTGTTCTTTGTCCATTCCCAGCGAAGTTGAGCCAAAGTTTGGACGTTTGCTTTTGGATGATTTGATGGCGCAAAAATGGGGTGGCGAGATCACCGATTTTGTCGCGACTGCGGACCTGCTTTTTCAAGACAACGAACCAAAGTTTAAACAGGATAACGATGCGGCATTTCGCGCCGCTAAAGACATCTTGGAGAAGCTGCGGCAAAGCATTAACCGACTTGTCGGTAAATATAATCCTGGGTTTGTCCTGTTGGATGCCGCGGAGCTGCGTGGCAAGCACCAGGGGAAGGGGATCGTGGTAGCTGTCTTTGACGTGTTTGAGGATGAGCAATTATCCAAGCAGCGTGATTTTTACAAAGGTGCTCAGATTGAACCCCTAGCGCGCTTTGGTAATCCGGTGGGACTGAATCACGGCAATATCGTCGTTGATGTCCTGCTTGCCATTGCTCCACGGCTGACCATCGTGCCAGTAAGTGCTACCGCGGCGAAATATAATGAGGGCATGCGTTTTATTGTGGGCAGGGGGGACGTTGCCATCGTCAATATGAGTCGTGCCTTTCTTGGTACGGAAAAAGACTCCGCAGTAGATCCAGAATTTGCGACGTTAATCGATCAAATGAGCCGCGAAAAGATCGTGATTAAGGCTCTTGGTAATACTGGCGCAGATTTGTCAGGCGCCCTAAATTCGCGGCGGCAAGCAGCAGGCCTAGGCCCAGTCGGTGATTTGACGACTTACGATAGCAGCCTCATCAAGAGCTATTTGGAGCGCGTAACAAATCAATCAATGGCGGCGCCATACTTGATATTTGCCGAGAATATGACTGTTTTTGCGGATCAAATCAGCCTAACCGCGACTGTACCCGGCGGCAATGAGGCAGCACAGAGGCGAACTATCGGAGCGCCAGCTGACGGCGTCTTTAGTTGGAGTACAGATAACTTTGAGGCGGGTAGCTCGTTTGCAGCTCCGCAACTATCGGCAATATCAGCCTTGCTAGTTGAGGCATGTACGAAAGTCCGCGCTGCCGCGCGGCAGCAATGTTTAGATTCGGTAATCACTGCCATGAAACGATCGGCTCAACGACCGGCTGGCACGGGAGCGGGGCTCAGCCCCGCTGAAGTTGGCCTGGGTGTGGTGCACGGCGATAATGCTTCTCAGGTCGTTAGCGCAGGCATTTAAAACCGCGCTGGCATGGAATATATACCACTGATATTATTGAGTTAATTGTTGAAATAAAATATCCCCTCAACTTTTACCCCTGAGCTCCGAAGGGAGCATTAGGTCCAGCAGGGCCTGACGGGGGCACCTATACCCCGGGTTTACCAGGTGAATTGGGGTTGAGTATGCTCAGTGGCATACACACAAATAAACCAAAGCAGTCCGATGCCCGCTGGGTTGTCTGGATTACGGGATTTGTGTTTTCGCTCGTAGTCACTCTATCTGCAGTTTCCGCCCGTGCGGCCGATGCTTCATCATTTTCCCTTAGTTACTCAGGGCGACTGACGCAGCAGGATGGTGCCGCGCAAGTTGGTCCGACAGATATCACGGTTAAATTTTGGAGCGCTGTATCTGCGGGTTCCGCGCTCGGGCCGACACTGGACTTCGGTGCTGTGAATCTAAATCAGGGTGTATTTACCTTGGTGATCACGCTGAGTGGTACCGAAGTGGCCGAAGTATTTGGTGATGGCAGCAATCCAGTGTTTATCGAAGTCACGTCGGGCGGCAAAACCTATCCGCGCCAACAATATAACTTTGTGCCTCTGGCCTTGCGGGTGCCGGTCGATCCGAAGACACTGTCCTTCGATGATAACGGGCAATTAGGTTTGACCCTGAAGTCGCTGCCCAGCTCGAATCAGTTTTTAACGAAAAATGCTCAAGGGCAGCTTATCTGGGCTAGCCCAGATTTGGCGACTCTGCCAGTTCAGACTGTGACTGGTGCGGCACCTAGTTCTGGCCAGGTTTTAACATATAGCGGTAGTCGCTGGATTGCTGCCGCTGCTTCTAATGCGAGTGGCACGTCGAGTAATTTCCCCGGTACGGCTAGTGTTGCAGCAGGCGAGGGCATTTCAGTAACCAACGGGAGCGGCACGGCAACAGTAGCACTGAGCCCAGTTGGATCCGTGGGTACTTACACCAAAGTGATAACGAACAATAAAGGTCAAGTGATCGGCAGCAGTTCATTAAGTGGCACTGATATCCCTGGGCTTGATGCTAGCAAGATAGTTTCCGGTCAGCTGAGTGGAATTAACGGCGGTACCGGTATTAGCTCAACTGCTATTTTCCCAGCATCGGGAGTGATCGTCACTGAAGCAGGTACATCAATGCTGACTAACAAGACACTTACTGCAGCTACGATCAATGGGTCTTCGACGATCGGTGGCTCTACCGTAATAAACACAACCGGAACGATTACGTCCGGCGCGAATGTGACGCAAGGTAACGTGACTCTGCAGGGCAATGGCACTGCGGCAAGTCGCATCGTCCTCAATGACAAAGGCACTACTAACTACCTCGCCCTCAAATCTCCCGACACTCTTGCTAGCTCCACCGTCTGGACTCTCCCATCAGCCGATGGCTCATCGGGCCAAGTGCTCGCCACTAACGGCACAGGCGCTTTGTCTTGGGTCTCCGGTCTTGCTCCAACCGGCGCAGCGAGCGGGGATTTGACGGGTAATTTCCCCAGTCCGACATTAACTGCAACCGGAGTCGCTGCGGGTACTTATGCGAAAGTAGTTGCAGATAGCAAAGGCCGCATCACTGCTGGTAGCACGCTCATCGTGAGCGATATCCCCACTTTGCCAGCATCGGTCATCGGATCGGGAGTTTTAAACGTCGCTAACGGCGGTACTGGCACCAGTAGCCTGACAAGTAACGGCGTCGTTCTTGGCAACGGCAGCGGCAATGTATTTACGACGAGTGCTGGCTCAGCCTATCAAATCTTGTCAGTTCCAAGCGGTGGGGGAGTGCCGTCATTTGCTGCGTTAAATCTTGCTCAGTCTGCAGCAGTGACTGGTCTATTACCCTCAGCCAACGGTGGTACCGGTGTTAGCTCCACCGCAACGTATCCTGCATCTGGAGTGATAGTCACTGAAGCAGGCGCATCAACGCTGACCAACAAGATTCTTAGTGCAGCAACGATCACTGGATCTTCGACGATTGGTGGCTCGACTACAATCGACACGACCGGCACTGTCAACTCGGGATCGATTACTTCTTCTGGATCGATTTCCTCGCAGGGTAACATCAGCGTCAAAGGGGACGGTTCCACTGCCAATAAACTCGTATTAAATGACAAAGGCACTACTAACTATCTCGCCCTCAAATCTCCCGACACTCTTGCTAGCTCCACCGTCTGGACTCTCCCATCAGCCGATGGCTCATCGGGCCAAGTTCTTGCCACTAACGGCACGGGCGCTTTGTCTTGGGTCTCCGGTCTTGCTCCAACCGGCGCAGCGAGCGGGGATTTGACGGGTAATTTCCCCAGTCCGACATTAACTGCAACCGGAGTCGCTGCGGGTACTTATGCGAAAGTAGTTGCAGATAGTAAAGGCCGCATCACTGCAGGCAGCACGCTTACTGTGAACGATATCCCCACTTTGCCAGCATCGGTCATCGGATCAGGAATTTTAAACGCCGCTAACGGCGGTACTGGTGTAAGTTCCACCGCTACTTTCCCAGCATCAGGAGTGATCGTCACCGAGGCAGGCGCATCAACGCTGACCAATAAGACTCTTACAACTGCCACGATGAATGGATCTTCGACGATCGGTGGCTCAACCACAATCAATACGACCGGAACGATTACCTCCGGGGCTAACGTGACCCAAGGCAACGTGACTCTGCAGGGCAATGGCACTGCGGCAAGTCGCATTGTCCTTAATGACAAAGGCTCCACCAACTATCTCGCCCTTAAATCTCCCGACACTCTTGCTAGCTCCACCGTCTGGACTCTCCCATCAGCCGACGGCGCATCGGGCCAAGTGCTTGCTACTAACGGTACGGGTGCTTTGTCCTGGACTTCTAGTGTGACTCCAAGTGGCGCCGCGGGCGGCGATTTGAGCGGCAACTTTCCCAACCCGACGCTATCAACGACCGGAGTTGGTGCTGGTGCGTACACCAAAGTAACCGTCGATCTTAAGGGACGTGTTACCAACGGCACAGTATTATCTGCGAGTGATATACCCGCCCTCAATGCATCGACTATAACATCCGGAACCATCGCCATTGCGAATGGCGGCACCGGTATTGG
This sequence comes from uncultured Pseudomonadota bacterium, assembly GCA_903915625.1. Classification (GTDB taxonomy): domain Bacteria; phylum Bdellovibrionota_B; class Oligoflexia; order Oligoflexales; family CAIYRB01; genus CAIYRB01. Next base: position 38,031 of record CAIWTN010000141.1, on the reverse strand, counting down.
GACGGCACCAACAAACGGCCAGCTACTTATCGGTAATGGGACTAATTACAATTTAAATGTACTGACCGCTGGGTCCGGGATTAGCATCACTAACGGTGCTGGAAGTATCACCATAGCTGCAACTGCCGCGGCTGATCTGTTGACCAAGCTTAATAAGGCCGGCGACACTATGACTGGATCGCTAACTGTCACTGGTGGCCAGATTGTTGGTGCCTTTGTGACTGGGTCTACGGCAACGATTGATTGGAAATCCGGTAATATTCAGTCCACAAGTGCTGCTGCTGGGACTATCACATTTACCGCAAATTCGATGGTCGACGGTGCATCTTACACGCTCGCTCTCACTAGTCCAACAGGCGGTAACTATACTTTCTCCAGCACAGGGTTGACCTTTTACTGTAATCCGAATTGCCCTGTAGTTGTGACTCCGGGTAATGACACTTTAGTTACGCTGATTAAGTCCGGTAGTAAGGTCTATGCGTCGTGGGTGAAAGACTTTAGTGCCTCGACAAGCTCGGGTGCTGTAGCGCTCAATGATAATTTGAGCGTGCAGGGGACTCTGACGACAACGGGTAATGTGGGGATTGGGACCTCGGCACCGACAGCCGCTTTGGAGGTTAATGGCAACGTCAATGTCACTGGGAGTGGACGCATCACTGGCGCTGGTAGCGTGGACTCCTTGGTTTCAGTAGACAGCGGATGGGGAGCTTGCGGCACGACTAAAACAGCCACATGTCCCGCGGGAAAGACGGTTGTGATGGGGATCAAGTTCCATAACGCTACCAACAATGCAACTTTCAGCGGTGGCGGCTATGCTTGCTACGCCGCTCAGATTGGATCGAACGTTGATGTCTGCGCCACTGGAGGCACTTCTTGTTCAACCAACAATGGCGGCGATGGCAATTGGACTGCGCGCGTCGTCATTCTCTGCAAATGAGAACAGCCGGATTCGCTTACTTTCAGAAGCATCATGACATTACCTACAGCAACTGAACCGAACCAAGCCCGCACTTTACTCAGCCAACCCTTCTCGGCAATGACTCGACTATAAACTGCTCTCAATTTCACTCAAATTCTGCCGATATGGGTATAGGGGAGCGACGACTATGCCTGGGACCGCTGCAGAATACAAAATGGAACTGACGTTCGATGTTCATGCTTTTTACCGTCGCACGGGCACCATCTTAAATTCGCTTGAGCTCGAATGGCTTGGTCTCAAATTTGATGATCTTTCGGCGATTTTTCGAGGCTATGAGGTCAATCTCATTCTAGATTTCTGCAAGTGTAACCAAGAATACCATATCATAACTATGACTGAGCCCGGACGCTTAGAAAATAGGTACGTACCCGGCAAGAGGGTTTACTACCTAGCCAAGGGTGACAAGAATCAAAATTTGGCTGTGAATCCGTTTGTCGGGCCAAATGCTGCATTATTTGAGGAGCGGGTGATGAAGACGGCTCTCGCCATAATTTCTGATATGAACAGAAGTGATAAGCCCGAGTGATTGCTTTTCCAGAGCGAAAGATTCATCGCTAATCCGCTCCATGTGGAAGGCTTCCATTGTTCGCATTTCATCAAACTCCTGCGATCGCTCGCCATATTGCCTGAAGGCTCTGAGTACGAGACATTGGAATACACAAACAGCATCAAAGTGATCCGCTTCGCTAAAATGCTTGGTTTTCTTGGAGAGATGAGGCCTATCCTTGGTCAGATAAGCGAAAATCTTTGTACCTGACCGGGTGAATCCCACGAGGCTTTCGGTAATTATCATAAAATGGCTTTTCTCCAGTGAAAGCGTCCGTTGCTAAAAAATAACCATATGCCGGCTTCAGTAGTTGTTGGCGTTGTCGGCAAGTCGACATGGCAAGATGCTACGAAGAAGGGTAACTTGCGAACGACATGACGTGTCCACCGCTGGCAAGTGCGGAGGCAGGAGGTGTTCCCTTTTCCTAAACCCCCGATTTTATTTGTTATCACACCTAGATTTCACATCTCCGGCAAAAGAATTGTACACTTATGCTTGTTTTAGGCCGTACAGCCACCAAACGTACATAGAGCTTGTGAAAGACCCCAATGAAACCCATCTACACCTGGTTCTCGCTCGCAGTCGGTGTCTCGCTTGTCTACTCCATCATCCAAGTGATGTTTTCTTTTGCCGCAATAATCCCCAACTATTCCTATTTCAACTACTGGCAGTACTTCACCACTCAATCAAACACGATCTGCGCCTTGTTTATCCTCTATCGTTGGTCGCCATTTTTTCGGCTACGCCCCATGAGCTCTGCAACCTATGAGTCGCTGCGTGGTGCGTTAGTTCTGTTTATGTCGCAGACCACCTTCGTCTATTGGGCGGTGCTGCACGGAATCTTTGTAATCCCCGATAAGCTTACTTTTGCAACAGTGGCCTATTTACATAGTGGTGCTTTCATCTACTTCTTGATTGATTATGCGATGCAGCCACCAACGACTAGAATCAGTATGAAAAGTACGATGTCGTGGATCAGCTACCCGCTACTTTACGCCATTTATACGTTTACTATGGCGCAGTTTCGCTCGTGGTTCCCGTACCCATTCATGGATCCAAAGAAGGCCGGCTCAGTGACCATGGTGGTCGTGAATCAACTGGTACTACTTAGCATCATGCTAAGCGTGGCCATGGCAGTCCGCTGGCTGCATAATCGCTGGTATCAGCAGCGTTTGCGCCTGGCGTTAAATTAATTTGGCTTTATAAAGATCCGCCAACACCTGACAGTGTTGGATAAAGACTGGCATGTCGGCTTTGCGTTCTTTGATACCCATGCCATTTGAGGTCTTGACCACTTTGACGACCTCGCCGGAGTTGGCCAGAGTCTCTAATTCTTTTTCCCAATTGCTCGTGTCGATGTTGTTTTTCTTTGCTTCTTTTATCAACTCATCCAGGCCTACCGACACTGACTCATAAGGTGCAGAGGCGACTAGTCTTTGTGCCACACGGAGCATGCTGATTACGTCGTAGGTCAGGTAGGGGTGGTTTGCGTTATGTTTGCAGAATTCCGTGATGAAGTTTGCAAGGCTGGTTAGCGATGTGCGATTCGCCACTGCGATCACAGGTTTTTTGTAATTGTCTTGACGCTGTTGCACTAGCTCAGCGCTGACTAAGATTTCTAACAGTTTGTTGAATTTTGATATGTCTTCGCCAAACACTTGGTCCATGACTTGTTCGATCGAGGCTACCCGTAAAATCCAGTCTTTGCCGACCTTTTCCCCGTCTTTGTGTAGCAGCAGGACGATGATATGAAGCTGCCTGATCGCTGTCGCATAGGGATTGTCGTTGGACGCAGCTTGCAGCGTTGCTGATGTGCCACCGCGTTCTAGCTGCGTCAGCCGCTCGTTGGTCGCTCTTAGCCGAGATGATAATGCGGACATAAGGCCCACAAACCATTTTGGTATCTGTTTCATCAGCTTGGTGAAGTCGTCTTGCGAGATGCGGGTGACTTCAGACTCAGTTTTAGCCTTTACGGAAGCAGACCGGGGCTGTTGGTCAAATAGAGACATCTCGCCAATCATGCCGCCGGCACCGATCTTGGCAAGGACGACCTCTTTACCTTCTTTTTCTAGGTAAACACAAACCTCACCACGGCGGACGATGTACATGCCGTCTGATTGGTCGCCAAACTTAAAGAGCACTTGGCCTGGTTTGATAATTTGATTGGTACCTGACAACGCCGATTCTCCGAGACTAAGCGGCAATAGAGCTGCTCTCAATCTTAGAGATCGGACGACACGGCTCCGAGCTAAAGTCGGAGCCGTCCGAGCTAACTTACCTCTTTAGCTTAGAGGCCCGAATCGTCGAAGTTTTCTAGCACTTCTTTAAGGTATGCCAAGTAGCGGGCGCCGCCCTCACCATCGACCACGCGGTGGTCAAAGGTAAGGCCGATTTGCACCAATGGCCGGACCCCGATCAGATCATTAATGACCACAGGGCGTTTAATAATCGCCCCGATGCTCAAAATGGCGACTTGCGGCTGGTTGATGATCGGTGACGAGACCAGGCTGCCAAACATACCGGGATTAGTGATGGAGAATGTGCCACCCTGTACTTCGTCAGGGAGCAGCTTTTTACTGCGGGCTCGTGTGGCGAGGTCGTTAATGCGACGGGCTATACCGAAGACGTTCAAGGTGCCCGCATCACGAATGACAGGGACGATGAGGCCCTGTTCGATGGCCACGGCGACACCGATGTTGATCTGGTCTTTCCAGAGGATGTCATCGCCATCGACTGAGACGTTGACGATCGGGAAGCGCTTAATCGCCTGCACCGCTGCATGAACAAAGAACGGTGTATAAGTTAAGCCGAAACCTTCGCGAGCCTTGAATGCAGCCTGTGCTTTCGCGCGAACTTGCGTGACTTGGTGCATATCAATTTCGAAAATGGTCGTGACGTGCGGTGACGTGCGCACCGAACGGACCATGTGCTCAGCGATCAACGTGCGCATTTTCGACATGCGCTCGCGCCGGACCGGCACCCCTTCTAAGGTCTCGCGGTCTCCGTCGCGTTTCGTGACCAAACCACTGACGGCAGGGGATGAGACTCCCGCTCTCGCGGTGGCGGGCACTGGCGAGGCCAATGCCGCTTCGACATCTCTCTTAGTGATACGGCCGTGCAATCCCGTGCCGGGGACTTGCGTTAAGTCGATGCTTTCGGCGCGCGCCATTTTGCGCACCAGGGGCGACGATCTTGGCTTTTCCCCACTAGTAACAAGGGGAGCTGCAGCAGACGGAGCGACAGCGGCAGTCGCCACCTTTGGTACCGCGGCGGCCTGAGCCGCAGGAGCTGCAGCTTTCGTAGGAACGGCAGCAGCCTCTGGCTTGGGCGTGCTACGCGCAGTCGAACCCGTAGCAGCGCCGCTGCGAATCACTGCGATCACCTTATTAACCGCCACCGTATCGCCATCGCGCACGAACACTTCGGTCAAAACGCCGCTTGCTGGAGCCGGAATTTCCGTGTCTACCTTGTCAGTAGAAACCTCTAATAGCGGCTCTTCCTGGCGCACCTGCTCGCCTGGTTGCTTAAGCCACTTAACCAGGGTTGCTTCGGTAATTCCCTCGCCCATAAGGGGCATGAGTACTTCCGTCGTGTCGTTTTGCATGGCACGCCAGCCTCTCGCCCGCAGGGGCGTTTATGGTTGATCGCTCTTCTCTTACAGCTCAGTGATTATAGATGAATTGCCCCGCCCATAGCCACATGTGCCGCTTCCATAATCGTCTCAGAGATCGTCGGGTGCGGGTGAATGGTATGAGCAATCTCGTCTACAGTCGTCTCAAGAATTTTACCCAGTGAGAACTCAGCGATCATCTCGGTTGCTTTGGCACCGATGATGTGGACACCCAGCAACTCGCGGTATTTGGGCTCATAGATGATTTTTACGAAGCCTTCGGTGGCGTCGTCAATCTTCGCGCGAGCCATCGGCGCAAATGGGAATTGCGCTACTTTGTACTCCACCTTCGCCTCTTTTAAAGCCTGCTCGGTGCGACCAATGCTGGCAATTTCAGGCGCGGTGTAAATGGCATTGGGGTTGGCTGAATAATCGATCACTGGTGGCTTATGGCCAGCGATGACTTCCACTGCGTGCATGCCCTCTGCCGAGGCCGTGTGCGCCAATGCTGGCGTCGGGATGACGTCGCCGATGGCGTAAACCCAGTCAGCACTGGTTTTGTAGTGGCTGTCGACATTGATGAAGCCACGATCGGTTTTGATGCCAGCAGTCTCAAGGCCGATATCTTCGGTCACTGGAGCGCGGCCGATGGAAACCAAGACGACTTCAAAAGCGCGCGGTTTTTGACCTTCGGTGGTGATCAAGGCGTGATCGCCTTTGTCTTCGACGGCAGTAAGTTTGGTGCCAGTCTCAACCGTGATGTTTTGCTTCTTTAACTGACGAACTAGCTCTTTAACGCTGTCGGCGTCTTCGCTCGGGAGGATTTGCGGCGCCATCTCAATGATGGTTACTTGACTGCCAAAACGGCCGTAAAGAGAGGCAAACTCAGTACCGACGACACCGCCACCGATGACGCAAAGTGATTTTGGTACGCGGTCGAACGATAAAATTTCGTCGGAGTTGATAACAGTACGACCGTTGGTCGGCGCGAAGGGTAGGGTGCGGATCCGTGATCCAGTGGCCACTAGGGCAAAGCGTGTCGTCAACTTAGTTACTTTGCCATCCGCAGTCGTAACACTGACCTGGCCTTTACCGGCGAGGCGGCCGTGGCCTTCGTGGACGTCGATTTTGTTCTTCTTCATCAAGAAACGCAGACCCTTGCGCTGCGCATCCACAATGCCTTGCTTACGCTGCATCACGCGTTCCCAGTCGTAGGTCACGGTGCCAACGTTAAAGCCCAGATCCGTTGCATGTTGCAGTTTCTTATAGGTCTTGGCGGATTCAAGGAGGGCCTTGGTTGGGATACAGCCCCAGTTTAGGCAGGTGCCGCCAAGGTGTGCTTCTTTTTCTATTAAAGCAGTCTTTAGGCCAAGTTGCGCGGCGCGAATTGCGGCGACTTCACCGCCAGGACCAGAGCCGATAATGATGACGTCATATTGTGCCGCGTTTGCCATGTGTCCACTCCTGGCGAGATAATTCTGATCCTATGCGTTTAGCGACCGCTCCTTCCAAAGGCAAGGGTTTTGTGGCATGACAATGATCAGGTCCTCATCCCCACAAGAAATTCGGAGTCCGCGAAATCATGGCGACTTTCGTGCAAGCCGCACCGCTGTTTCAGCAGCTCGGGGAGACATCTTCATTGGCAGCGGCCTTGATTTGGTCGGTGTCGATCACGCTATACACCAAATTTGGAGCCGGCATTAGCGGCATCCGCTTGAATATCTTTAAAGGCACCATAGCAGGGACTTTGTTGCTTCTGACTGTGGCGGTCCTGAAACTTCCTTTGCCACAAGCCGTGGGGAAGCTGCCGATTCTGGCACTCTCGGGTGTGGTTGGGATTGCCTTGGGCGATTCCCTATTTTTCACCTCCCTCAGTCGGATCGGGGCCGGGATGACCTCGGCCGTCCAGTGTTTGGCGCCGTTAATTTCAGCTCTGATTGCTGCGGTAGTGCTAGGTGAGTCCATGAATACGGCAGAAACTGTCGGTATGGTGATCACGGTCGCGGCTGTGACGGGGGTAGTGTTTTTCAATCAGCGCGGGGATGCCCCGCTAGCGTTACTTCCAAGGGACAGGTTGCTCAAAGGTATCGGCTACGCTTTGGCTGCGGCTGTCTGCCAAGGGGTGGCTGTGGTGTTAGCGCGGCAAGCCATGCAGGAGGTGCATGTACTATACGGAACCTTGGCGAGGCTGCTGCCGGCAACGGTCGTGTTATTGCTACTACAGTGGCGTTTGTCGCGCCCCGGCATGGGAGGTGATCAGAGGATCTGGACTCCTCGCAAGCGCGGCAGCGTGCTCACGTTGGCGGCTTTCATGGGCACCTATCTGGGGCTGATGCTCCTATCGCTGAGCACCAAATACACCAAGGCCGGAGTTGGTGCGGCCCTCTCATCGACTTACCCGATCTGGGTGATCCCAGTGGCCCGTGTGATGATCGGCGAGCGCAGTAATTGGCGCTCCGTCGTGTTCACGGTGTTTGCTGTATTGGGTATCGTTGTGATGGTAATGGGGGGCGGGCCCGAAGGGTAGCGGCCGGGCTTTGAAGTGTCAGTATTTTCAATGGCTTAAATGTGAATATTGACCCCAAAGGTAACCTAGCGCAGCAGCCATCGCGACTAACGAGATCATCGCGAAGACCTGATACCATCTGAGGCCTGGCGGCCTGAAGCCCTCTCGTTCCATAAATTCTCTGAGGTCATGTGACCTCACGAAATTTCTCTTGAGTCGCACCAGACCCTGACTGATCTCGGAGGCAGTATCAAATGCTTCTAGAATTTCTGGCGTGATGTCGTTCAGGGACTCTTCAAGTCTTTTCTTATCCGCACGCTCTTTAAGTATGTTGAGTAGGTGGGTCTTGAATTCGTCAAACGGCGCGAATTCCGGACAAAGGCGCAGACACACACCCTCTAGCATCACCATGCAACGGCTGAAGACCACAAAATCTATTTGATCGAGGAAGACTCGGTTACGCCTCATGATGTGAAATGTGCCGAGTATATTCTGCGCCACAGACATGTCGCCGACGGACTTGGCGTCGTTGGTTCGCGCAAAGTAAATCAGTTCACGCTTAAGTTTGTCGAGATCTGGAACATGATTTAAGTAGTGGGACTTGACGAAAATGTCGGCCCACTCCTGATACTTGCCGGTAAACCTAAGATGAAATTCCTGGACCACGCGCCAGCGCTTTTCTTTCGATAGTCGCACGTGCATACCGAAATCAATCAGAGCAATGCGGTTATTTTTGAGTAGGAATATATTGGCGGGATGCATATCCAGGTGAACTAGACCGGTTGCAAAGATTTGCCTTACCAAACATCTGGTCAAAGTAATCGATAATACGTATGGATCGTGACCTACCTCGAGTAAGTCGTCGGCAGTTTTAAATTTATCGAGCCTCTCACCGTGGATTCTTTCGGAAACGAACACCTTTTTGGTGCAAAACTTGTGATAAACTTTTGGCACATAAATACTGGGCTCAGGTGCGAGGCCGTTCTTTAAGTCCTCTGCAAATAAAGCCTCTTCCAGAAAATCGAGCTCTCGATTCAGTTGTTCGGAAAAGTCCCGCACTAAATCAGTGTAAACAGCTCTCCGTCCGATATTCAGAAAACGGTCCACCCACTTTGCTAGCGAGACGAGGATACTCAAGTCGTCAGTGATGTCTTTGCGTGCGGTGGGCCTCTGCACTTTGACAGCCACCTGCTCGCCCGTAAGGAGCTCGGCAAAATGAACCTGCGCAATGCTGGCCGCTGCTACTGGGACAGACTCAAATTTGGCGAAGAAGCCTTCGATCTTCCCGCCTAGCTCTGCCTCAATGAGAGCTATCGCCTCCGCTGTAGGAAAGGACGGTACATCACCATGAAGCTTGCCAAGCTCCGTGCAGAAATCATCGGGAAACATGTCGCGACGGAGCGCCAGGAACTGGCCGAATTTGATGTAAGTCGGTCCGAGGCGCTCACATGCACGACGGAGCTTTTGTGCCACAATAAGCGCACGAGAATCGCCGGCATTTTCTTCGATTGCGGTAGCTTCGACTGCGGTTGCTTCAACACTCACGGGGCTAAGATTGAGGTTCTTGAAGTCAGAGGTGCTAAGTCCTTCGTGTGAGAAAACGGAAGCAACGTTTTTCAGCCTTCGGAGACTCATAAATTTGCTGTCCTTGTACGCGATCGATACTGAGACGAGACCTAAGTTTCGCTGCCTCCCTACTTCGGAACATCCAGTGAAATCTTGATATTACAAAATGCGGTAGTGCTAGCTTTTAGCCCCCTCCGCGAAAGCTATGCTGACGATTTTGCTGATTTTTGTTACTATTAAGGAGTGAGCTGAAATTGCCGATAAGGTTAATAACAGCGGAGGTTCGCTATGGGCAAAGTGATTAAGTTCCCAGAGCAAAATCGGCGGGATGCTGAGGTACAGAAACTGCTGCAGATCGCGGACGAAATTGATGCCGTGATCATTCAACACCTGCGCAGCGGTGACGTGGAACCTCGTGAAATAGCTGGTCTACTGGCCCATCGACTAGGGACTCTGATGCGTCATGTGGAGCAAAAGGGCCTGCTGTGGGACGTTTGCGAGAAAGTAGCAAAATCCCAAGCCGCCATCGAATAAAAGTCCAGAGGCGCCTAGGCTTATTTCAGGCCGAGCTTCTCTTGAAGTGTGGCGATGCCTATTTGCTTGAGCGTAGAAGTCAGCGTGACTTCTGGGACGACTAGTCCGCACTCTTCCATATGTTCTTTAAATTTAGCTACCTGCATCTTGCCGGCAGCGGCTGACATTTTGTCTGACTTGGTGAGTACCAGGGTCACAATGGCATGGCCGGCGACTAGATTTTTGAGCAGTGCGATATCTTCCTCACCCGGCGGGTCGGCGCGGCGGATGTCGATTAGGAACAGTACTTCCTTTAAAGTTGGTCTCTTAAGGTAGGCGGTGACCAGCGTCTGCCAGTGCCGTCTGGCTTCGCGCCCGCTAGCACTGAAGCCAAAGCCTGGTAAGTCAGCCAGGATGATACGACCGTCGGCCTTGTCGATGGCAAAGAAGTTGACCATCTGAGTACGGCCCGGTGTGTTACTGGCGCGGGCGAGATTTCGCCTTTGCGTAAGGGCATTTAGCAGGCTGGACTTGCCGCAATTGGAGCGGCCAACCATGGCAATTTCGGGCGCGCCCAGTTCAGGAAGCTGGTGCGCCTGCTGGGCGCTGGTGATATAGGAGGACTGCATAGACTAGGACCCATACAAATAAGTTTAATATTCACGATTGATATAGCTGCATGGACGGTGCGGCAGTGAGTCCGGAGCGGCCCCATGGGAAACATACATCTACTCGAAGATAGCGTTATAAACAAGATCGCGGCTGGAGAAGTCGTCGAACGACCGTCCAGTGTCGTCAAAGAGCTGGTAGAAAATGCACTGGATGCCGGCTCCACTCAGGTCGAAGTAAGCCTCGAAATGGGCGGCCTCCGCAGTATCGTGATTACAGACAACGGCGGCGGCATGTCCGCCGACGACGCGGCCATGGCGTTGCAGCGCCATGCTACGAGTAAACTGCGTGATGCCGATCAGCTCTTTAGTATCAGCTCCATGGGCTTTCGCGGCGAGGCACTCGCCTCCATAGCTGCGATCAGTCAGTTTAGCCTGGCGACCAAGGAGGCTACGGCCGATGTTGGGACGAAAATTACTGTGGCTGGCGGTGACCCCGCGGTGACGCTGCCTTGGCAGGGTCCCACTGGCACGACCGTGGCCGTGGAAAATATCTTCTTCAATGTCCCTGTCCGGGCAAAATTCCTGAAGTCACCTGGCACTGAATTTAGTCACTGTCTGGAACTCATCCAGGCCTTCGCCCTCTGCCGCCCTTCGGTAGGCTTCGTCCTCAAACATAATGGCCGCGAGCAACTGCGGCTACCGGCGCTGTCTCTCACAGAAGCACCTTGGTTCGGTGAAGACGTCTTGCGCGAGCGTAGCCGTGCGATCATCGGTAAAGATGTCGCCCAGCTAGTGTATGTGCGGACATCCGGTCGTTACGGTGACCTTGAGGCTCTCGTGTCGCCACCAGGTGTCGAGAAAGGCACTGGCAAGTCCATGTTTAGCTTCGTCAACGGCCGTCTGGTGCGTGACAAAGTTCTGCGCTACGGCATTCTGCGCGGCTACCATAGCCACTTACTCAAGGGTAAATTTCCTGTGGTCGTCATGCACCTGCGCACCGATCCGGCATTAGTGGACGTCAACGTGCACCCAGCGAAGACTGAGGTGCGCTTTCAATACCCCGAAGAAGTGCAAAATCTGATTGCCCTTGGCATTCGCGAGAAACTGCGCAGTGGCGCTTGGGTTGGCCTGGAGCCAGAAACATCGGCGACAGCACCAAATCAAGCGGCAGCAAACTCTTTGGGCAGCGCAACCCCGCCATGGTCATCGCCGCTGATGGCTTCGGCAGCGGATCGTCATGAGGCGTCTGCTTATGCGTCGCCGATGCGTGCTCAGCCAGCTTCATTTAGGCCGCAGTCCAGCGCACCGAGGATGACGCTAAGCACTCGCTCCAGTGGTTACGGTGCGGAGGGTATGACCGGAGGTGAGGCTTACCCATCTAAACAAAAAACTGATTGGTCCTCGACTCCCGTCATGGATAAAGCCAGCATCGACGCACTTTTGGCTCATTCTAGCGGCGAGAGTTCTGTGCCTGTATCCGGCGGCTCACGGTTCGCTCCTGGCGCTGATGATATCAGTGCTGCGGGTATGCCAGCCGTAGCCTGGGGTGACATGCAGTACATGGGGACTTTTGCCCGCTGTTACCTGATGTTTACGGACCAATCACGCTTTCTGGTGGTTGATCAGCACGCTTTTCATGAACGCATTATTTACGAACGTTTGCAGCGCGATCGCTCCCTGCTACAGCAGAGTCAGCGCCTACTCGTGCCGGAAGCGTTAGAACTGGCACCCGCCAGTGTGGCTGTATTGCAAGAGCGGCAAGCCGACCTTAAACTGCGTGGCTTCGATTTTGCCATTGAAGGCGCTACGACCGTGTTGGTGAATGCGGTGCCATCTCTGCTTGCCGGACGTGACTTGAGCGGCCTCTTTGAAGATCTGGGCGAAGGTTTGGGTGATGCAGGCGCTGGTCCTGGCGCTGATCTTGGAATCGAAGCTACCGGCGTTAAGGAGCCCACCGACAGTAATGGTGAGATGCTGCGCCTACTTTTGGCAAACGTGGCCTGTCACGCAGCGGTGCGCGCTGGCGAGGAGTTGCCACTAAATGAAGTGAAGCAGCTGGTCGCAGAAGCATCAACCGTCGATTTCTACCATAATTGTCCGCACGGACGCCGCGTCTTGCGTTGGTGGTCTAAGGCTCAGGTTGAGCAATGGTTTGATCGATAATTTAATCGGTGATTAGAGCTGTGAGAGGAAAAAGCGGTCAGTGATGCCTTCAGCGAAAGAGCGTTACCTCATAGTAGCTGGACCAACTGGCTCCGGTAAATCAGCCTTAGCTCTGGCGCTGGCCGAAGCTTTTCACGGTGAAATTATAAACTGTGACTCGGTGCAGGTTTATCGCGGCTTTGACATCGGCGCAGCAAAGGCTACGGCCGCAGACACGGCTCGTGTGCCACATCACCTGCTTGACCGAGTAGCAGCGCATGAAGATTTTGATGCAGCTATGTTTGCCAAAGAGGCAAAAGAAAAGAAGGCTGAGATATTAGCGCGGGGACGCTTACCATTGGTCGTCGGTGGCACCGGACTTTACCTGCGGGCTTTGCTAGGGCAGGGCTGGCATGCGGATTTACCGCAAGATGCAGCTTTGCGCATAGAGCTGGCAAAGCTCAGCCTCGCGCAACTTTACGCGCAACTAAAAGCGCTAGATCCGAAGCGAGCCGCTGAGTTGCATCCCAATGATCGTGTGCGCCTCCAGAGGTCACTCGAGTTGGTGACTCTACTCGGCAAACCTTTGCACGAGGCGGGTCTTACCGCCGACAGTCCCGCTGATCCGGCGGCTTTTGTTATTGTGTTGGAACCACCACGCGAGGTGTTGCACGCGCGTATTGCCGCACGAACGAACGTGATGCTCAATAGTGGGCTGGTTGATGAGGTGCGGGAGTTACTTGCTGCAGGAGTAAGTCCAGACTGCAAACCTATGCAAAGTATAGGCTACAAGCAGGTTTGCGATTATCTTGCGTATAAACTCAAAGATGTTGAGTTACCAGGTGCCATCATCGCTGCTACGCGACAGTATGCAAAGCGTCAATGCACGTGGTTCCGTCGTACTCGGACAGATTTGCGCTTAGAAGGTAGCGAGTCTCTGGACTCGCTAGTGGGCACAGTCCGGGCTGTCATTCAAAAATGATTCGGTTTTTTGTCCATTTTGCGAGGTAATTTAGATGAAGCTGTTGCTCAAATTGGTTTCTTTATCGATCTTGCTAGGTGGCTGTGGGCAGGCACTTGGCAGCAAAGTTAAAGACTCTCACGGTCATGGTCACGGTAACCCGGGAGCGGGCGAGGCTCTGCTCCGCGATAGCGAGGCCACCAAATTCATGGATGCTCTTTTGGCGGCAGGAGTCGTAGCCGATCAAAAATTTGGGGACAAGTTGGCCCTGCAAGTCGCCCGCATAGATTGCTCTATACCAGTGATCCCTGACGCTAAGCCCATTTGCACCATTTCAGGTTATCAAGATGAAAAGCTGAACCTGCGTGACGAGGGAGCTGATTTTGTTTACCAGACGATCCTTCGCTACGGTGGCGCCATAAATAGTAAGGGATCTATTGGCGTTAAGGGCGCGGCCTCAGCAAAGAAAATTCTTTGTAGCCGTACTCAAGATTCGCAACCCATCACGAACTGCCTCTTTTTTACCGGTGCTCCTCTGGACTGATTTTTTCTAAAGCTTTTTCAAAAGCTTTTTCAAAACATAGCCTAGCAACTACAAAAATCTGGTCTATGCCTAGGAAGGCATAGGCCAGATTTTTGTAGTTGCTAGGCTCCTTAGTGTCCTGCAGAAATCAAGTATCGTTCTCTATAGTTGTAAAATTCAGAAGCTAGACCAAGTTGCAGAATTTGGTGTGCCTTCAAGTTGCTGAAAATCAATGGGATTTCTTCGTTTTTTTTTATTCTAATAGATATTTTTTGAGTTCAGCTTAAGGCAATATCTACCGAGTACCCTTTTACCAAAGCGCTGCGATTTGATTTGCATCGTTGATTGAGAATGCGGGGGCTCTTATGCAGAAGTATCTCTATTTATATGACAGCACCAGAGTCGGAATTCTGATGGGCGCTTTGACTATCGCCCCAAACGCTAAAGCCGCTGCATTAAGCCTGCAAGATGCCGTCCGCTCGGCCACAACTAACTCTCCTGAGATTCAAGCCGCTGAGGCAGCGCGAACGACGTCTGAATGGCGGAAGACGGAAGCCTTTGCCGGATATCTTCCGCAGCTGGGTTTGACTGGTAATTATTTACTCACCAAAAAATACGTCGAAATGACATTCACGCCGCCAGGCTCGCCGCGACCAAGTACGATTCCTCAGATCCTACCGACAACCAACTGGGTGGCTTCGGCGCAGGTACCTATTTTCGATGGTAATGCTACCAAATCACGTGTTGCTGCTGCATCCAACATGCTGGATAGCGCGACGCAGACTGTCGCGTGGCAAAAATTCAAACTCTCTAGAGATGTGACCCTCCAGTATTATAAAGCCATCGCAGCTCAGGCTTTGCGTGAAGTAGCAAAACAAAACGAACTCACTCTGGTCGATCACTTGAAAGACGTACAGCTTTCGCGCAAAGTGGGCCTTGCTACCCACTACGACGTTCTAAGGGTAGAGGTGCAAGCAAGTGATGCAAAAGCTGAGGTACTCAATACGGAGGACAATATGGCTATGGCCCGTATTCGCCTCGGTGAGCTTATGGGCCTGGACTTAGGCCAGACAGACCTTTCTCAAGTCGAACCCACAGGTGCACTGCCGCTGCTGGACGCAGGCACGATTAAAGCGCCAAAAAATGCTAATCAGGAGGGTCGTGCTGACCTTCTTGCCATGCAAAAGCGAGTAGATGGCTTGATCGCTACGTCGGAGGCAGCTCGCAAGCATTACTACCCCAAATTTTCTCTGTTCGGTCAATATCAGTACTACAACAACCAATCTGACAGCTTTACCAAAACAGCCGATTTTCGGGCAGCATCGATGACTGGTATTTCGATGAATTGGACGCTTTTTGATGGATTTTCCTCTACCGCCCGCGAACATACTACTGCAAGCGAGCGAGTCGAGAACGAGGCCAATTTAACCATGAAGCGGCACCGTGCCAAAGCCGACGCAGAATTTTGGCGCCGCAAATTTCAATACTTCACTAGCATACTCTCAGCTCGTCGCAGTGACGTGACAAAGTCTGAGGAAAGCTTGCGTTTGGCAAAAGTCGGGCAAAAAGAGGGGACACGTACGACGACCGATCTGCTAGATGCCGAGGCCGAGCTGTTTCGTGCCAAAGCTAATGCGATCAATGCCCAGATAGGCTCGATCGAAGCACTCCTGAATCTAGAACTGGCCACAGGTCAGACGTTTCACGATTTTTACTAAGAAAAATAGAAATTCACTGATCGATTTAAGTTTTTTAACGAAGGAATGCGGGCATGGCGAAGAAAAAGATTATCCTACCAATTCTGCTGACGGGGACTTTAGGTCTGATCGGCTACTTCGGGTATCAAGGTTATCTCTACGTCCGCTCTGACAACGCGCAAGTCGACGCTCGCACTCTAATGCTTTCGGCTAAGGTGGGTGGCTACGTCACTGAGGTAAAAGCTGACTTCGGCGATTTGGTTAAGGCTGGTGATATCGTCGCAAAGCTTGATGACCGCGACTTTAAGAGTAACCTCGACCGGGCTACAGCAGATCGCGATTCCATTAATGTGCGGTTGCAAGACGCGCAGAAAAGCTACCGCCGTATGGCTGCTCTAGCTGAAAAAGGCGCATCGACTCAGGCCCAGTTAGATGCCGCTTCGGCACAGCTCAATGAGCTCAAAGCTCGGCAAGCCGCGTCTAATTCGCAAGTCTCTCTTGCCGAGTTAAATCTAGCCTATGCCGAGATCCGCGCGCCTTTTGATGGCTTTATTGCTAGGCGAGCCGTGCAGCCAGGCCAATTGGTAGCTCCTGGCTCACCGCTGTTTGGGTTTGTTGAAGCGCGTGAGCGCTGGGTCACGGCGAATTTGAAAGAGACTGAGCTCGAAGGCCTCAAGATTGGGTCAGCAGTCGAAGTGAAAGTAGACGGCGTGCCAGGACGTGTGTTTACCGGCACAATCGCGCAATTTAGTCCCGTTACAGGGGCGACCTTTGCTCTGATTCCACCTGACAACGCCACGGGTAACTTCACGAAAGTCGTGCAGCGGGTTCCGGTTAAAATTGCGCTGAGTTCTTTAAGCCCAGATGACGACAAATTGCTGCGCGTGGGCATGAGCGCCGAAGTCAAGATTCATCGCCACTAGGCGAAGTACGGAGTAATTTGTCGATGCAACGCCCCAATGGCATGATCATCTTTGTCGCCGTGTTGGCCTCGTTACTCGAGATCATCGACACGTCGATTGTGAACGTCGCCTTGCCTACCATGATGGGCAGTCTAGGTGCGACGCTTGAAGACATTAGTATGGTCATCACCGGCTACGCGATCGCCAATGCGATTGTGTTGCCTCTATCGGCGTGGCTTGGGGAACGGATTGGGCGGCGCAAATATTATTTGAGCTGTATTTTTGCCTTCATCGTCGCTTCAGTGGCCTGCGGTGTTGCACCAAATTTGCTGAGCCTAACGCTATTTCGGATCGTCCAGGGATTCGTCGGTGGTGCTCTTTTGCCCACGTCCCAGGCTCTGATTTACGAGCAGTTTCCGAAAGAGAAGGCGGGGATGGCTGGCGCCATTTTTGGCATGAGTGTCATGATCGGCCCGACGTTAGGGCCGGTACTTGGTGGCTATCTCACGGATCAGTATGGTTGGCGCTCGATTTTTAACATCAATTTGCCATTGGGGCTGCTGGCGCTATTTGTGGGCATGTCTGTCATCAAAGATAGAGTCAAGACTCCTGAGGAACTGGCGCGTGCTGAGAAAGCTGGTCCGAGTTCGTTTGACGCATTTGGTCTCGGTCTATTGATCGTGGGTATTGGCTGTCTTCAGTACGTGCTTGAGCGCGGCGAGCCCGAAGACTGGTTTGCCTCCAACGGCATACGTTTAGGTACGTTAGTTGCTGCTGTTTCCTTGCCGCTCTTTGTTTGGTGGGAACTCCGCGTTAAGAATCCCGTGATCAACGTCCGTCTATTTCTCAATCCTTTGGTTGCGTGCGGCGTTTCGCTTATGGGCTGCCTGGGCTTTTTTCTTTACGGCCTCGTCTTCATTCTGCCCATATTTGTCGGTCGGATGTTTCACTACACAGCAACGCAAACAGGGATGCTGTTTATCCCAGGATCCCTGCTGACTGCATTCATGATGCCGTTTATTGGGCGAGCGATGCAGGCACGTGTCAGCCCGAAAATTCTTATTTTTATCGGTGTCACGGCGATCGAGCTTTGCCTTCTGATGGTTCTATTCTTTAGTCCGCAGACCGATCGCGGGGACATCCTACAGATGCTTTACTTCCGTGGCTTTGCCATGGCCTTTCTGTTTGTGCCGATTAATTCGAGCATACTCAGTCAGTTTACTGGGGCGACCGTGGGGCAAGTCGCAGGACTGCTCAATTTATGCCGGCAAATCGGTGGTAGTATTGGAATTGCTCTGATCGCGACTTTGCTCGCGACTAATTCTAAACAGGCATATCTGGATCTATCATCCAAGGTATCTGTGCTATCTCCAGAAACAGTTTCGGTGCTGAACCAATCTGCGGTCGGTGCTGCAGGGAAATTTGGTAACTCTCTGGGATTTGCCTCGGGGACTGATGTGGCCATTCGCTCGATGATGTACCGGCTGCAGACTCAGGCGTTTATGCTTAGCTTTCTGCAGATGGTGTGGGTCATCATGGCTGTCTTTGCCATTGCTTATGTCCCGCTTTACTTTTTGAATCTTAAAAAGAAGACAACGGCGGTGATGGATGCGCACTGAGACTGCGGCCCTTTCAATAATGGTCGCCGCCTTAACTCTCGCACCAAATCAACTACCGCTTCACAGCCCGGACTAATCTACAGGCGCCAAATAAATAGGACTCGCCGCCTTCGACATTGAAGCCGGTTTCATAGAGGGCCTGCCGCAGTTCATCTGGTGAATAGAATGAACCCACGCTTTGCGGCAGATATTTGTACGCTTCTCGGTCGCTAAATATGCCGCCGATAAAGGGCAGAATCGTGTGGAAATAAAATTGGAATAGCGCCGCCATCAGGCCGCGTTTTGGAATGAAGAATTCCAGAATCAAAAGGACGCCACCTGGTACCAAGACGCGATGGAATTCGCGCAGTGCCTGGTCACGCTTCACCACGTTTCTCAATCCGAAGGAAATGCTGACGCTGTCAAACTTCGAGTCCGGCAGATCCAGGGACTCTGCGCTCATAAGCTGCAGCTGCACCGGTTGCTTCAGGCCGCTCGCAGCAACTTTGCTCTTAGCGAGGGCTAGCATCTCTCCAGAAATATCCGTCCCGACCAACTCGCCGTACTCAGGATGAACGCCAGCCACCGTGAGCAGTACGTCGCCAGTGCCGGTGGCGCAGTCGAGGTAGCGACCATTTGGCCGAAATGGGATCATCGATGCTAGCCGTTTGCGCCAGCGCTGATCTTGGCGCGCGCTCAAGAGGCGATTTAAAAAGTCATACTTAGGGGCCACGCGGTCAAACATGGCGGCGATTTTAGCTTCGCTCTCGGGGCGTTGGATCAGCAAGTTAGGCCCTCACAAGGGTAAAACCCAAGTTTTAGCCGGGGGGAGCGGTGCCGGCAAGGCAAAAGCTACGCTCTTGTCTAATTCGGCACCGCTGCAGAGAATTACACGGGAATTTTAGAAGCCGACTTCGAGGCCGAGAAACACAGCCTGGGAGTTGAGCGTGTAGGATTTCGTGTCGGAAGTGATCGTTTGGCCAGCGATCGTGTATTCCGACGGCTTCCAGGTCTCTTTGCCGTAGTTAGCTTCGAAGAGCACTTTGACCAGCGGAAGTACCGAGTATTTTGCACCGATGCTCAGTTGGGTGCCGCTCAACTTGGCTTCGCGCACTAGCGGGACATCGCTGACTAGGAGGGTGTTAACCTTTCCTTTGACGGCCCAGACGCCATAAACCGGGATATTCAGGCGGACATACGGGGTAATGATCGGTACGAGGGGAATCCAAGCCATAACGTCAAGGCCGGCTTCGGCCACGGTTGCCGTCTCGATGGACGAGGCACCGAAGGCACTTTTGACCTGACCCTCGTTCAAGGTGCCCATGCCGACGCGAGCGCCGAACGAAATTGGGATTAGTGGGATCGGATCCAAGTGGGCCGCTACGGCCACTTCCTGCGAGCTAATTTTAGATGCTGGGTCGGTGCCCAAGGTGTACCAGCGTCGGCCTACTAGAGCTTCGGCATCGATCAGAGCGAATGCTGAGCTGGCGCTTAGCGTCGCTGCGAGCAGGGCGGGGACGGCAAGAATACGAGTGATTCTAGACAACATACGCAACCTCCAGGTACATGTAACGATGACGATACCTGTCTCAAACTCTAAGCGACTCTGATTCCTTAGTCATCTCTTAATGATGGAGGCGATGCCGGACTGCACGGCGATGACCGTGGTCGCGGCCTTGGCTAGGCGTTGGTTGCATAGTCCGACCTGTTGGCGAAAGAGGCGATCGGCGCTGCGCGACGGTGCGGGACCGCCCCCAACCTCGGCCGATACCACGACAAAGCGGACGTGTGGGTGCTTTTCCATGTGCGAGAGCAGGTCGCTGACCTGACGTTCCAAGTACTTTGCTCGCCCCTGTTCACTGCCGTCTATCTCTGGGTCGCTACTCAGCAGCAGAGCAGCTAGCCATTGGCTGACGGAATCGATCAAAACTTGCTGGCAGCGCTCGGTCGCGGCAGCGACAGTCGCAACTAGATCGGTACCGGCATAGACGGAATCCCAACTACCCGGGCGCAGGGTCTGCAAATCCTCTAAACGGCGCCTAAATGCCGGCTCGTCCGTTGGCGCGCTGCCGACGACCACTGCGGGTTGATCGGGAGCCAGGGCCTGGATCGCTAGTTCCGATTTGCCGGCATGTGCCGGCCCCACGATGAACATCGGGGCAGGGCATTGAGTCCAGAGTGGACGACTAGGAGCTTGCATGTTCATGGGGGTCTCCCGTAAATTTTCTGGGACATGCGGCGGCCGTTTTGAGACAATCGCGGTCTCGCCATTTTAATCAGCTAGTCATAAGGATAGCGCAAGCATGGGTTTTATCGAAACGCTGAGGGAGCGCGGATTAGTTGCGCAGATCACCCATGAAGACGAGCTTAAGACGCATTTAGCTGAGAGCCCGCGCGCCGCCTATATTGGCTTCGATCCGACGGCAGCGAGTTTGCATGTCGGTAGTTTGCTGCAGATCATGACGCTCAGGCGCTGGCAGCAAGCTGGTGGACGCGTCATTGTCGTAGTTGGGGGCGGTACAGTAATGGTCGGTGATCCGACGGGCAAAACCGACCTGCGGCAGATGCTGACTCCTGAGACTATCGCGCATAATATGATTGGGATTCAAAAACAGCTAAGCCATTTCATCGATTTTTCTTCTGACAGCAAAGCCATTATGGTCAACAACTACGACTGGCTTGGACCGCTGAACTATTTGAATTTCCTCCGCGAGATCGGCCCGCACTTCAGTGTTAATCGGATGCTCACGGCAGAGTGTTTTAAGCAGCGTTTGGAAAAGGGGCTCTCCTTCCTCGAGTTCAACTACATGCTGCTGCAAAGCTATGACTTTTTACATCTTTACCGCGCTGAGCAGTGCACGCTGCAGATGGGTGGCGATGATCAGTGGAGCAACATACTCGCGGGTATGGAGCTCGTGCGTCGCATTGGTGGCGGTAAGGTCTTCTGTCTGACTACACCACTTTTGACCACCAGTGATGGTCGCAAGATGGGTAAGACCGAAAAAGGTGCGGTATGGCTCGATCCAACTTTGACCAGCCCGTACGATTATTTTCAGTACTGGCGTAATGTCGAAGACGCTGTGGTGGAGAACTGTCTCTCTTACTTTACGGAACTGCCTATGGCAGAGGTTAAGCGACTCGCATCGTTACCAGGTGCCGAGATCAACGAAGCCAAGACGGTGCTTGCCTACGAAGCGACAAAATTGCTCCACGGTCAAGTTGCAGCAGATCAGTCGCTCGAAGCTGCAAAAAAATTGTTTAGTGGTGGCGGCGCTGCCAGCGGCGGTGAACCGGAGCTTTTGGTCTCAGCCAGTGATTTTGGTGATGGGCTAGGGGTTGTGGATCTGCTTGTAGTGGCGAAAGTGGTTGCTTCAAAGAGCGAGGCACGGCGTTTAATCGAGCAGGGCGGCCTAGCTATCAACGGTGAAAAAGTGGATGATATCCAGGTCCGTATCGACCGAAGTGCTTTTCACGGTGACGCTGGTTGCTTAGTGAAAAAGGGTAAAAAACACTATTTTCGCTTGAGAATCGCTGGTTAGTCTAAAGTTTCTAGCGCCAAGTACCGATATGCTCAAAGGACTGCCTTAGACAAGTTGTTGGGAGTAGGGATATGAAAAAAACCCTTATGAATCAATGTCTTGTGGTTGCGGCCTGGCTTTCGACCGGCTCGGCGCTAGCGGCTCATGTCGAGGCCAAGAAGGATGGCGTTGAGGTTTATACCGACGCCACGAATAAAAGTGCCGTAGTGACCACGCTTAAAGCTGGCGAG
Source organism: uncultured Pseudomonadota bacterium (assembly GCA_903915625.1). Classification (GTDB taxonomy): domain Bacteria; phylum Bdellovibrionota_B; class Oligoflexia; order Oligoflexales; family CAIYRB01; genus CAIYRB01. The sequence continues at coordinate 16,107 of CAIWTN010000141.1, read as the reverse complement.
ACCATTGCTGCTGGTGAGCGTAAGGGCATGTTTTGGAGTGTGACGACCACAGGTGGTAAAGCCGGCTTTGTCTCTGTGCTTTTCGTCAAGCACAAGCCAGATGCTGACAGCGGTTTGGTTAAAGCTATCAACTCCGTAAGCAAAGAGGGGCGTACCGAAGGCGACGGCACTGATGCCCGGACTCGCTCTGCGGTCATGGGCGTGCGCGGCCTCTCTGACGACGATAATGTCGCCAATGCTGCCAACATTCGTCCTAATCTGCGCGCTGTTTACCGAATGGAAGACAAACCGGTCAGTGAGAAGAAGATGGAACAGCTGGGCCAACAGGTTTTTAAAGAGATTGCGAGTAAGGCCGCGCCTAGCGAGGACTAGCCTTTTAATCATCAGGACTCTGGTTGCTCATCGGCAGAGGTTCCTCTAGTCTAGAGGGAACCCCAATGCTAGCTGAATGAGTGACGAGGAGCCTGACATGTGGTTTGGTCCCCCCAGGAGTTGCCATGCTTGGCAAGCGGCTGCTGGCTTAAGTTTGAGTCTGCTGCTTGGTGGATCTCTTGCGTGCACGACTAAGGCACCGCAGGCGGATCCACTGGAGCAGAAGTTAACTCCTGAGCAAAAGGCAGCATTTGAAGACTATAAAGTTGAGATGGAAGTCGGCCGCAATATGGCTGGTCGGTTGCTGGGCTACTATGGGTCCATCGACGACGCTAAGCTGCTCGGATATCTGAACCAAGTCGGCAGCTATGTTGCAAGTTACGGCGACTATCCTGATCGCCGCTATATGTTTGCTATTCTAAAGCACGAATCGGTAAATGCCTTTGCCTGTCCGGGCGGCTACATACTGGTCACGATGGGTGCGCTTAGGCACGCCAATAATGAAGCCGAGTTGGCGGCCGTGCTTGGACATGAAGTGGCTCATGTAGGCAAGCGTCACATGTACGATGCGCTGAAGAGAATGAAGCAAAAGGATATCGAAGAGGCTGCGCTTAAAAAGCGCCAGGCCACAGAGAATGATCCCATTCTGCAACTGCGGCAACGGCCCGAGCCGCTTGACTCGTCGGCTGCTGGCGCTAGGCTCGCCACTTACCTGACCGGTAAAGCTGGAGTAGGGCTTTCCATCATGGCTGCTGCCGCAGCAGGGATGAATATGCTGACGGAGAAGGGGCTCGACAAAGAGCTAGAGTATGAGGCCGACCACGAAGGGGTCAAATACGCGATCAGAGCTGGCTATGAGCCTCGGGCGATGATCTCCTTTCTTAAACGCCTAGAAGAAAACAATGCCAAAAAAGTGAAGAATCTAGAAAAGACGCATCCACCGATCAAAGAACGGCGCGAGCAGATTGGCAAGTTGCTGCTGACGCTGAAGGCGGAAGACATCATCGGTGCATCGGGGGATGAGCGGTTTAAAAAGGTTAAGCTGAAATTTCCAAAGCCTGAGGCCACCTGAGGTTTCATAAGTTAGCGCTGATACAAGTATCGTCCGTTAAGTGGCGTCACTGACGTGGCAGTTTTTAAGTTAAAGGGGTCGGGAGATGCGAGATCGCTTTTTGCTTCGTGGCTTCGCTGCTGGTATGAGTCTGGCTTTTATCACCGTTCCAGCTTTGGCGGATCAGTTCCACTACAGCAATGTTTTGGTCGGTACGCGCGCTGTCGGTATGGGCGGTGCATTCGGCGGTATTGCGGATGATGCGTCTGGTATCTACTACAATCCTGGTGGTTTGGCGTTTGCATTGTCCAACGACATTCAAGGGTCTGCTAACGCCTTTTACGGCAAAAATACCGTTTATAAAAAGGCGCTTGGTGATACCGATTTTACCGAGCAAAGTTCTGGATCGCTGACCCCATTCTTTGGTGGCCTGCAAAAGCTTGATCGTTATGTGGACGGACTAGTGGCAGCCTTTGGAGTCTATTATACCGATGGTGATCTGAAGGATCAGGATACGCCCATAGATAGCTTTCAAGTTGGCAACACGACGATTGATCGTTATCACCGAACGTCAAATGCCAGAGCATCGACCTATTTTGCCGGAGCGGGTGTGGGCTACCGCGTGCTCAACAACCTTGGCATCGGATTTGGTCTTTCTTATTTCAACGCCGACGAATTGCTTCAGGAGTTTCAGTACGCAAAGCAGGAGGTGATGCTGCCGCTTACCGATGGGACCTCGGTGGAAGGATGGCGAATCCTGGCCAGTAATCTTCGGCAACATCTCGCCGTTTACGGAGTCCAGCCAACCTTGGGAATTCAGGTCGCCTTACCAGCCGGCTTCACGGCCGGTTTAACGGTCAAAAAAACCATCGTTGCGACGCAAAGCCTAGAAACTCAAGGAGACACTGTCGTCACCAAGGCTACGGATGCGCAAAACAAAGCGGCAGTTACTAGTGGTTCGTCTTCGACCATTTCTAATCCAATCCAATCTACCGTTACCAAGCAGGATTCCAAGTCGACTAATCCAGTAGGGGACCTACCGCTGGAAGCGCGGCTGGGCATGGCTTGGTTTGCTAGTTCGACCATGGTCTGGTCACTGGACATCAGCTACTACGATGCGGTCACCAATGCTGACGTTTCAACCGATCCAAACAAGGTGCGGGCAGCTTATGCGAAAGAAGCCGTGACTAACTATGCAACAGGGATGGAATGGTACATGACGCCGTCCCTGCCGCTTCGCTTTGGCCTCTTCACCAATAACGATGCCCGTCCGAAGGTGAAGAAGGGCACGTCAAACGTCGCTGCCGGCCAAACTTGCACACAAAGCCTCGACTACTATAAAAAGTACTGTGCTCAGCCCGATCATATTGACTACTACGGTGGAAGTCTGTTTATTGCATGGGTGCAGCCGAACAGCCAAATCTCAGCGGGTATTACCGTGCAGACGGGGACAGGTAAGGCTCAGAAGCTCGGGGATGACTTGGTTCAAAGCGTTTCTTCCCGACAATATTCGTTCGCTTTTTCGGCGACGCATAACATGTAAGTTACTAAATATCCTGCGATTAGGCAGCGGAGATCAGACAGATGGCTACAGAAACCGTGCCTTTCACGCGCGAAGGTTTTGAAAAACTGAAGTTAGAGCTCGAGCAACTCAAAACGGTTGAACGGCCTAAAATCATTCGTGAGATCGCTGACGCGCGGGCGCACGGCGATTTGTCTGAAAATGCCGAGTACCATGCTGCTAAGGAAAAGCAGGGGTTCATCGAAGGTCGCATTGCTGACTTAGACGATAAGCTGTCGCGCGGCCAAGTAATCGAACCCAGCGAAACCGAGGCCGAGGCTAGGGTTCGCTTTGGTACCTTTGTGACCGTCAGCGACGAAGAGACCGGTGAGGCTAAAACCTACCGCATTGTCGGGGATCTAGAGGCCGATCTCGAGCGCGGGATGATCTCCATGAGCTCGCCAATCGCCAGAGCTCTTCTTGGTAAGCGCGCTGGTGAATTGGTCGAAGTGAGAGTGCCAAAAGGCATCGTCGAGTACACAATCGACGAGGTCCGGGCTCGCTAAGTGGCTGCATAGCATTGCGCCCGCTCGAATTTAATCTAATGCATTCAGGTGCTTAGGTTTTTGGATCGGGAGCAGCTGGGTGCCGCAGCTAAAGCAATTGCGCGACCTGCCGATCTCTTTGGCATGAGTGACAATAGCGCCAATCCAAAAGCTAAGATTAAGATAGAAGACGTTTACTTCTATTTTGACGGCGTCGAGCGTGACCGCCTTGACGCATCTGGGATGTCGCGTCGCTCAGGTGAGGTCCTAGCCTTGCGGGAGCGGCTGCTGAAGTTGCCTGAGGCTGAGTTTGATGTCGTCATTCGGACTCTGCGCCAAGTGATCAGCGAATCGGCCGACGATGCGGGGGCTAAACCGCAAGGTCAACAGCGGGCTCGTGTGCTTTACGACAACATCCGTACCGTCGGTGGTGCAAGCGCCGCCAGTACGAAGGTTTCCCCAGCCTGATAAATTTGGTAAAACACCATCTTTCGTCAGACTGCGAGGAGCAAGCGTGTCGACCGCCAAGCCTGAACCTATACAACTGTTTAACACCCTGACCCGTTCGGTCGAACCATTTGTCCCCAAGATGCCAGGCACGGTCGGGCTTTATAGCTGCGGCCCTACGGTGTATTCGTACGCGCATATCGGTAATATGCGGAGCTATATCTTCGCTGATGTGCTGCGTCGTACATTGGAGTTTTTCGGCTACAAAGTGAATCACGTCATGAACATCACTGACGTCGGCCACCTGACTGACGACGCGGATGCCGGTGAGGACAAGCTCGAGCTTGGGTCTAAGCGCGAGGGGATTGATGCTTGGGCAGTGGCTCGCAAATATACCGATGCATTTTTCGCTCATGCTGCTCTCCTTGGCATAAAACTCCCGACAGTCGTCTGCAAAGCCACGGATTACATTCCCGAGCAGATTGCCATGGTGAAGGCGTTGGAAGACAAGGGATTTACCTACCTGACGGAAGATGGTGTTTACTTCGATACCAGTAAATTTCCGACTTATGCAGATCTCGGGCGCCTAGACATTGAAGGACTGCAGTCTGGTCACCGCGTTGATACTCGTCATAAGAAGAACAAGACTGATTTTGCCTTGTGGAAGTTCTCCAAGCCGGAGGAGCATCGCTGCATGGAGTGGGACTCGCCGTGGGGTAGGGGCTTTCCTGGCTGGCACATCGAGTGCAGTGCCATGTCGATGAAGTTCCTTGGCGAGCAGTTTGACATCCACACTGGTGGGGTCGATCACATTCCGATCCATCATTCGAATGAGATCGCTCAGAGTGAAGCAGCCACAGGCAAGAGTCCCTTTGTGCGCTGGTGGATGCACGGTGAATTTCTGGTCATAGATGACTCGAGTAAGATGAGCAAGTCGAGCGGTCATGTGCTGACGGCTCAGGCTCTTGCCGATGCCGGTTATTACCCGTTAGCGTTTCGTCTGCTGGCCTTGCAGTGCCACTATCGCAAACAACTCAAGTTTAGTTATGAGAGCCTCGCCGGTGCTCAACGCGGGTACGAACGTTTGTCGCATCTGACGCAGCGTGCCGTCAGTGAGGCTGGCGGCATGGGGCACCGTGCGACCGTGCTTGGTGCTGCTGCGCAAGGCCATCTGCGGGCATTTCATGCGGCCTTGGCGCAAGACCTCGGGACTCCGCAAGCTGTGGCTGAGTTGTATAGTCTTTTAGAAGACCCAGCAGTGACACCTGCTGAACGCATCTCCCTAGTCGACACTATGGACCAAGTGCTGGGGCTGGATCTGTTCACGCCGATTCCGGTGCCAGAAGTTAATGCTATCCCTGCCGAGTTGACCACCCTTCTAGCCGAGCGCAACAAGGCTCGTGCGGAAAAAGACTGGGCACGCGCCGATCAGCTGCGGCGTGAAATCGACGAACGTGGATTTGAGATTTGTGATTCACCGCAGGGCACAACGCTCAAAAAGCGCCTGTGACTTTTGCTGCTCTTGGTGTTCCCGGTTTATAATCCAAGTATAAACGGGGGACACCGATGGAACAGTTGCCTAATTGGGCCCATGCGCAAGACATGCGGGCCTTGCTAGAAAACGTCGAAAATCAGGAATTCAAAGCCCTTTCCGTAGGTTTAGGACTGGGCTCGTTGCAGCGCCCAAGTCGCAAAGGTAGCAACGGTACCGCGGCTCAGAGTCGGGCAGATACTTTAACGACCGCTCCGCTGAAGTCAGCCTCTCCAAAGGTGCTCCCCACGAAGGAGCTCCCGACGAAGTCGGCCCAGCTGATGGCCCCACGCGTCAGCAGCACGCAACGGCAGGCTTTAGGTGCGACGGCGAAAACACCCAAAGACAATACCCACCTAACGCGGCGACTACTGGCGTGGGCCTTGGATTTTCTTCTGGTCGTGGCAACGTTGACTCTAGCGGTTGCCGCAATGACTGCGTTCAGTGCCTCTCGGGGTGCCAGTGCGGCCTGGGTCGAGCAGAGGCCGGTACAGTGGCTGGTGCAGACGAGTCCACTCGCTACGCTAAGTTTAGTTTATGGAGTATTTCTTGTTTATGGCCTGCTTTTCAAGCTGCTTGTAGGTCGAACCTGCGGCGAAACTTTACTCGGTGTGAGTCAAAATCCGATGAAAAACTCGACTAGGACCTGACACATGGTAACGACTCAAAAATGAAAAAATGCGCCAACCTTGACACAGGTAAAGTCAGATAGGTATAGTTTTTAGTAAGCCAATGCATCGATAATTTATTTTTTTGGACCCGCGTCAGAGCCGTGACGTTTGAGGAGGGGCGATGAAACGCTCGGGAGCCGTCAAGTTTCCAAATTCCGTGCAATTGTTCAAGTTCTGCCACAAAGTGCTTATGAGCCAGCGTGGGGAGAAAGTGCACGATCAGGACGTGGGTTCAATCCTGAGCTTCAATCCTTCGGATTGCAGTCACTGGAAGCGTGGCGAGAAAAACGTCCGCTCCGTGTTCTCCTTGGCAAAGCTGTCGGAGACGCTGCAGGTCGAGGCCATGCTGGTCCACGACGTTGCCAGTGGTGCCGTCGGCCTTGACGAAGCTTTTTACGAGTGGCAGGAGTCTAACAACTTCCGCAACGTAATTGCTAAGGCCAATGAGTGCGACGCTGCGACAGTTGCGGCTACACGCAAACGGGTTGAGTCGTTCGTTGCTGAGTTGCATGCACAGGCAGAATTCGTCACGCCGCCACTCTACATCCCGGAAGTGATGCGCTTCTTCGCCTTCATTACGACGCAGCCTGCGGACATGATGGATCGCCTAAGCCGCATCCTACGCGTCAAGCCGGGTCAGTATCAGATTCAGTATCGCAAAGGCGATCTGAAACCACCGACCCGCATGGGCATCACCAAAGACCTCGCTCGTATCCTTTTCCAAGGCGAGCGCGGCCGCTTCCCAGAGCTTGGTGACACTGATGCGCGTCTGCTCGACTATGAAGAAATGATCTTTACCGCATCGCTGCTGGTGCCAAAAGCTGCGCTCCTAGCTGAGATGGCCAAGTTAGATAACCGCAAAAATGTGGTGTCCGAGCTGGCGACTCTCTTCTGGGTACCGAAGTCTCTGATTGGTTTCCAACTGGCGGACATCCTGCGCAGTGGCGAACGCCCACGCGTGGTGACCGGTGCGGTTGAGCAGACTGCTGCAGCTGAGAACATCTCAGCCTAAGTGGTTAGCTAAAATTTAGCCGAAAAAAAGGGACCGAATGGTCCCTTTCGGCGTGTTGCACTTCACCTAGGCTTAGAAGCCGCAGGTTACTTCGATGTACATAATATTACGGGTGCTGTTTTGGCTGTTGATATCGTCTAAAGTTTGTTGGTACGCGGCGCGTGCAGCTTCGTCGCCGTTTCCAGCTGCCCAGTACTCAGGCGAACCGATAGAGCCGTCGACTGATACGCAGGTCATGTACTGCGATGTGCCGAGGTTGCCTTCGGTCCAGAAGTCGCCGGTCCACTTAACGCCGCCGTTAGTCCAAGAGTTGCGGTCAAAAGTTGGGCCTGCTACTGCGGTGCCGGCGACTGTGAGCGCTGCTGCGATTACGAGTGAGCGAATGTTCATAATAAAACCTCTCTAAAAAATGTTTATCGAAACTAGAGTTGATTTCTTCAAATCAGCTCCGTTCACACTTAGCTATAGATGACTTTGAGGCGGGGAGCGGTCTTGCGGGAGCTGGCTTTTTGCGCCTTTTGCACCGCTATTTTCTGTCCAAGCTCGGGTGCACCGAGCTCCATGAGGCGCATGATCACTGCACTATGCGACACGTCATGGCCACTGATCTCTGCTAAGGCATTAGCCGTTGTGGTGAGCCACTCGTGCTGAGCTGCGGTGAGTTTTAGGGTAATAGCGTAGGCATCAGTCAAAGAACTCATGGTGTGGCTCCTTGCGATATTGTTGGGCGAGACGAGAACCCCACTCTATACTATTTTTAAAACATTTCAATAATATTTTAACGATTTTATAAAAAATATTTTAATGTATTGATATTATTGTTTATTTTTAAGATTTAACTGAGGCGGTCCATTTGTCTCCCGTGAGCATTCCTGCGCACCTACCCACGCCCACTGCTTGTCGTTGGTTCGTCGCAATGCCATAGTAAGAATGCCAACATGAAGGAGATTTGATCATGAAAAGTTCGATAGTTGCTGCAGCTCTCGGTGGCGTTTTGTCCCTTGCCGGATGTGTTACTGAAGGGCGCGATTTCCGTTCTGACGTGGCCTGGATTAAAGAAAACAAGACCAGCATGCAAGACGTGCAGTTACTACTGCGGGACCCATACTCGGTCGGTAACTCAGGCGGTAGACCCACCTGGACCTACGGTTACTACAAATACAAGCTGATCGGTGCGAGCCATCAAAAAGAACTGAAGTTTTATTGGAATCCAGACGGCACAGTGAGCACCTATGCATTCACCTCGAATTTTCCCGACGATACGGGTCGCACTCGGGCGACTACACCGGTGAGCGGTGCCGCGACAGCTCCGGCCGCCGTTAGCCCTGTGACCAAAAGTTCAGGTAATACACCGGCATCTCCTCATAATGCGCCTATGCCTGTAGACTATTAATGGTGGAATCAGTGTTGTGGTAAGTGGTACCTGCAGTGTGGAGGAGTTTTGCTCATGAGTGTGAAGCCAACTCTACTAGCGACGGTGCCGCCGCCGTTACCCCCTGAAAAGCCGTTGCTCCCTGACGAGCGCGGTTATTTTGGCGAGTTTGGTGGTGCCTACGTACCTGAGATACTGCGGCCAAATTTGCAGGAATTAACCGCTGCCTTTGCTGCGGTGCGCAACGATGCCAACTTTTGGGCTGAGTACTGGCGAGAGCTGACGACCTTTAGTGGTAGGCCGACGCCAGTGACGCCCTTGCCTAATCTAAGTCGTCATTTAGGCGGCGCACAAATCTTTCTCAAGCGTGAAGACTTAGGGCAAACCGGCGCCCATAAGGTGAATAACGTTATTGGCCAAGGGCTGCTTGCTCGCCGTATCGGTAAGACGCGGATCATCGCTGAGACTGGCGCGGGTCAGCACGGCGTCGCGACGGCCACGATGGCTGCTCGCTTCGGCTTTGAAGCAGTGATTTACATGGGGGCTGAAGATGTCGAGCGCCAGCGTCCCAACGTCTTCTGGATGGAGCAGATGGGCGCCAAGGTGGTTGCGGTTGAGGCCGGCGCGCGCACCTTAAAAGATGCTATAAACGAAGCATTACGAGATTGGTCAGCGAATTTTGCTACGACACACTACTTGCTCGGTACCGCCTGTGGGCCGCATCCATTTCCAGCTTTAGTAACCTGGTTGCAGAGTGTGGCTGGTACTGAGGCGCGCGCCCAGATGCTAGCTTTGACAGGTCGCTTACCGGACCGAGTTTATGCTTGTATTGGCGGTGGTTCAAATTCGCTTGGGATCTTTCAGGGCTTTCTCGGTGACGCGGACGTGACTCTGATCGGTGCTGAGGCCGGTGGCACAGGCAGTGGCATTGGTGAGCATGCCTCTCGGATAGCTGGTGGTCAGGGTACTCGGGGAATTGCGCAAGGCTACGAGACTATTTTTTTACAAACGCCTGAAGGGCAGATGGTCGACACCCACTCAGTCGCCGCAGGTTTAGATTATGTTGGTGTCTCACCGCTGATTGCTCACCTTGCCAGCCAGGGGCAGGTACAGATGGTATCTGCATTGGATAACGAAGTTGTAGAGGCAGTGAAGTTGCTGATGCGATTTGAGGGTATCATTCCGGCGCTTGAATCAGCGCACGGACTGGCCGCCGCATTTCGTGATGCGCCAAAGCTAAGTCCTAAAGATATTTTGTTGGTAAACCTGTCCGGTCGCGGCGACAAGGATATTTTCACCGTGGCGTCGGCACTGGGTGATACGTCTTGGGCGCAGTTTTTGCGCCAAAAAGCTGACAGTATGTTGGGAGTGTCGCATGACTAACTGTGACTGGAATTTGCACCTAAGTCCCAGCCATATTGGTCTGATGGGACACGTCATAGCTGACTATCCATCGCCTGATGCTGTGCGAGCCATGATCGAAACTATGGTCGTGGCCGGTGCAAAGGTGATTGAGATCCAAATCCCCTTTTCCGAGCCCATGGCTGATGGCCCACTATTTCTAGCAGCTAATCACCGCGCTATAGCTCAAGGTGTAGACTACAAGGCGGCGTTGCAGCTGATGGGGGAGGTTAGCCGCACTTACCCACAAGTACGTTTTTTATTTATGTCCTATCTCAATGTGATCTTTAAGCGTGGTTACGAAAGTTTCGTTAAAGATAGCGTGTCGCATGGTGCTAGTGGCGTCATTGTCCCAGATTTACCAGTAGAATATGCAGCCACTATCGAAACATCGGGGGCGAGTCACGGTTTTGCCAACGTGCGAGTCATTGCCCCTAATACGAACGATCAGCGGCTAGATGAACTGACTTCAGGAGCAGCCGGTCTGATCTATGCTGTAGCGCGTGCCGGTGTTACCGGCGCTAAAAGTGATTTTAGTTCCGTGAAAGACTTTGTCGCGCGTTTACGCCAGCGCACGTCCGTGCCTATTGCTGTTGGTTTTGGCGTGCGTAGTGCCGCCGACATCCACCAACTCCGAGGTATTGCTGACCTAGCCGTGATTGGGTCAGCATCCTTGCAGCGCTATGAAGAGGCAGGAATAGAAGGCGTCCAAGCATTATGGCAGGAGCTAGCTGCGGCGGCTGTTTGATGCCCTGCGGTTCTGCCGCCTTGGTAAGAGGTCCAAAAGTCTCATAATTAGTGACGAGTGCTCGAAACAGCACGATTCCAGTGACTTTTTAAAATTACGGACTAAGATGCGAAGTAGAGGTGTCCCATGAGGTACCAAAAGCTACGCAGCATTTTGCGTCTGTTTCCCATGGCTCTGCCATGGCACCGAAATATCTCCGTGGCAGCCGTGTTGCTGCTGCTTGTCGGCAGAGTAGTGGCCTGCGGTCCGGGTCACTCATCTCATCTTGTAGATTTGGGAACTGGTGAACATACCAATATAGGCTCATCACTTGGCGGGACAGTGGTGCCTGCGTCTGACCTTGTCGCCATACATGTTTTGCCTAACACCAATGTGCCAAAGGGCGTCGTTGTTTCGCTATATGACAGCCCCGCTGGTAGCAATGTTGCGTTCGTCAAAGAGCTTTACCAGATTATCGAGGAGATCAATCGCACGGGTGCCCTCATCCCAACGCGGCATTTGTCTAACCCGACAAAGCTTGAGCTGGGTCGACAAGAAATCACGCTCCTTTTACTCGTGGCCCAAGGACGTATGTCGGAGTTTGAAAGGTTTAAAAGTCGATTAATGGCCGAACGGCGAGGCGTGGAGCCTAATGGCCTTATCGCGGTCGAAAGCGATCATCCGCACACTGATTTATGGCTACAGGATTTTGGTGAATTCGCCAAGGCAGAGCTTCGTGGTGCTACAGAGCCGGTTTATCTCCTGCTAGACATTAAGCGAAACGATTACCGGGGAGAGTTTAGCCCCGAGGTATTCATGCGACTCTTTCGCATGCCTCTGGTGCAACTTGGGGACGACGGTAACCTCTTTGGTCAATACGGCGGCAATATTGACGCCACTCCAAGCGGCCGCTTAATTATGGGGGACGCTGTTCGGCAAGGACGAAAAAACCCGGAGCTTCCGTCCTTGTTCGATCGCTTACGGGCCTTGGGCAATCCAGACGCGCTGGAGCTGGAGAGCGATTGGCTCAGCATCGGGCACATTGATGAGTACTTAACCTTCACCTCGTCTGTGCTCGGATGCGGTGAGACAATCTACTATGGGCGACCGCTTGAGGGCTTGCGCGTGGTTTTAGATAAAGCCAGCGATGAGGAGTTCGCCAAGTTTGCAAAAGAGGCAGCAGTAGAATCTGGAATAAGTTTCACTAGGGGGCGTTTAAAGGCGGCATTGCAATCGTTTCGTCGCAATGATCGCAATGGCAATGGCAATGGTCGGAATGTAGGCCCTGAGATTAGTATAGATCTAGCTGATTATGATTTGACGCGGCATGACCCAGTTTGGACCTTGCTGGACGACGAGCAGGGCTTGAGCATAGGTGTCTTCGATACCCTTAAGTGGAGCGACCCAGATTCATTGGTTCGTTATTACGTTTGGCGCAATCTTTTGGATCAGGAAATAATCAGTCGCTCGGTCTCAAAGCTACTGGCTACCGCTGATTGTCAGCAGAGCGAGGGCCTGCCGGTGATTTATCGGCCAAATTTTAAAGATAAGCCTAAAATCCACTCGCCCAATGAGCGTGTGGTCGTCCATGTCGGGGACACAGCTCATCTCCCCGGAGTAACAAATAGCCTTGTCCTTAGGGACCATGTGATTGTCCCCGATCCTGGTATTCAAGCTCTTCGTGACCTCACTTCCGAGCGTTTCGGTCGTCATCTTGGTGGCGCTACATCACAGGTGCATTTTATCGACGACCGTCAGTATCACAAGAAATGGGGCGAGGTGCACTGCGGGACGAATGTCATTCGCGAGATGGATCTGCCATTCCGCGCGGCAACGAGATAAGCGAGTCGATCTAGTTAAGCCACAAAATTAGCGATCGTCATCATCGCAGAGTTGACTTATCCTGGAGATACTAATCCAACGTTGAAATTTAATTTTTTTCGCTTTTGTGAATCTGTCGCTTGTGGAGTTCATCTGCATGAAACGACTCGTTATGGTTGCGGTCCTAGGGTCTTTGATATTGGTTGCCTGTAAACATGATCATGGCAGCAGCGATGTCAAAGAACAGTGGAGTTTTACCAACGATCCGGCATTAATCGCGATTGATCCGACGAATTTGGGTTATCTCGATACTAGTGTGGACGATGATGGTGCCGTCTATAAACCTGAGTTACTGCGTTCTTATTACGAGAGTCATTTTGCTAAACTTCCGCTGGCCGGGCATTTAGCCACCATTCCCTGGGCATCTACTTACTGGCCGTCAAAAGTCGGAGGCATTGCGGCTTTTTGGAATTTGACTGCGGATGAAGAGAAGGAGCTGCGTGGAAGTAACGCGATGGCGGCTCACCCGCTCACCTTCAAAAAGTTTACTGAAGCTGAGATTAGATCCATGAGTTTGGCGCAATTAGCTCGACTCTCGCCGGCACATAAATACGAGATTTATGCAGGTAATTTTGATTTTCTCAGTGTTAATTGGGAGCGTCAGAGAACCAGTATTGAGACCAATGACTGGGAAGGTCTTTGTGATGGTTGGGCCTCGGCAGCGCTCAATTTTGCGGCACCAAAACCAGTTGTCCTAAGGGGGAAGACCGGGATTATGGTGCCTTTTGGCGCATCTGATATTGAAGCTTTACTGATTTATTATCAGTCAAAAATCTACCGCGATAACAAAAAGACTAGAGCTAAAGCCAGCACTTGGCGCAAGGTCGCAGCTGGTCAGAGGTGCCGAGAAGATTTGAAGAAGTTTCCAGAGAGAGCGGTGAGCCCTGAGTGTAAAGGCATTAATGCGGGGTCTTTTCATATCATTCTGGCGAATCGAATCGGGCTAAATCAGCAGGGTGTCGTGATTGATGTGACGCGCGGAGAAGAGGTGTGGAATCAACCCGTCTATGGCTACAGCTCCAAGACAGTGAAGAAGGATGCGCCTATCTACAATACTGCCGCACCAAATACGGCCCAAATTATTGAGCAAGAGACCGTGCTGGAATATGTGCAGGAAAGCGAGGCGCACTGGGATAATCTAGGCGCAAAGAATGCGGACTACTTAGTTAAAATAACCTACCGCTACAACCTTGAACTAGATGCCCAGGGTAACATCATCGGTGGCGAATGGATTAGCTGGGATCGCCCGGATTATATGTCTCACCGGTTGCGGCCGCCCACCTTCGATGGTGGCATTGGGCATTGGACTCTGATCCCCGAGATTTACGAGCAATCGCTTAAGGTCGAAGGTCCGGTGCCGAATCCGGTGTCTGAATGAGGGGTGCCGACGTGTCGGCACCTGGATTAGCTAGACCCTATGGGCAGAAACCTAGACCCTGTGCTCCAGTCTCCCTAAGGAGTGGACCGTTAGGGAGAGGCAAAGAAGGGTGGTCAAACGGCGCTCGCTGTTTTTCGACGCGGCAGTCAGTGAGACCATGACGCAAAAAGTCGACAAGCTGAGCTTTCTCTTGCGCTCCTAAACTAAACTTTTCGAGCTTGCTGGTAAGCTCTGGATTTGCAAAATCGCCGCCTCGGGCGTAGAAGTCGACCACTTCTTCAAGAGTGGCTTTGCCGCCGTTATGAAAATAGGGAGCTGTCAGCTTTATATTGCGGAGCATAGGTGTTTTGAATGCGCCACGATTGTAGATGGAGTTGCTACGCGCAAAGGACACTCCACCAGGACCAGTGTAGGCACGGCCAAGATCCTCTTCCGTGGGTCTTACTCCCAGATTGTGGAAACCCTGGTCGGCACCGTCGTCGTTCAATGGGCCCTCGCGGAAGAGGTAAGTGTAGCTTGAATCCGATAGCTCGGGACCTGAATGGCATTCATAACAGTGCGCTTTGCCATTGAAAATATTGAGTCCCCGCTGCTGATTCGGAGTTAGGGCTCGGTTTTGCCCAAGTAAATAGCGGTCCATCGGGGTGTCGTCTGGAATCAGCGTGGCTTCATACGCCATGACAGCTTGGCCCCAAATGCGGCTGAAATTATTGACGGCGTCGTTCGCAATATCGCGGCTGAATGCTGTGTTAATCAGTTCTTGATAAGTGCAGTTGTTTCTACCGCAGCGTAGTCCTTTGCCTGGGAATGCAGACATACTTCCGAGTGCACTGTCAGTACGCGAAACTAGCTGATACTGCAGTACGGGTCGCGAGATGAGTTTTGCTGCGACACTGTTCGGGCCGTTAAATGCTCGACCAGCACAAGCCATTTCAACCGAATTGTTCACAGGTCCTACCGCTTGCGAGGCAAGGCTAGCGTTGGTTGAGAGTACAGTCTTCTGTGCTGCATTTGCGGTGTCGCCAAACGGATCGAAGCCATTAAATTTTGTGTGAGCACGACCGTCCCAGAAATTTTCCACATTATAGATGGCTCCTATCACAGTCGGCGTATTTCGGCCCGTAACCGCGCGCTGCGTGCCAAAAGGCGCTTCAGCCTTTAGGTTGCAGTTATCTTTAGCTTCATAAATATTGCTTGGTATGGATAGGAACTCTGCGTTGACGACACCTTGGGATCCGACTCGGTCATCGTTAATTATTGAACTTAAGCGAAAATTCTGTCCGGCAGCAGTGACTCCATTACTTTGGAAGACGCCATCAGGACCAGGATGCAGCGTATTAATGGTCCTGGCGTCGGCTCCTGCTTGATAGTGGCAGGTCGCACAAGAGGTTTGGCCGTCACTGCCTACTTGCATATCCCAAAATAATGCTTTTCCAAGGCGAATTGCTGCCTTCTGATCGATAATATCGGTGGCAGATACTGCAGGTAATTTGGCGCACCGCAGTGGTTGCGCCTCTTCGTCGTCATGGCACTGAGGAGGAGTTCGAACAGGAGGCTTATTTGGTGGTAAAATCGGCCTTGGCGGTGGTGGGGTCCGGCCGGTTACGCGAGCTGAGCGTTCGCCACTGGTGTCACGTTTGTACCAGTTAAAAGGGGATCTGCCGCCAGGCCTTCCAAAAAGAGCTAGGCCTTGCTCGCCGTTTTGAGAGTCTTGTTCACTTTGTGCCTCACTCGCAAAAGCTGATGACTGATCTTTTTGCAAAGCCGCAGGATTTTGATTGGCGGGTGTCTTACATGAAACTGTGAGGGACAGTAAAGCGCTTGCAAAACACGTGTGCCTAGATATTGACATGTCGTTGCTCCTTTCAAGCGGTGATGTGGAGTTATCACCATGGCGCTGTGACATGCCGTATATCGGTAGATGCTTAGGGAACTTGAACTGTACAGTTCGGAAAATTGTGAATAGATAGATTCAATTAAATGAAATTTTTGACAAATTTATTTTTTTTTGGAGGTGGTGGTCAGGCACCGTCAGTAAATTTCTGATATCTTTAGATACCGTTCCTCTAAATATAGTCATTTATTACTATATAAGATTCCTGCTTCAGCGCCGGGCTACGTCTGCCTGGTTGCCCAGGTGCGACGGAACTCCCAGCTCCGCAGGCGTTAATTCCGGTGGAACTCACCGTACTATAGCGCTCTAAATTCTTTGCTGCAT